>NZ_JAJOND010000001.1:5194473-5500031 GCF_024700055.1 Rhizobacter sp. J219
GTGAAAGGCGAGATCCTGGAGCTGAAGGCCACCATCAACACCATGGTGGACCAGCTCTCCTCCTTCGCGTCGGAAGTGACGCGTGTGGCGCGTGAGGTCGGCACCGAAGGTCGCCTCGGCGGCCAGGCGCAGGTGCGCGATGTGTCGGGCACCTGGAAGGACCTGACGGAGAACGTGAACTTCATGGCCGGCAACCTGACCGGCCAGGTGCGCGGCATTGCCAAGGTGGTGACCGCCGTGGCCAACGGCGACCTGAAGCAGAAGCTGACGGTGGAGGCCAAGGGCGAGATCGCGGCGCTCGCCGAGACCATCAACTCGATGACCGACACGCTCGCCACCTTCGCCGACCAGGTGACCACCGTGGCGCGCGAGGTGGGCGTGGACGGCAAGCTCGGCGGCCAGGCCAAGGTGCCGGGCGCGTCCGGCACGTGGAAGGGCCTGACCGAAAACGTGAACCAGCTCGCCGCCAACCTCACCACGCAGGTGCGCGCGATTGCCGAGGTGGCGACCGCGGTGACGCAGGGCGACCTCACGCGTTCCATCACGGTGAAGGCGCAGGGCGAGGTGGCCGCGCTCAAGGACACCATCAACGAGATGATCCGCAACCTGAAGGACACCACGCAGAAGAACACCGAGCAGGACTGGCTGAAGACCAACCTCGCGAAGTTCAGCCGCATGCTGCAGGGCCAGAAGGACCTGCTCACCGTCGGCCAGCTGATCCTCTCCGAGCTGGCGCCGGTGGTGGGCGCGCAGCAGGCCGAGTTCTACGTGCTGACCGGCAGCGCTGCGGCCACCAAGCTCAAGCTCTTCGGCAGCTATGCGTCGGGCGGCCAGGAGTCGCATGGCCGAGAGGTCGAGCTGGGCCAGGGCCTGGTCGGCCAGTGCGCGATCGAGAAACGCAAGATCCTCCTGACCAACGTGCCGAGCCAGGCCTTCCGGATTGCCACCGGCCTGTCGGAGTCGGCGGCGATGGACGTGCTGGTGCTGCCCATCGTGTTCGAAGGCGAGGTGCGCGGCGTGCTGGAGCTGGCGTCGCTCGAGCGCTTCAACCCGGCGCACCAGGCCTTCCTCGACCAGCTGACCGAATCCATCGGCATCGTGATCAACACGATCAGCGCCAACATGCGCACCGAAGACCTGCTGAAGCAATCTCAGTCGCTCGCCGAGGAGTTGCAAAGCCGACAGCAGGAATTGCAGCAGACCAACGAGGAACTGCAGGAGAAGGCCCGCCTGCTGGTGCACCAGAACCAGGAGGTGGAGCGCAAGAACCAGGAGGTCGAGCAGGCCCGCCAGGCGCTCGAAGAAAAGGCCGAGCAGCTCGCGCTGACGTCGAAGTACAAGTCGGAGTTCCTGGCCAACATGTCGCACGAGCTGCGCACGCCGCTCAACTCGCTGCTCATCTTGAGCGACCAGCTGTGCAAGAACGCCGAGGGCAATCTCACCAACAAGCAGGTGGAGTTCGCCAAGACCATCCACCTCTCGGGCAACGACCTGCTGGCGCTCATCAACGACATCCTCGACCTCTCCAAGATCGAGTCGGGAACCGTGGTGGTCGACGTGAGCGAACTGCGGCTGGAGGACCTGCAGCGCAGCGTGGACCGCAGCTTCCGCCACGTGGCCGAGAGCAAGCACGTCGAGTTCGAGATCCTCGCGCACCCGCCGCTGCCCAAGAGCGTGGTCACCGACGTCAAGCGCCTGCAGCAGATCATCAAGAACCTGCTGTCCAACGCGTTCAAGTTCACCCACCAGGGCTCGGTGCGGCTCTCGCTGTCGGTGGCCGAGAGCGGCTGGTCGCGCGACAACGAAGACCTCAACCGCGCCACCCAGGTGCTGGCCTTCGCGGTGACCGACACCGGCATCGGCATCTCGTCGGACAAGCAGCAGATCATCTTCGAGGCCTTCCAGCAGGCCGACGGCTCCACCAGCCGCAAGTACGGCGGCACGGGCCTGGGCCTTGCGATCAGCCGCGAGCTGGCGCGTCTGCTGGGTGGCGAGATCAGGCTCGTGAGCGCGCCCTCGCAGGGCAGCACCTTCACGCTCTACCTGCCGCAGAGCTACAGCCCGACGCGCAGCCCGCGCCACGGCCGCCCGGTGCTGCCGGCGCAAGACGTGGTGGCGCGCGACCTGCCCGCCGCACCGCCGGCGGCACTGCCGGCGCCGGTGCAGCGCGTGGTGATGGGCCCTCAACCCGGCAGCGACGACCTGCGCGACCCCGAGGCCCAGGCGGCCGCCAACCCGGCCAACGACGACCGCAACGACATCCTGCTCGGCGACAAGGTGCTGCTGATCGTCGAAAACGATCTGTCCTTCGCGCAGGTGCTGTTGCAGGCCGCGCGACGCGTCGGCTTCAAGGGCCTGGTGAGCACCAGCGGTGCGGGGGCGCTCGCGATGACGCGTGACTTCCAGCCGGCGGTGATCACGCTCGACATCTTCCTGCCCGACATGGCGGGATGGCGCATCCTCGAGCGGCTCAAGAGCGACCTCGCCACCCGCCACATCCCGGTCTGCGTGGTCTCGACCGATGACTCGCGCGAGCGGGCGCTGGCCTCGGGCGCGGTGGGCTTCCTCACCAAGCCGCTGCAGTCGGCCGATGAAGTGGAGCAGGCCCTCGGCCACCTCTACGAGTTCGCCGACCGGCGCAAGAAACGACTGATGGTGATGATGGCCGACACCCCGCTGCGCGCCAGCTACCTGCAGGCGCTCGACGCCGAGACCGACGTGGTGCAGCCCGAATCCGCCGCCGCGGCCCGGGTGCAGATGCGAAGCGGCAACATTGATTGCCTCATCACCGATGGCAGCGTGCCCGACTTCGGCCCCGAAGACGTGATCGAGGCGCTGGAGTCGCGCCCGCTCGCGCGCCAGATGCCCATCGTGCTGACCAGCGACGACGCGGCCGTCATGTCCGTCTGGGGCCGCGGCCACAGCGCCTTCGCGCTGCGCCGCGCGCCCACGCTGGAGCGCATGCTGGATGCGACCTCGCTCTTCCTGCACCGCGGCGAGGCCTCGTTCACGGAAGCGGAGCGCCGCTCGGTGCAGGCGGTGGTCGATGGCGACCGCACGCTCGTTGGCAAGAAGGTGCTGATCGTCGACGATGACATGCGCAACATCTTCGCGCTGGCCACCGTGCTCGATGCGCAGGGCATGGTGATCCTCTCGGCCGAGAACGGGCGCGACGCCATCCGGCTGGTGGAGAACGACCCCGAGATCGACGTCGTGCTCATGGACATCATGATGCCGGAGATGGACGGCATGGAGACCATGCGCCTGATGCGCAAGCTGCCGCGCGGCAAGGACCTCCCGCTGATCGCCGTGACCGCGAAGGCGATGAAGGGCGACCGCGAGAAGTGCATCGAGGCCGGGGCCTGGGACTACCTCTCCAAACCCGTTGACACGGCGTACCTGCTGGTGGTGCTGCGGGGGTGGCTGTGCCGCTGAACGACCTGTCCGCGTCGATGTCGCTGCCCGCCGAGGGCGAAGACAAGGTCAACATCCTCGTGGTGGACGACCTGCCCGAGAAGTTGCTCGTCTTCCGCACCGTGCTCGAAGAGTCTCGGGCAGGAACTCGTCTTCGTGCGCTCGGGCCGCGAGGCGCTGCGGGAGGTGCTGCAGCGCGAGTTCGCGGTGATCCTGCTCGACGTCAACATGCCCGACATCGACGGCTTCGAGACGGCCACGCTCATCCGCCAGTACAAGCGCTCGGTTGACACGCCGATCATCTTCATCACGTCGTACGCCGACGAGATGCAGACCGAGCGCGGCTACGCGCTGGGGGCGGTCGACTACATCCTCTCGCCGGTGGTGCCGCACATCCTGCGCAGCAAGGTGCGTGTCTTCGTGCGGCTCTTCGCGATGCAGCGCCAGCTGCGGCGGCAGGCCGATGCGCGGGCGGCGGTGGCGGCAGCCGAGGCTGCGCGCGTGGCGGCTGAAGACAGCGACCGCCGCTCCGCCTTTCTCGCCAGCGCGAGCCACGTGCTCAACAGCTCGCTGCAGGCGGCGGTAAGCCGGCGCGACCTGGCTCGCCTGCTCGTGCCCACGCTTGCGACCATGGCGGTGGTGGTGGGCAGCGACGACATCGACCGGCAGCCCGACGTGGTACTGGCGAGCGACGGCGAGGTGCGCGAGCTGCCCTGGCCGGCGCTCGACGGCAGCGTGCGCGTGGCCCTGCGCCGTGCCATCAAGGACCGCACCCGCGTCAACCTCGACGAGATGCTGCTCAGCGCGCTGGAAGAGGCGGTGCAGGAGCCCTCGGCTGCCGGCCCCGCGACGCGGCCGCGCGACGGGCGCCCCTGGCAGCGTGCCGCGGCCCTGCCGCTCATCAACGGTGACCGGCTTCTGGGCGCGCTCTTCGTCGCCAGCGACGGCAGCGATCACCTGGTCGACTGGCGTGTGCTCGACGACCTGGCCGCACGTGCCGCCGCGGCGCTGGAGAACGCCACGCTCTACGGCAGCCTGCAAAGCGAGATCGTCGAGCGGCGCGCCGCCGAGATGGAGCTGCAGGAGGCCGGCCGGCGGAAGGATGAATTCCTCGCGATGCTGTCGCACGAGCTGCGCAACCCGCTCGCGCCGGTGCGCACCGCGCTGGAGGTGATCCGCCGCATCGCGCCGCCCGACCCGAAGCTCAACCGCGCGTCCGAGATCATGGTGCGCCAGGTGCAGCAGATGACGCGCCTGATCGACGAGCTGCTCGATGTGGCGCGCATCAGCCAGGGCAAGATCGTGCTCACGCGCGAGAAGGTCGACCTGAATGCGGTGATCGCGCACAGCGTCGAGACGGCGCAGCCGCTCATCGACTCGCGCGGCCAGACCCTGCAGGTGGTGCCGCTGGCCGAGCCGGTGTGGTTGCAGGGCGACTTCGCGCGGCTGGCGCAGATCCTCTCGAACCTGCTCAACAACGCCTCGAAGTACAGCGAACGCGGCACCACCGTGGCCCTGCATGCGAGCCGCGACGGCTCGGGTGCGGTGATCCGGGTGCGCGACCAGGGCATCGGCATCGACGCGCACTTGCTGCCGCGCATCTTCGACCTCTTCACCCAGGGCGCTCGCGGTCTCGACCGCGCGCAGGGCGGGTTGGGCGTGGGCCTCACGCTCGCTCGACGCCTGGCCGAAATGCACGGCGGCCAGCTGCAGGCGGCAAGCGAGGGGGTGGGCAAGGGCTCCGAGTTCACGCTGCGCCTGCCCGGCGTGGGCCTGATCACGACGGGCGAGGCAGCCCCCGTGCCCCACGAACAGTCGGCACCACCGGCCTGCCGCGTGCTGGTCGTCGACGACAACCGCGATGCCGCGCAGAGCGTGGCGAGCTTCTTGGAGCTGAGCGGCCACGAGGTGCGCACGGCCGCCGATGGCGGCGAGGCGCTGGTGGCCGCCGAACTCTTCGCACCTGACGTGGTGGTGCTCGACATCGGCCTGCCGGTGCTCGACGGCTACGAGGTGGCGCGCCGCCTTCGCCAGACGTCCATCGGCAAGGCCGCGCTGCTGCTCGCGCTCACCGGCTACGGTCAGCGCGAAGACCGGCAGAACGCCGAAGCTGCCGGCTTCGACCACCACTTCGTGAAGCCGGCCGACCCGATGGTGCTGCTCAACTGCATCGACGGCTGGTTGCGCGACCGGGTGGAGTCGGCCGGCGAACGCAGCAGCGCCTGAGCGCGGGCGGTCGGCCCGCGGGCGTCGTCAATCGACCCGGGTGCAGTCGCGTCCGTCGCGCTTGGCGCGATAAAGCGCGTTGTCGGCGCGCTGCAGCAGCAGCTCCGGGGTTTCGCCGGGGCGATAGGCCGCGATGCCGCACGAGAAGGTGGCCGAGAAGCCGGGCGCCACGGCGCTCCAGTCGGCGGCTTTCAGGGCGGCGCGCATGCGCTCGATGGGCGTCTCGGCGGTGTCGAGGCCGGTGCTGGTCATCACCAGCAGGAACTCCTCGCCGCCGTAGCGGCCGAAGCGGTCAGCCTTGCGCGTGAGCTGCGACAAGGTGCTCGCGAAGATCTTGAGCGTCTTGTCGCCGGCGAGGTGGCCGAACTGGTCGTTGACGGCCTTGAAGCGGTCGAGGTCGAGGATGGCCACGCTCAGCGGCAGCTTGGAGCGTTCGGCCCGCTGCAGCCTCGTCGCGCAGCGCGGCGAAGAGGCTGCGGCGGTTCATCACGCCGGTCAGTTCGTCGTGATGGGCGAGCATGTCGACCTTGGCCGTGAGCTCGGCCAGCTCGCGACCGCGGGCCTTCAGGCGGCTCGTCATCTGGCGGTTGAAGCTGCCGATCAGCACGCAGCGCCACAGCGTGATCACGAAGAAGGTGAAGCTGATCACCTGCTCGGCGGTGTTGCTGCTGGGAATGTGCAGCGGCGTGCCGACGATTGCCAGCACGCTGGCCGCCGCCGCCCCGGCGATGGCCCAGGCGATGATCGAGCGCCGCACGTCGAGCGACAGCGTCAGCGTGCAGTACACGATGAAAAGCAGCAGCGCGAACATGAAGCTCACCTCGGGGACGAACGCCATGCAGGCGAGCTGCAGCGCCTGTGCCGGGATGGTCTGGTAGATGGTGATGCCGGTGTCGCGGAAGCGCTGCGTCCAGCCGCTGGCAATCAGCGTGTAGGTGACGGCGGTGATCAGCACGCCCGCGCCGGTGTAGGCGAGCACCGGCAGCCAGCCGATGGTGCCGGCAAAGTGGAAGGCCGTCAGCACCACCCCGTCGATCAGGTAGCTCATCAGGATGAGCCGCTGGTTGTTTAGGTGGTGGGCGAAGCGGCGGTCGGGCTTGGCGGCGCTGTCTTTCGGGGCCGCGGGCGGAGTCGTGCCGAGGGCGAGATCGCTCATGCTCGTGTCCTCACAGGGCGCGGCTGCAATTGCGGCCGTGGTGCTTGGCTTCGTAGAGACCGAGGTCGGCGCGGCCGAGCAGCACTTCGACCGTCTCGCTGCCGTTGTAGGTGGCGATGCCGGCCGAGAAGGTCACGCGCAGCTCCGGCGAGATGTCGCTCCAGTCGATCTTGGCGATGGCGCTGCGCATGCGCTCGATGGCCTGCAGGGCGGCGTCGGTCGACGTGTCGTTCAGGATGACCAGGAACTCCTCGCCGCCGTAGCGGCCGAAGCGGTCGGTGTTGCGGGCATGGCGTTGCACGGCGGTGGCGAAGCGGCGCAGCACTTCATCGCCGCACAGGTGGCCGAGCGTGTCGTTCACCGCCTTGAAGTGGTCGAGGTCGAGCAGGGCCACGCTTACCGGCACACCGTTGCGGTCGTGGCGGGCCAACTCCTCGCCGAGGAAATGCATCATGCGGCGGCGGTTGAGCGCGCCGGTCAGCTCGTCGTGGTGCGCCAGGCGCTCGATCTCGGCCAGCTTGGCCTGCATCTCGATGCCGCGCTCGCGCAGCAGGCGGTTGTTGTGGGTGTTGATCACGCTCAGGAACACGCAGCGACCAAGCGAGACCACGAAGAAGAGCAGCGACAGCCAGCGCTCCAGCGGCGTGCTGCCGGGCACCGTGAGCGGCCGGCCTTGCCCGAAGGTGAGCACGGCGAAGAGCAGCACCACCACGGCCAGCATCGCGTTGAGCCGGCGCTTGGGCATGCGGTAGGTCGACGTGAGCATCAGGATGAAGAGGATCAGCGCGTAGGCGAAGGCCAGCTGCGGAAACAGCGCGACGCCGGTCAGCGTCAACGCAGCATTCCCGTAAGCCTGCACTTTCGACATGCTGGGGTCCTGGGTCCGCTCGCTGGCGCCGGTGCTGATGAGGGCCACGCAGAGCGCCGACAGCAGCACCCCCGGCAGCCCGTAGCACACGCCCGCGCTCCAGTGCACGGTGCCGGCGAGCGCGAAGAGGCTCAGCAGCACGCCGTTGAGGACGTAGCTCGCCCCGATGACCGCGCACTCCACCATCCAGACCCGCCGCCGGGTGCGCGTGTGCGCATCGCCTTCGGCGCGGGGCTCGATGGCGGGTGCGTCGACGAGGAGGGCGGGGCTGGACATGGGCGGCTTGGCGTGGGGCTGGGCCTCAAACGAATGCATCGTCTCGCATATCGGCCCCCTGGTGCGGACACTTGAGCCGAAATTGTGCACGGCTGCACAGTTCACACATCTTTACCCCCTGGCCACGTGCAGTTCACCCCCGGCGCCCAGAGTGGCGGCATGGGCGATCGGCCCGATTTGCAGGAGAGATGCGATGTTCCAACGCAGGACACAGGCCCTGGCCTCGGAGGGGCGCCCGGCGCCCCGTGGCGTGAAGTTCGTGATGCTGGTGACGCTCTTGGCGGTGGGGGGCACGGTGGCGCTGTCGGCCTGGGCTCAGCCGGCCGGCCCGCAAGACGGCCCGCCGCACGCGCGCCATGGCATGCACCACGGCCCGCGCGGGGCGCATGGCGGCTTCGGCGGCCACAGGCTTTTCATGGCCTCGCCCGAGCACGCCGAGCGCGCCGTCGACCGTTACCTCAAGGGGGTGGACGCGAGCGAGGCGCAGCGCACCCAGGTCAAGCAGATCGTGCGGGCGGCGGCAGCCGACCTGAAGCCCATCCATGACACGGCGCGCGGCCTGCGCCGCCAGAGCCAGCAGCTGTTCGCAGCACCGGTGGTCGATGCGCGTGCCGTCGAGGCGACCCGGGTGCAACTGCTCGCGCAGCACGACCTGGCCAGCAAGCGCATCAGCCAGGCCATGCTCGAGATCAGCACCGTGCTGAGCCCCGAGCAGCGCGCCAAGCTGGCGGCACAGGCCCAGCAGCGTCAGGAGCGCATGAAAGAGCGCCTGCAGAACCGCACCCTGGAACGCCGCGGCGCGGCCAGCGCCCCCGTGCAATGAAGTCCGCCGGCTTGTGGTCTGATTCGGCCTCGGCCCCCCCAGGAGGCGCTCGTGCCTGTGCCGGGGGGTGTTTCGATGGATGCCGCTGTCATGAGTGCTCGCCTGTTGATGATCGATGACGATGCCCGCCTCTCGGCGATGGTGGGCGACTACCTGGGCAACGCCGGCTACAAGGTCGAGGTGGCCGGCTCACTGGCCGCAGGCCGCGAGCGCCTGGCCGCCGAGGCCTTCGACGCCTTGCTGCTCGACCTGATGCTGCCCGACGGCGACGGTCTCGACCTGTGCCGCGAATTGCGCGGCGACCCCCGCACGCGCAAGCTGCCGCTTCTGATGCTCACCGCCCGCGGCGAGCCGATGGACCGCATCGTCGGCCTCGAACTCGGCGCCGACGACTACCTGCCAAAGCCCTTCGAGCCGCGTGAGTTGCTGGCGCGCGTGAAGGCGCTGCTGCGCCGAGCGGCGCCCGACGACGCCCCCGACGAGGTGCTGCGCTTCGGGCGGCTGGAGATCGACCTCGGCGCCCGCGTGGCCCGCCTCGAAGGCAAGCCCTGCGACCTGACCAGTCACCAGTTCGACCTGCTGGTGGTGCTCGCGCAAAGCCCGGGCCGTGTGCTCTCGCGCGACCAGATCATGGACAGCCTGAAGGGTCACCCGCTCGAAGCCTTCGACCGCTCGATCGATGTGCACATCTCGCGCATCCGCGCGGTGATCGAAGACGACCCCAAGGCGCCCAAGCGCGTGCTGACGGTGCGTGGCGCAGGCTACGTGTTCGCGAAAAAGCAGGACGCCGACGCTGCGGAATGAGAACCCTCACGCTCCGGATCTACCTGACCGTCGTGGCGGTGCTGTTGCTGTTCGCCTTCGGCTCCGGCTGGCTGTTCCAGCGCCAGGTGCAGCGCGAACGGCAGCTCACCGAATCGGCCGTGTCCGAGCGCATGGGCGCGTGGGGCGACCTGATCCAGCGTGCGCTGCCGACGCCTGAGGCGCCGGTCGACGAGCAGGCAGCGGCCCTGGCCGAATGGTCGCAGCGCCTGCGTCTGCCCTTGGCGCTGGACGACCGGGCGGGGGTGCGCATCGCCACGTCCGAGTCCTTCGTGCGCCGTCAGTCCGAAGGCGGCGGCCGGCTGCATGCCGTGCCGCTCGACGACGGCCGCACGCTGTGGGTGCTGCGCATGGCGCCGGGAGCCCGCCTGCGCGCCATCACCGGGCAGGGTGGAGGCCCGAGAAGCGACGTGCTGCGCCCGTTGCCGCCGCCGCTGCTGCCCTTCATGCCGCCGGCCTGGCAGGGCTTCGGGCCTGTCGTGCTGCTGGTGCTGCTCTTCGTTGCGGTGGCGGCCGGCGCCTGGCCGGCGGTGCGCCACCTCACGCGCCGGCTGCAGGCCTTGAAGCAGGGTGTCGAGCAGTTCGGCGCCGGCCAGCTGCATCACCGGGTGGAGGTGAGCGGGCGCGACGAGGTGGCCGCGGTGGCGGCGAGCTTCAACCTTGCCGCCGAGCGCATCGAGAACCTGGTGCGCTCGCACCAGTCGCTCCTGGCCAATGCGAGCCACGAGCTGCGCTCGCCGCTGGCGCGCATGAAGATGGCGGTGCAGATGCTCGACGGCGCCTCGCCGCAGCAGTCGCAGCGCCTGAAGCACGAGATCGAGACCAACGTGGCCGGACTCGACGCGCTGGTCGAGGAGGTGTTGCTCGCGAGCCGGCTCGATGCCGTGCAGCGCGTCGACAAGCGCGACCCGGTCGACCTGCTGGCGCTTGCCGCGGAGGAGGGCTCGCGTGTGGACGCTGTGGTGGACGGCACTTCGGCCACCGTGGCCGGCGACGAGCGCCTGCTGCGCCGTGCCCTGCGCAACCTGCTGGAAAACGCGCGCCGTTATGGCGGTGGCGACATCAGCGTCAACGTCACGAGCGGCGGCAACCAGGCCACGGTGCAGGTGTGCGATCGCGGCCCGGGTGTGCCGCCAGCGCAGCGCGAGCGCATCTTCGAGCCCTTCTACCGGCTGCCGGGCCACGCTGAACAGGCGGGGGGTGTGGGCCTCGGACTGAGCCTCGTCAAGCAGATCGCCGAGCGCCACGGCGGCAGCGTGCGCTGCACCGACCGTGACGGTGGCGGCAGCTGCTTCGAGCTGGTGTTTCCGCGCGCCTAGCGGCCGCGCTTGTGGTGCAAGACCCAGGCCATCAGGGTGCACAGCCCGATGCCTGAGAGCACAAGGCCGGTGACCGAGGCGGCCCAGAAACCTCGCGCGCCGAGCAAGGGTTCGGGTGTCAGGCCGGTCAGGTTGAACGCGACCACGTAGCCGCCACCCAGGCCCACGCCCCACAGCGCCACGGCGTAAATGACCATCGGCGCGGTTGCCACGCGGTAGGCCCGCATGACGAACGATGCGATGGTCTGCGTGGCATCGGCCACGTGGAAGATCGCGACGAAGGCGAGCAGCGGCATCGCCGAGGCCACGATGACCGGGTTGTGGGTGTACGCATTGAGCACCGGCTCGCGCAGCAGATAGACCGTGGTGCCCAGCACGCCGGCGACGACGGCGCCGATCTGCAGGCCGTGCCAGCCGAGACGTCGCGCGTCGGCGTGCCGATCGGCGCCGATGCTCTGCGCGACGAGCGTGCTGGTGGCGTTGGCGATGCCCAGCGGCATCATGAACATCAGCGAGACCATGTTCGCCGCCAGCTGGTGGCCCGCCACCTCGGTGGTGCCGATGCGCGAGATGAAGATCGCCATGAAGGTGAAACCGGTCACCTCGATCAGGATCGACAGGCCCATCGGGATGCCCAGGCGCAGCAGCTCCTTGAGGCTTGGCCAGTGCGGCGGGTTGAGGCGCGTGACGTGCAGGCCGAAAGGCGCGTAGAACGGGTCGCGCCGCAGCACCCACCATGCGATGGCCAGCTGCGCCCACATGGCGATGGCGCTCGCGAGCCCGCAGCCGGCCGCGCCCATTGCGGGCAGGTTCCAGGCCGGCACGCCGTAGATCAGCAGCGCGTTGAGGGGTACCTTGAGCGCGAGCGCGCCGAGCTGCAGCGTCATCACCACCTTGGGCCGCGACACGGCGGTGTTGAAGCCGCGGAAGGCCTGGAAGATGAGCGAAGGCGGCAGGGCGAGCGCGAGATAGCCGAGGTAGGCCTGCACCTTGTCGGCGACTTCCGGTTTGGCCTGCGCGGCGAGCAGGAAGGGCGCCGGCATCAGCAGCAGCACACTGCCGAGCAGCGACAGGCCGAGTGCGACCCACACCGCCTGGTGCAGCTGGGCGCCGGCCTCGAGCGTTCTCTTCGCACCGTAGAGCTGGCCCGCGATCGGCCCGATGGCGAGCACCATGCCCATGAAGCCGACGAAGATGGTGATGTAGGCGGCCGACCCGACGGCGAGGGCGGCCAGGTCGAGTGCGGCGTAGCGGGCCACCATCACCGTGTCGACGGTGCTGAAGGCGAGCACCGCCACCTGGCCGACGAACACCGGCCAGGCCAGCGGCACGATGCGGCGTGCGCTGTCGAGCAGGCGGGTGCCGGGGTGGAGAAGGGCTGCCGTCAAGCAGCGCCCTCGGGGGCCGGGCTGGGCTGGGCGTCGGGCGCCCGTTCGCTGTAGCGGTTGAAGCGCCAGGCGGTGCCTTCGAAGGTGATGCGGCGCCAGGTCTGGCGCTTTTCCGAGGGGCTCATCACCGTCCAGTTCTGCACTTCGTCGAAGGTGCGGCCGCAGCCTTTGCAGACGTCGTCGCCCTGGCTCGTGGAGCAGATGGCGATGCAGGGCGCGTCGGGCGTGCTGGCGTACCAGGCGAGCCAGGCCTCATGGGCCTTGGGCGGCATGGAGTCTTCGTCGCACTCGGTCTCGTGGTAGTACACCATCAGCGCGTACACCTCGGCCAGCGCGAGCACCTCCTTGCAGGCGGTGATGCCGTCGGGCGAGGGCGAACGCTCGCGCCACCAGTTGATGGCGGCTTCGATGTCGGTGATGTGGATGCCGGCCACGACGGTTGCGCCGCTCAGGATTCGGCCTCGGCGAGGGTGCGCAGTGCGGCTTCGATGCGGTCGAGCGGCACCAGCACGTCGGTGGGCGCCTGCGAGAGCGCCGCCACGCCTTCGGCCTTCAGCCGCTTGATGAACTGGCCGGCCTCGCGGCCTTCGGCAAAGCCGCCGGCCTGCAACAGCAGGGTGCCATCGCCATCCTGCAGCTTGAGGTAGAAGCGGCCGTCCGGCTCGCGGTACTGCTTGAAGAGGGGCAGGGCCTGCTTGGTCGCGGTGGGCGCCTTCTGCCTGGTGGGCAGCGCCACCATCTTGCGCAGGCCGACGGCGGCGCGCAGTTCCTGCATCAGCGGCTGCGCGACCTTGCGGGCCTTGTCGGCACCCGCCATCAGCGCGTCTTCGACCTGCTCCGGGTGGGCCATCAACTCTTCGTAGCGGGCGCGCATCGGGCCCAGGTGCGACTCGATCAGCTCGACTGTGCGCTGTTTCGCATCGCCCCAGCCGAGGCCTGCACGCAGGTCGGTGCGCATCTGGGTGCGCTGCTGCGCCGTGGCGAAGGCGTCGTAGATGGTGACGAGCGAGCTGCTGTCAGGGTCCTTCGGCTCGCCGGGCAGGCGCGAGTCGGTGACGATGCGGGCGACGGCGTCCTTGAGGCCTTTCGCGCCGCCCTCGAAGAGCGGAATGGTGTTGTCGTAGCTCTTCGACATCTTGCGGCCGTCGAGCCCGGGCAGTGTGGCCACTTCTTCCTCGACCTCGGCGCTGGGCAGCACGAAGATCGCGGCCGTTGCCGAAGAGGTGGTTGAAGCGCTGGGCGACGTCGCGCGCCATCTCGATGTGCTGCACCTGGTCGCGGCCAACCGGCACCCGGTGGGCGTTGAAGAGCAGGATGTCGGCGGCCATCAGGATGGGGTAGCTGTAGAGGCCCATCGTGATGTTGGCGTCGGGGTCCTCGCCCGCGGCGACGTTGGCGTCGAGCGCGGCCTTGTAGGCGTGCGCCCGGTTCATCTGGCCCTTGGAGGTGACGCAGGTGAGCAGCCAGGTCAGCTCGGGCGTCTCGGGGATGTCGCTCTGGCGGTAGAAGGTGACGCGCTGGGTGTCGAGGCCGGCGGCGAGCCAGGTGGCGGCGATCTCCAGGCGCGAACGTTCGATGCGCGCCGGGTCGTCGCACTTGATGAGCGCGTGGTAGTCGGCGAGGAAGAAGAAGCTCTCGACGCCCGGCGCCTGGCTCGCGCGGATGGCAGGGCGGATGGCGCCGACGTAGTTGCCGAGGTGGGGCGTGCCGGTGGTGGTGATGCCGGTCAGGACGCGTTCAGTCATGGGTGTGTCTCGGTGGGGGACGCGATTGTAGTTTTCGGGGCATTCCCCCCGCCGGGCCGCCTCGTACACTGCCCGGCCCATGAAGAACATCGTGATATTGATATCCGGGCGGGGCTCCAACATGGAGGCCATCGTCCAGGCCTGTGCGACTGAAGGGTGGCCGGCGCGCATTGCGGCCGTCATCAGCAACCGGCCGGATGCAGCCGGGCTGCAGTTCGCCCAGGCGCGCGGGATCGCGACGGCGGTGGTCGACCACAAAGGCTTTGCCGATCGCGAGGCGTTCGACGCTGAACTGGCGCGCGCCGTGCACGGGTTCTCGCCCGATGTGGTGGTGCTGGCCGGCTTCATGCGCATCCTCACGCCCGGCTTCGTGAAGCAGTTCGAAGGCCGCATGCTCAATGTGCACCCGTCCCTGCTGCCGGCCTTTCCGGGTCTTGGCACGCACCAGCGCGCGATCGAGGCGGGGTGCAAGGTGGCAGGCGCAACGGTGCATTTCGTGACGCCCGAGCTGGACCACGGGCCCATCATTGCGCAGGCCGCGGTGGCGGTGCTCCCCGGCGACACCGAAGAGACGCTTGCGGCGCGTGTGCTGTCGCGCGAACACCTGCTGTACCCCAGGGCCGTGCGCTGGCTGGTGGAAGGGCTGCTGCGTGTCGACGCCGGCGTCGTGACGCAGATCAAGGGCGAGCCGCAGCTGCTCTAGGCGATTCGCGTGAAGCGCGGGTGGCGCACGCCGTCGATCTCGACGTCCTCGAAGAACATCGTGTGCGGCCGTACCCACAGGCCGCTCGTGTTGTAGAGCGGGCGGTAGACGACCAGCGGCTCCAGCGTCTCACTGTGGCGCGCGACGCCGATCACCTCGTACTCGTGGCCCTTGTAATGGCGGTAACGGCCGAGGGGCGTGTCGGGCAGGGGCTGAAGGTCGTCGGTGCTCATGGCACGCCAAGGATAATCGCGCGATGCATCCCAACGCCTTGCTCGAACTCGCCACCGATCTGCTGCACAAGGTCCTGCAGTTCGACTCACCGGCAGACCGTGTGGTCTCCGACTTCTTCCGCACGAACCGCGCGCTCGGGCAACGTGAGCGCCACACGCTGGCCGAGACGACCTACACGGTGCTTCGTCAGCGCCTGCTGTACCAGCACCTCGCGCAATCGGGCAAGGGCGAGATGGAGCGGCGTCTGGCGGTCCTCGCGTGGCAGGGGAACGATGGCTTTCTGCGGGCTGCCTTGAGCGAGCCCGAGCAGCAGTGGTTGGCGCAGGTGCAGGCCATCGACCGCAGTGCCTTGCCCGAGAAGCTGCGGCACAACCTGCCGGAGTGGCTGGCTGACACGCTGAAGGCGGCACTCGGCGACGAGTTCTGGCCGCTGGTGGAAAGCCTCAACGCGAGTGCACCCCTTGATTTGCGCGTCAACACCTTCAAGGCCAAGCGCGAAGACGTGGCCAAGGCGCTGGCCGATGCCCGCATCGACGCCCAGCCCACGCCATATTCGCCCTGGGGCCTGCGCGTGCAGGGCAAGCCGGCGCTGAACAAGCTCGAGGTCTTCACCCGCGGCGAAGTGGAAGTGCAAGACGAGGGCAGCCAGCTGCTGTCGCTGCTCACCGACCCGAAACGCGGCGAGATGGTGGTCGACTTCTGCGCAGGTGCCGGCGGCAAGACGCTGGCGCTTGGTGCGGCGATGCGCAACACCGGGCGGCTCTACGCCTTCGACACTTCGGGCCATCGTCTCGCGGCGCTCAAGCCGCGGCTCGCCCGCAGCGGGCTGTCGAACGTCTACCCGGCGCAGATCGCCCACGAGCGCGATGAGCGGATCAAGCGGCTGGCCGGCAAGATCGACCGGGTGCTGGTCGATGCGCCTTGCTCCGGCCTGGGCACCTTGCGCCGCAATCCGGACCTGAAATGGCGGCAATCGCCGGAGTCGATCGAAGAATTGCGTGTGAAACAGGCTGCAATCCTGGCTGGCGCCGCTCGGCTGGTGAAACCGGGCGGCCGACTCGTCTACGCCACCTGCAGCGTTCTCGAACAGGAAAACGAGGCGATCGTGACGGAATTCACGGCCGCGCATGGGAAGGACTTCAAACCACTGCCCGTTGCCGAACTGCTGGAGAAGGCCCATGTGGCCGACGCTGGGAGCTTGGTACGGGGGGACTGCCTCCGTTTGTGGCCGCACCGTCACGGGACGGACGGGTTTTTTGCAGCGGCCTGGGAACGCCGCTGAGCTTGAAGTCTCCAATGGACGCCTTCACTTCACATCGGGGAGACGAGGCGTGCAAAGCACGCAGTTTTCCGGATGCCTGCTGGAGGGCCCCCTCTACAATGGCGCACCCCGTCCGGGTGTGACGGATTCAAGGTAGCTGATGAACGAAATGATGTCTCTGTGGAATGGTTTGGTCGCTTGGCTGGCCGGTGGTCTGGTGGAAGCGTCCTGGTGGCAGATCGTGCTGTACACCTTGCTCACGACCCACATCACCATCGCTTCGGTCACGATCTTCCTGCATCGTTCACAAGCCCACCGGGCTCTCGACCTGCACGCGATCCCCTCGCACTTCTTCCGCTTCTGGCTCTGGCTGGGCACCGGCATGGTGACCAAGGAGTGGGTGGCGATCCACCGCAAGCACCACGCGAAGTGCGAAACCCAGGACGACCCGCACAGCCCGGTCGCCCACGGCATCAAGACCGTGTTGCTGACCGGCAGCGAAGCTCTACCGCGCGGAGGCGAAGAACCAGGAAACCTTGAGCAAGTTCGGCCACGGCACGCCCGATGACTGGATGGAGCGCAACGTCTACAGCCGCTTCACCTGGCAGGGCGTGGGCATCTTGCTCATTCTGAACTTGATGCTGTTCGGTGCCATCGGCCTGACCGTCTGGGCAATCCAGATGCTGTGGATCCCGATCACCGCCGCCGGCATCATCAATGGCCTGGGCCACTGGTGGGGCTATCGCAATTTTGAGGCGCCGGACGCGAGCACCAACGTGTCGCCCTGGGGCATCATCATCGGCGGCGAAGAGCTGCACAACAACCACCACACGTATCCGACCTCAGCCAAGCTGTCGGTCAAGAAGTACGAATTCGACATTGGCTGGGCTTACATCCGCGCGCTGGAGATGATGGGTCTGGCCAAGGTACGCAAGACGCCCCCGATGCTCAAGCTCGGCAGCATCAAGCCGGTGGCCGATTCCAAGACGCTGGAGGCGCTGATCGCCAACCGCTACGAGGTGATGGCCAAGTACGCGCGCAATCTGCGCGTCGCCTGCGCGACCGAGGTCAAGCGCCTGAAGGCCGAAGGTGCCGGTGGCCACGCCAAGCTGGCCAACATGCGTCTGGCCCGTCGCTGGCTGCACCGTGACGCCGACAAGATCCCGAGCCATGTGAAGGCGGCAGTCGAAAGCGCCCGCGACCAGAGCCCCGCCCTGGTCAAGCTCGTGGCGATGCGCGAAGAACTGCGCTCGCTGTGGACCCGCACCAATGTGTCGGCTGAGCAACTGGTGGCTGATCTGCAGGCCTGGTGCAAGAAGGCGGAAGAGAGCGGCATTGCCACCCTGCAAGAGTTCGCCTTGAAGTTGCGCGCTGCCCACGCTTGAGGCCTTCGGCCGAAATACGAAGGCGGGCCCGCGTTGCGGGCCCTTCTTTTTGGGGCAACAAAAAACCCGCCGGAGCGGGTTCTTGATTGAAGCAAGGCTGAATTACTTCAGCTTCGTTTCCTTGTACATCACGTGCTTGCGCGCCTTGGGATCGAACTTCATGATTTCGATCTTCTCGGGCGTGGTCTTCTTGTTCTTGTCGGTCGTGTAGAAGTGACCGGTGCCGGCTGACGATTCCAGCTTGATCTTTTCGCGTCCACCTTTTGCCATGATCGGCTCCTAACTTAGATTTCGCCGCGGGCGCGCAGGTCGGCGACGACTTGCTCGATGCCCACCTTGTCGATCAGGCGCAGAGCCGCATTGGAGATGCGCAGGCGCACCCAGCGGTTTTCGTTTTCGAGCCAAAACCGGCGATATTGCAGGTTGGGCAGGAAACGGCGCTTGGTCTTGTTGTTGGCGTGGGAAACGTTGTTGCCCACCATCGGGCCCTTGCCCGTGACTTGACAGACGCGTGCCATGACGCTTCTCCGTGTGATCTGTTTAACTGGAGCCGAGGTTGCACAAGGAATGCGCAGCCGGTTTCGGCAAAGACGACGAGTATAGCCCGCTTTTCTTTGCCTGCCTACCCTGGCGCTGCGACCTCTGTCAATGCCCGAGGAAACGCTGGGCATCCAGCGCGGCCATGCAGCCCGTGCCGGCGCTGGTGATGGCCTGGCGGTAGATGTGATCCTGCACGTCGCCGGCGGCGAAGACCCCGGGCACGCTGGTCATCGTGGCCATGCCGTTCAGGCCGCTCTGGGTGACGATGTAGCCGTCCTTCATCTCCAGCTGGCCCTTGAAGATGTCGGTGTTGGGTTGGTGGCCGATGGCGATGAAGCAGCCCTTGACGTCGATCTGGCTTGTGGTGCCGTTCTGGGTGCTCTTGATGCGCACGCCGGTCACGCCGGAGGCATCGCCCAGCACTTCGTCGAGCGTTTGCCAGAGGTGGAGTTGCATCTTGCCGGCGGCGACCTTCTCCATCAGCTTGTCGATCAAGATGGCCTCGGCGCGGAACTTGTCGCGGCGGTGGATCAGGTGCACCTTGCTGGCGATGTTCGACAGATACAGCGCCTCTTCGACGGCAGTGTTGCCTCCACCGACGACGCAGACCTCCTGCCCTCGATAGAAGAACCCATCGCAGGTGGCGCAGCCGCTGACACCACGGCCCATGAAGCTTTCTTCCGACGGCAGGCCCAGGTACTTGGCCGAAGCGCCGGTCGCGATGATCAGCGCGTCGCAGGTGTAGGTGCCCGAGTCGCCCTTGAGGGTGAACGGGCGCTTCGAGAAGTCAACGGTGTTGATGTGATCGAACACGATCTGCGTGTTGAAACGCTCGGCGTGCTGCAGGAAGCGCTGCATCAGCTCAGGCCCTTGCACGCCCATCACGTCGGCCGGCCAGTTGTCGACCTCGGTCGTGGTCATCAGCTGTCCGCCCTGGGCGATGCCGGTCACGAGCATGGGTTTCAAGTTGGCGCGTGCAGCGTAGATGGCGGCGGTGTAGCCCGCGGGGCCGGAGCCGAGGATAAGGACCTGGGCGTGTTGGGTGTTGTTCTGTGTCATGGCGGATCAGGAGGGCAAAACAGCGAGAAGGCGCCAGTCTGACATGGGGTTGACGCCGACTGGCATCAATTCATGTAATGGAGACAATTGCGCATATGCTATGAAAACGTTAGTTTTCCACGTTTAGATTTCACGGGCTGCGCATTCCACAACAAGGAGGTTCTCCGATGGCCATGTTGTCCAATCTGGACTTGATCCGACGCGTGCCGCTGTTTTCCCTGCTGACCAATGAGCAGGCCACGGCGATCGCCGACAGCGTGGTGAAGCGCCGTTTCCGCCGTGGCGAGATCATCGTCGAGCATGGCAAGAAGTCGAACGCGCTGTTCATTCTGCTCACCGGCCGCGCACGCGTGCTGACGTCCGACTCCCGCGGCCGCGAGGTCATTCTGGCCGTGCTGCACCCGGGCAACTACGTCGGTGAGATGAGCCTGATCGACAACGAACCGCACTCGGCCACCGTGCGCGCCGAGGTGCAGACCGACATGCTGATCCTGGGCCGCGCCGAATTTGCGCGGTGCCTGCCTGAGAACTCCAGCCTGTCCTACGCCATCATGCGTGGCCTGGTGCAGCGTCTGCGCAGTGCCGACCGCCAGATCGAGTCGCTGGCCCTGCTCGATGTGTATGGTCGTGTCGCTCGCTCGCTGCTCGACATGGCCGAAGACGACGGCGATGTGAAGATCATCCGCAACAAAGTGTCGCGCCAAGACATGGCAAAAATCGTCGGCGCTTCGCGCGAGATGGTCAGCCGCGTCATGAAGGACCTGGAAGACCGCGGCATGGTCGAGACCCAGGAAAACGGCTCGGTCATCATCAAGGAACGCCTCACCGGCTGACCTCTGCGGTTGGCTCGCCTCGTGGGGCGATTCAGCACGGCCGCCCCGGTGCTTCGGCCACAATGGCTGCATGACGTTTCCCCTCGGATCGCTACGCCCTGAAGGCGGGTCGGCGGCCTCGGCTGCCGGCACCTACACCCGCGACGGCGGTGCTGCTTCTCATTCCCCCATCACGCCCGTCGGGCTGCGGGCACGCTTCGGTGTGCTGGTGGGCGGCGTGCTGTGGTTGCTCGCACTGATCGCGCTGGCCACGCACAACGCGGCCGACGCCGCCTTCTCGACTTCCGGCAGCGGCGCCGTGCCGCTCAACAAGATCGGCGCGCTAGGGGCACGCTTCTCCGACATCGCGTTCGTGCTCTTCGGCTACTCGGCGTGGTGGGGCATGTTGATCAGCCTGCGCGCCTGGTTGAGCGCGCTGGCGCGTGTGCTGCGCGGCGGCGAGCCGCTGCAGGGTCAGCGCCCGCAACCGCCGCTTTGGATGTTCTGGGTAGGCGTTGCGTTGCTGATGTGCGCGAGCACCGCGCTCGAATGGACGCGCCTCTACCAGTTTGAGCCACATGTGGCCGGTGGCAACGCTGGCGGTGTGCTGGGCTACCTGCTGGGGCCGATCAGCCAGCGCTGGCTCGGCTTCGCCGGCTCGGGCGTGCTGTGGATCGCGATGCTGGTCGCAGGCCTAGCGCTGGCGTTTCGCTTCTCATGGCTGCGCACCGCCGAAGGCATCGGCCAGTGGGTCGATTCGCTGCGCGAGAAGCGCGTCGAGCGCATCGAGCGCGCCGAAGATCAGCGCATCGGCGAACGTGCCGTGCGCGAGCGCGAGCACGTGGTCGAAGTTGAGCACCAACTGCACGAAGAGCATGTGCCCATCGTGATCGAGACGCCGGTGATCGAGGTGCCGAAGTCCGAGCGCGTGGTGAAGGAGCGACAGAAGCCGCTCTTCACCGAACTGGCCGACACCAAACTGCCTCAGGTCGACCTGCTCGATGCTGCGCCCGGCCGCCAGGAGACGGTGACGCCCGAGACGCTCGAGATGACCTCGCGGCTCATCGAGAAGAAGCTGAAGGACTTCGGCGTCGAGGTGCGCGTGGTCGCGGCCTCGCCGGGTCCGGTGATCACGCGCTACGAGATCGAGCCGGCCACCGGGGTGAAGGGCGCGCAGATCGTCAACCTCGCGAAGGACCTGGCGCGCTCCTTGAGCCTCGTCAGCATCCGCGTCGTCGAGGTGATCCCGGGCAAGAACTACATGGCGCTGGAGTTGCCCAACGCCAAGCGCCAGACCATCCGCCTCTCCGAAATCCTCGGCTCGCAGGTCTACAACGACGCCGCCTCGCAGCTCACCATGGGCCTGGGCAAGGACATCATCGGCGCCCCCGTCGTGGCGGACCTCGCGAAGATGCCGCACTGCCTCGTGGCCGGTACCACCGGTTCGGGCAAGTCGGTGGGCATCAACGCGATGATCCTGTCGCTGCTCTACAAGGCCGAAGCACGCGACGTGCGGCTCATCCTCATCGACCCGAAGATGCTGGAGATGAGCGTGTACGAGGGCATTCCGCACCTGCTGGCGCCCGTCGTGACGGACATGAAGCAGGCCGGCAACGCGCTCAACTGGTGTGTGGGCGAGATGGAGCGGCGCTACAAGCTGATGAGCAAGCTGGGCGTGCGCAATCTCGCCGGCTACAACAAGAAGATCGCCGAAGCGGTCGAGCGTGGCGAGAGCCTGCCCAACCCGTTCAGCCTTACACCCGAGCAGCCCGAGCCGCTGGAGCGATTGCCCTTCATCGTGGTGGTGATCGACGAGCTGGCCGACCTGATGATGGTGGTCGGCAAGAAGATTGAAGAACTCATCGCCCGCCTCGCGCAGAAGGCACGCGCGGCCGGCATCCACCTGATCCTCGCCACGCAGCGCCCGAGCGTCGACGTGATCACTGGCCTCATCAAGGCCAACATTCCCACACGCTTGAGCTTCCAGGTCAGCAGCAAGATCGACAGCCGCACCATCCTCGACCAGATGGGCGCCGAAGCGTTGCTCGGCATGGGCGACATGCTCTACATGGCCTCGGGCACCGGCCTGCCGGTGCGTGTGCACGGCGCCTTCGTGAGTGACGACGAGGTGCACCGTGTCGTCGACTACCTCAAGCAGCAGGGCGAGCCCAACTACATCGAAGGCATCTTGGAAGGCGGCACGCTCGATGGCGAAGGCGACCCGAGCACCGCCGACATGCCTGGCGGCGGCAATGGCCAAGGCGGCGAAAACGACCCGATGTACGACCAGGCCGTGGCCGTGGTGCTGCAGCACCGCCGCGCCTCGATCTCGCTGGTGCAGCGCCATTTGCGCATCGGCTACAACCGCGCAGCCAGACTCCTGGAACAAATGGAGAAATCCGGCCTCGTAAGTGCCATGTCCACCAATGGCAACCGCGACATCATCGTCCCGGCCCGCAGCGAATGAAGAAGATTCTTGTCTCGACGTTGCTGATGGTTGCTGCCGTCGCAGCTCACGCGCAATCCACCGTCGACACGCTGAAGGAGTTCGTGCGCGACGTGAAGACCGGCCGCGCCGAGTTCACGCAGACCGTCACCTCGCCGGATGGCGCGAAGAAGAAGACCTCGAGTGGGAAGTTCGAGTTCTCGCGGCCGAACCGTTTCCGGTTCACCTACCTCAAGCCCTTCGAGCAGCTGATCGTTGCCGACGGCCAGAAGGTCTGGATCTACGACGCCGACTTGAACCAGGCCAGTTCGCGCAAGTTCAGCCAGGCGCTCGGATCGACCCCTGCCGCGCTGCTGGCCGGTGGGTCCTTGGAGAAGGACTTCGACCTCGCTGCCCAGCCCTCAAAGGATGGCCTCGACTGGGTCGAAGCCACGCCCAAGGCGAAGGACGGCAGCTTCAAGTCCGTGCGCGTGGGTTTCAAGGGCAAGACCTTGAGCGCCATCGAAGTGGTCGACGCGTTCAACCAGCGCTCGCTGCTGCAATTCAGCCAGTTCGTGGCCAACGAGCCGATCAAGGCCGAGACCTTCGTCTTCACCGTGCCCAAGGGCGCCGACGTCATCGAGCAGTGAAGCGCAGGGGCATGCCCCCGCTGCGACAATTCGCCGATGGATTCGTTGCAGTTGCCCCTGGGAGACGATGAGCCGCAGGCTCCGCTGGCCGAGCGCCTGCGCCCCAAGACGCTGGCAGAAGTGATCGGCCAGCAGCACCTGCTCGGCGAAGGCAAGCCGCTGCGCGTGGCCTTCGAGTCAGGGCGCCTGCACTCGATGATCCTCTGGGGCCCGCCCGGCGTCGGCAAGACGACCCTCGCGCGCCTGATGGCCGATGGTTTCGAGGCCCAGTTCATCCAGATCTCGGCCGTGCTCGGTGGCGTGAAGGACATCCGCGAAGCCGTCGAGCGAGCGCAGGTCGCACAGGGCACGGGCAAGCGCACGGTCGTGTTCGTCGACGAAGTGCACCGCTTCAACAAGGCGCAGCAAGACGCCTTCCTGCCGCACGTGGAGTCTGGCCTCTTCACCTTCATCGGTGCCACCACCGAGAACCCTTCGTTCGAGGTCAACTCGGCCCTGCTCTCGCGGGCCACGGTGCATGTGCTGAAGTCGCTCACCGACGAGGACATGACGCAGCTGCTCGCCCGCGCCCGCGAGCTGCTGGCCGCGCCTTCTCTCACGGACCCCGCCCGCGACCGCCTCATCGGCTACGCCGACGGCGATGCGCGCCGCCTGCTCAATGCCTACGAGAACCTGGTGCGCATGGCCGCCCAGGCCGACACCCTCGACGAGGCGCAACTCGAACGCTCGCTCGGCGAGCAGCTGCGCCGCTACGACAAAGGCGGCGAGCAGTTCTACGACACCATCTCGGCGCTTCACAAGGCCGTGCGCGGCAGCGACCCCGATGCCGCGCTCTACTGGTTCGTGCGCATGCTCGATGGTGGCGTGGACCCCCGCTATGCCGCACGTCGCCTCGTGCGCATGGCCAGTGAAGACATCGGCCTGGCCGACCCCCGCGCGCTGCGCATGGCGCTCGATGCGGCCGAGACCTACGAACGCCTGGGCAGCCCCGAGGGCGAGCTGGCCCTGGCGCAGGCGGTGGTCTTCCTGGCGATGGCGCCCAAATCGAACGCGGTCTACACCGCCTACAACGCCGTGCGTGCATTCATCGCGAAGGACGGCACCCGCGCGGTGCCGCTCCACCTGCGCAACGCACCGACCAAGCTCATGAAAGACCTCGACTACGGGCGCGACTACCGCTATGCGCACAACGAGGCCGGCGGCTTCGCTGCTGGCGAGAACTACTGGCCCGACAAGCTTGCCCCGCAACGCTTCTACCAGCCGGTCGACCGCGGCCTGGAGCTGAAAATAGGTGAACGTCTCCAGGAGTTGAGGCGCCTCAACGACGAGGCACGTGCCCAGGCCAGCGAAGGCTCAGAGCGCAAGAAACGCTGATTGCCGTACGGGGAAACGCGCAGCAAGGTCGCGTGAGACCGCCCCCTAGAATCGCCCCCGTCACAGCCCCGACATCAGACAAAGCCCGGGCCGTCCACACGACGGCGGGCTTTTTGCTTACCGGCAGGAGCGGCGTCCACAAGACGGAACCGCTTTCGATTTCCCCAGGAGACTCCTTCGATGGAAACATTCATCCAGCAGATCATCAACGGTCTGGTGCTCGGCAGCGTGTATGCGCTGGTGGCGCTCGGCTACACGATGGTCTACGGCATCATCAACCTCATCAACTTCGCTCACGGCGAGGTCTTGATGGTGGGCGCACTCACGAGCTGGACCGTGGTGACGGCACTCGCCGCCACCGGCTGGCCCGGCTGGGTGCTGCTCTTGATCTCGCTCGTGGCCGCGATCATCGTGTGCTCGGCGCTCAACTTCACCATCGAGAAGGTCGCCTACCGGCCGCTGCGCAGCGCGCCGCGACTGGCGCCGCTGATCACCGCGATGGGTGTCTCGCTGCTCTTGCAGACGCTCGCGATGATCATCTGGAAGCCCAACCCGAAGCCGTATCCGTTCCTGCTGCCCTCGGAGCCGATCGAGATCTTCGGCGCGGTGATCAACACCGTGCAGATCATCATCCTCATCACCACCGCTGTCACGCTTGCGGCGCTGATGTACCTCGTGAACCGCACCAAGCTCGGCCGCGCGATGCGTGCCACCGCCGAGAACCCGCGCGTCGCCGGCCTCATGGGCGTGCGACCCGACATGGTGATCTCGGCCACCTTCATCATCGGCGCGGCGCTCGCGGCACTGGCCGGCGTGATGTACGCCGCCAACTACGGTCGCGTCGAACATGCGATGGGCTTCCTGCCCGGCCTCAAGGCCTTCACTGCCGCGGTGTTCGGCGGCATCGGCAACCTGGCCGGGGCGATGGTGGGCGGCGTGCTGCTCGGCATCATCGAAGCGATGGGCGCCGGCTACATCGGCGACGTGACCGGCGGTGTGCTCGGCAGCCACTACCAGGACATCTTCGCCTTCATCGTGCTC
Source organism: Rhizobacter sp. J219 (assembly GCF_024700055.1). Lineage (GTDB taxonomy): Bacteria > Pseudomonadota > Gammaproteobacteria > Burkholderiales > Burkholderiaceae_C > Rhizobacter. The sequence continues at coordinate 5,219,995 of NZ_JAJOND010000001.1, forward strand.
ATCCTCGTGCTCACGCTGCGCCCGCAGGGCCTGCTCGGCGAGCGTGTGGCCGACCGCGCCTGAGGAGCCCCGATGAACCTCAGAGACAACAAGATCAAGACCTTCCTCATCGCGGGCGTGCTGCTGCTGATCACCCCGCTAATCGCGCAGTACTTCGGCAACGCGTGGGTGCGCATCATCGACATCGCGCTGCTCTATGTGCTGCTGGCGCTCGGGCTCAACATCGTGGTCGGTTATGCCGGCCTGCTCGACCTGGGCTACGTCGCCTTCTATGCGGTGGGCGCGTACATGATGGGCCTGCTCGCGTCACCGCACCTGTCGCAGACCTTCCCCGGTTTTGCGGCCACCTTCCCGAACGGCCTGCACTCGCCGCTGTGGCTGGTGATCCCGTTGGGCGCCTTGCTGGCCGGTGTGTTCGGCGTGGCGCTGGGAGCGCCCACGCTGAAGCTGCGCGGCGACTACCTGGCGATCGTGACGCTCGGCTTCGGCGAGATCATCCGCGTGTTCCTCACCAACCTGGATGCGCCCGTCAACGTCACCAACGGCCCCAAGGGCCTGAGCCAGATCGATTCGATCAAGGTCTTTGGCTACGACTTCGGCAAGACGCACGAGTGGTTCGGCTTCCAGATCCCGCCGGTCACCAACTACTACTACCTGTTCCTCGCGCTCGTGATCGTGAGCGTGATCATCTGCTACCGGCTGGAGCAGTCGCGCATTGGCCGCGCGTGGATGGCCATCCGCGAAGACGAGATCGCGGCCAAGGCGATGGGCATCAACACCCGCAACCTCAAGCTGCTCGCCTTCGGCATGGGCGCCACCTTCGGCGGGGTGTCGGGCGTGCTCTTCGCCACCTTCCAGGGCTTCGTCTCGCCCGAGTCCTTCAGCCTGCAGGAGTCGGTGATGATCGTCGCGATGGTGGTACTGGGCGGCATCGGCCACATCCCAGGTGTGATCCTCGGGGCGCTGCTGCTGGCGGCGCTGCCCGAGGTGCTGCGCTATGTGGCCGGCCCCTTGCAGAACATGACCGATGGCCGGCTCGACGCCGCCATCCTGCGCCAGCTGCTGATCGCGCTGGCCATGATCGCGATCATGCTGTCGCGGCCGCGGGGCCTGTGGCCCACGCCCGAGCACGGCAAGGCGGCCCCGGTGCCGCAGGCCAAGTGAGGGGGCATCGTCATGGCTGAATCCGTGTTGAAAGTCAGCGGCGTGTCCAAGCGCTTCGGCGGCCTGCAGGCCCTGTCGGACGTGGGCATCACCATCGAAGCCGGCCAGGTCTACGGGCTCATCGGGCCCAACGGCGCCGGCAAGACCACCTTCTTTAACGTCATCACCGGGCTGTACACGCCCGACTCGGGCACCTTCGAGCTGGGCGGCAAGCCCTACAAGCCGGCGGCGGTGCATGAGGTGGCCAAGGCGGGCATCGCCCGCACCTTCCAGAACATCCGCCTCTTCGCCGAGATGACGGCGCTGGAGAACGTGATGGTCGGCCGCCATGTGCGCACCGCCTCGGGCCTGATCGGTGCGGTGTTTCGCACCAGCGGCTTCAAGGCCGAAGAGCATGCGATCGCCAAACGTGCGCAGGAGCTGCTCGACTACGTGGGCATCGGCAAGTACGCCGAGTTCAAGGCGCGCACACTGAGCTACGGCGACCAGCGGCGCCTCGAGATCGCGCGTGCGCTCGCCACCGACCCCAAGCTGATCGCGCTCGACGAACCGGCCGCAGGCATGAACGCCACCGAGAAGGTGGTGCTGCGCGAGCTGATCGACCGCATCCGCAACGACGGCCGCACCATCCTGCTCATCGAACACGACGTGAAGCTCGTGATGGGCCTGTGCGACCGCGTCACGGTGCTCGACTACGGCAAGCAGATCGCCGAAGGCACGCCGGCGGACGTCCAGAGAAACGAAAAGGTGATCGAGGCCTACCTCGGCGCCGGCCACAAGGCGCACTGACCATGACGACCTTCCTCAAAGTGAATGGCCTGAAAGTGGCCTATGGCGGCATCCAGGCCGTGAAGGGCGCGTCGTTCGAAGTCCGCGAAGGCGAACTCGTGAGCCTCATCGGTGCCAACGGCGCCGGCAAGACCACCACGCTCAAGGCCATCACCGGCCTGCAGGCGGTGGCCGCCGGCGAGATCGAATACCTCGGCCGCTCCATCAAAGGTCAGGGTGCGTGGGACCTCGTCAAGCAGGGCCTGGTGATGGTGCCCGAGGGGCGCGGCACCTTCACCCGCATGTCGATCACCGAGAACCTGCTGATGGGCGCCTTCGTGCGCAAGGACGCCGAGATCAATGCTGACATCGAGAAGGTGTTCGGCATCTTCCCGCGCCTGAAAGAGCGTCGCAATCAGTTGGCCGGCACCATGTCGGGCGGCGAACAGCAGATGCTCGCGATGGGCCGTGCGCTGATGGCGCGGCCCAAGGTGCTGCTGCTCGACGAGCCCTCGATGGGCCTGTCGCCCATCATGGTCGACAAGATCTTCGAAGTGGTGGCCGACATCGCCAAGCAGGGAGTGACCATCCTCCTCGTCGAGCAGAACGCAAGCCGTGCACTGCAGCTGGCCAATCGCGGCTACGTGATGGAGTCGGGGGAGGTCACGATGAGCGGCGAGGCGTCGGCGCTGCTGAACGACCCGAAGGTGCGGGCCGCCTACCTCGGCGAATAAGGCGCTACCGGGGGCTGGCGGGGCGACCAAAGTCACCTCACCGGCAGCAGGCCCACTCCTATACTTTCTCGCATCATGACATCGGCATGTCCGTGCAGAGGTATTCGATGAACGCAACCCCGCTCTCCACCCCGGTCGCCCGTTTCACGCAACTCACCCTGGCGGTGGCGGCAGTCGCCTTGCTCGGCGCCTGCGGCTCCACGATGCCGTCGATGGGCGGCAACAAGGGCGTGGTGTCCGGCTCGGCCGGGGGCGCCACGGCCGAGGGGAACAACAGCCAGCTCGAAAAGTGCACCGAGACGCTCGGCACCATCGGCCTCGACGAAGACTCGCAGGCGCCCTGGTACTACGAGCTGCGGCGCAACAGCCTGGGCTCCACACTTCCGGTGCTGCGCTTGATGATCCAGCAGAGCAACTGCTTCGTGATCGTCGAGCGTGGGCGCTCGATGAACAACATGATGCGCGAGCGCCAGCTCGAATCCACCGGCGAAATGCGGCAGGGCAGCAATTTCCAGAAGGGCCAGATGGTCGCGGCCGACTACACCATGCAGCCGTCGATCCAGTTCTCGGGCCGCACCGGCGGTGCCGCCGCCGGGCTGCTCACTGGCCGGCTGGGCGCACTCGGTGCGGTGGCGGGCAACGTGAAGCGCAATGAGGCGTCGACCACGCTGCTGCTGATCGACAACCGCTCCGGCGTGCAGATCGCTGCCGCTGAAGGCACCGCCGGCAACTTCGACTTCGGTCTCTTCGGGGGCGGCTTCCTGTCTGGCCTGGCCGGCGGCGGTGGCGGCTACTCCAACACGCCGCAGGGCAAGGTGATCGTGGCGGCGTTTGCCGACTCGTTCAACCAGATGGTCAAGTCGCTGCGCAGCTACAAGGCGCAGACGGTCAAGGGTGGCCTGGGCACGGGCGGCCGGCTGGGTGTGGACGGCGGCAGCACGCCGGCGTCGAAGGAACTCAACAAGAAGTAGGCCTCCCGGCCCACCTCACGGCAAGGCCGCGCTCGCGAGAGACGCGGCCTTTTTGTGGTCAGTCGACCTTCGCGCCCGAGGCCTTGACTACACGCTCGTATTTCGCGTTCTCGCGCTTCACGAAGTCGCCAAACTGCTGCGGCGTGAGCGGCATGGCTTCGGCCATCAGTGTCGCCAGGCGGGCCTGAAGCTCCGGCGAGGCCAGCGCGTCGGTGAAGGCCTTGTTCAGCCGCTGCGTCTGTTCGGTGGGCAATCCGGCCGGGCCGAAGAGGCCGAACCAGGTGTTCACGTCAAAGCCGGGCAGCGTCTCGGCGATGGTGGGCAGCTCGGGCATCGCCTTGGCGCGTTTCGACGTCGTCACCGCCAGCGCCTTGAGCTTGCCGGCCTTGATGTTGGCCGATGCACTGGCCAGGTTGTCGAAGGTCAGGTCCACCTCGCCCGACAGCAGCGCGAGTTGCGCCGGGTTGCCGCCCGCGTACGGGATGTGGACCATGAACACACCCGCCTGCGACTTGAACATCTCGCCCGCCAGGTGGCCGGCGCTGCCGTTGCCCCCCGAGCCGTAGTTGAGCTTGCCGGGGTTGGCCTTCGCATAGGCCACGAGATCGGCCACGCTTGCGATCTTCAGGCGCACCGCGGTCTGCGGGTTCATCACCAGCACGTTGGGCACCTGTGCCACCCCGGTGATCGGCGTGAAGTCGCGCAGCGCGTCGTAGGGCATGCGGCTGTAGAGCCACGGGTTGATCGCGTGCGTGGCCACCGCGCCCATCACGATCGTGTGGCCGTCGGGAGCCGACTTGGCGACGAGGTCGGCTCCGAGGTTGCCGCCCGCGCCGGGCTTGTTGTCGACGATCACGGTGCCGAGGCTGTCTTTCGCCTTGTCGGCCAGCGCACGCGCCACGATGTCGAGCGGGCCGCCGGGCGGGTAGGGCACGACAAGGCGCAGCGGCTTCGAGGTTTGTGCAAAGGCTGGCGCCGCGAGGCTGCTGGCGATGAGCGAGATGGCGATGCGGCGGGTGAACTCAGTCGCCATGTTTGTCGGCCTCCGAGGTGAAGCTGTCGGCAAAGAATTCGTCGAGGGGCAGATTGCAGTGCGCGACGAAATCGCGCTGGGCCGAGTCGACCATCACCGGTGCGCCACAGGCATAGACCTGGTGCCCCGAGAGGTCGGGCAGGTCGGCCATCACCGCCTGGTGCACGAAGCCCGTGCGGCCGGTCCACTCGTCTTCGGGTTTGGCGTCGGACAGCACAGGCACATAGCGCAGGTTGGGCATCACACGAGCCGCTTCCACGCACCACGCGTGCATGTAGAGGTCAGCGAGGCTTCGGCAGCCCCAGTACAGCACCGCGGGGCGGGTGATGCCCTTGGCCTGCATGTGCTCGATGATGGCCTTCACGGGCGCGAAGCCGGTGCCGCTGGCCAGCAGCACGATGGGCTTGTCGCTGTCTTCACGCAGAAAAAAGCTGCCGAAGGGGCCTTCGAGGCGAAGGATCTCCTTTTCCTTCAGCCCACCGAACACATGGTCGGTGAAGAGGCCGCCCGGCATGTGGCGGATGTGCAGTTCGATGCCGGGCTTGTCGCGCTGCGCGCTCGGCGCGTTGGCCATGCTGTAGCTACGGCGATGGCCGTCTTTCAGGATGAACTCGATGTACTGGCCGGCGCGGTATTGCAGGGCATCGTTGGCGGGCAGCTGCAGCTGGATCACCGCGACGTCGGGGGCAGGCCGCGTGATCGCGGTCACGCGGCACGGCATCTTGCGCACCGGGAATTCGCCGGCACCTGCGACCGTCCGCGCTTCGAGCACGATGTCGGTCTGCGGCGCGGCGCGGCAGGTGAGGGTATAGCCGGCTTCTTCTTCGGCTGGGCTCAGCGCCTTGACCTGGTGGGTGCCGTGGATCACGCGGCCTTCGAGCAGCTTGCACTTGCAAGAGCCGCAGGCGCCGTCCTTGCAGCCGTAGGGAAGGCCCACGCCCTGGCGAATGGCGGCCAGCAGGATGGGCTCGTCGCGGTCGACCGAGAAGCTCACGCCGCTCGGCTGCACCGTCACTTGGAACGTCATGGGATAACCTCGTCAAAACCCTTCAGCCGTTTTGTCGCGAGAGGGAACCTGCGATTTTGCCCGCTCCCCCATGACCTTGCCCCTCGCCTTCAGACGCCCAACCCTGCTCATCGTCGGCTGCGGAGACGTGGGCCTGCGGGTGCTGCGACTGCTTGCCGGGCGCTACCGGCTGCTGGCGCTCACCTCCAGCGCGGCGCGTGTTCCGACCTTGAGGGCGGCCGGAGCCGTGCCGCTGGTGGGCGACCTCGACGATGCGGCGAGCCTGCAGCGCCTGGCAGGGCTGGCCGATGCGGTGCTGCACCTGGCGCCGCCACCGAGCGACGGTGCGACCGACCCACGTACCGCCCGTTTGCTGCAAGCCCTCGCGCGCCAAGGGCGTGTACGGCGCATCGTCTATGCCAGCACGACCGGCGTCTACGGCGATGCGCAGGGGGCACGGTTCGACGAGGTACGCGCCGTGGCGCCCGCGACCGACCGGGCCCGACGGCGTGTCGACGCCGAGGCGCGCATGCGCTGGTATGGCCGGGCCTTCGGCGCCCGCGTGACGGTGCTGCGCATCCCCGGCATCTACGCGGGAGACCGCGAAGGCGGCCACCCGCGCGATCGCCTGGCGCGCGGCACGCCGGTGCTGGTGGCGGCCGACGACGTCTACACCAACCACATCCATGCCGACGACCTGGCGCGAGCCTGCGTGGCCGCCTTGCACCGTGGCCTGCCGCAGCGCGTGGTGCACGCAAGCGATGACACGGAGCTGAAGATGGGCGACTATTTCGACCTCGCGGCCGATCTCTGCGGCCTGCCGCGGCCGCCGCGGATCACGCGCGTCGAGGCGGCCGGGCGCATGTCGCCGGTGCAGCTGTCGTTCTGGAGCGAATCGCGGCGGCTCGACAACCGCCGGCTCAAGCGCGAGTTGCGCTTGAAGTTGCGTTACCCGACGGTACGCGAAGGCCTCGTCACGTGATGGTTTAACTGCGCCGTTTGTTGAACGGCGGCAGGCCACGCCAGTAGCGGATCGTCAGCCAGCCCCCGAGCATGCCGCCCAGGTGGGCCAGCGAACCGAGGTCGCCGGTCCAGCTCATCACGAGCGCGATCACGCCGAACACGATCACGAAGACCTTCATCTTCATCGGGATCGGTGGGAAGAGCGGCATCACCGTGCGGTCGGGGAAGTACATCGCTGCGGCGATCAGCAGCGCGTAGAGGCCGCCCGATGCACCCACAAGGCGGCTCATGCCCGCACCCGGCAACGCGGTGGCAACGAGGAACAGCAGGCCCCCGAAGATCGCACCGATCGCGAGGAACACCATGTAGCGCTTGCGGCCCCACAGCATTTCCAGCTCGGAGCCGAACATCCACAGCCCCAGCATGTTGAAGAAGAGGTGGAACACGCCGCCATGCAGGAAGGCGTAGCTCAGCACCTGCCACGGCAGGAAGAAGCCGCTGCCCACGGGAAACAGGGCGAACCAGCGGTCGACGAGCGGCGTGAACACCTGCAGGCAGAAGATCGCCGTGCAGGCCAGCATCAGGAACTGGGTGATCGGTGGAATCGGGGGCATGCGCGGTGCGGAGGACGGAAAGCCGCAAGCGTACCCGGTTTGCCCGTCGACCCTGCGAGGCCCTGTGGCAAAATCGCGCGCTCTGCTGCACCGGCCTCGGTGGCGAAATTGGTAGACGCGCGGGACTCAAAATCCCGTTCCGCAAGGAGTGTCGGTTCGATTCCGACCCGAGGCACCACCCCTTCTCTTCCCCACCTTCCGCAGGGTGCGGAACGACGAGCGAGCAATTGCTCGTGTCGTTGCGCCGCTCTTCAGCTGCGAGACGCTCCCGGTTCCTCTCAGAGCCACTGCCGATGGCGGGTCTTGGGACCCCCTGCGACAATGCGCGGCAGGAGAGACCACTGTGCATTACAAGACCATCGAAGACGTGATCGGCGGCACCCCGCTCGTGCAGCTGGTGCGCGTGCCGGGTGCCGAGAACGAGCGCCGCGGCAACGTGATTCTCGGCAAGCTGGAAGGCAACAACCCCGCGGGCTCGGTGAAAGACCGGCCAGCCATCAGCATGATCCGGCGTGCAGAAGAGCGCGGCGACATCAAGCCCGGCGACACGCTGATCGAGGCGACCTCGGGCAACACCGGCATCGCACTCGCGATGGCCGCGGCCATCCGCGGCTACCGCATGGTGCTCATCATGCCGGAGGACCTCTCCATCGAACGCGCGCAGACCATGAAGGCATTCGGCGCCGAACTGGTGCTCACGCCCCGCAGCGGTGGCATGGAGTACGCACGCGACCTCGCGGACCAGATGGTGCGCGACGGCAAGGGCCGCGTGCTCGACCAGTTCGCCAACGCCGACAACCCGCGTGTGCACTACGAGACCACCGGCCCCGAGATCTGGGACGACACCCAAGGTCGTGTCACCCATTTCGTGAGTGCGATGGGCACCACCGGCACCATCACCGGCACCTCGCGCTATCTGAAGGAAAAGAACCCGGCGATCCGCGTGATCGGTGCGCAGCCGGCCGAAGGCTCGCGCATCCCTGGCATTCGCAAGTGGCCCGAGGCCTATCTGCCCAAGATCTACGACCCGACGCACATCGATGAAACGGTGAGCGTCTCGCAAGACGCGGCAGAAGACATGGCCCGGCGCCTGGCGCGCGAAGAAGGCCTCTTCGGCGGCATCTCGGCGGCTGGCGCCTGCTGGGTGGCGCTCGAGATCGCGAAAACGGTCGAGAACGCGACCATCGTCTTCGTCGTTTGCGACCGCGGCGACCGCTACCTGTCGACGGGGGTGTTCCCGGCATGAAGCACCAGTTCAACTATTGCCCCAATTGCGCCACCGAGCTGCAGCAACTCGTCGCCGAAGAAGACGGGGGTCCGAAGGTACGCACGCGCTGCCCGGTGTGCAACTGGACCCACTGGAACAACCCGACGCCGGTGCTCGCGGCCGTCATCGAGATGCCTGACCGCAACGGCGACCTGCTGCTCGCCCGCAATGCCGCGTGGCCGGGCCGATTCTTCGGCCTCATCACCGGTTTCATGGAGGCTGGCGAGACCCCCGAAGGCGGCATTGCACGCGAGGTGCTCGAAGAGACGTCGCTGAGCGTCGATTCGGTGAAGCTGATCGGCGTCTACGACTTCCAGCGCATGAACCAGGTCATCATCGCCTACCACGTGGTGGCTCACGGCGAGATCAAGCTCTCCCCCGAGCTGGCCGAGTACAAGATCGTGCCGCCCACCGAAGTGAAATGCTGGCCGGCCGGCACCGGCCAGGCACTGGCCGAATGGCTCACCTCGCGCGGCATCACGCCGCAGTGGCTCGACCTCCCGCCGCGCCGTTCGTCCGAAGGTTGAACGAGATGGACTTCCACAAGGAACTCGACACCCGCGGGCTCAACTGCCCGCTGCCCATCCTCAAGGCCAAGAAGGCGCTCGCCGACATGCACAGCGGCGAGATCCTGAAGGTGGTGGCGACCGACCCGGGGTCGATGCGCGACTTCCAGGCGTTTGCGCGGCAAACGGGGAATGAACTCGTCGAGCAGTCAGCGGCGAACGACGAGTTCACCCATTTCTTGCGTCGACGTTAGATCTCGACGCTGCGAAGGTAGTCGCGGAAGCCCGGGCCGAGCACCGGGTGTTTCAACGCCAGTTCCACGTTGGCCTGCAGGAAGCCTTCCTTGCTGCCGCAGTCGTAGCGCTTGCCTTCGTAGCGGTAGGCAAACACCTTCTCGCGCCGCAGCAGGCCGGCGATGCCGTCGGTGAGCTGGATCTCGCCGCCCACGCCGCGCGGCTGGTTGGCGATCTCATGGAAGACACCCGGCGTGAGGATGTAGCGGCCCGCGACGCCCAGGCGTGACGGCGCCACTTCAGGGGCCGGCTTCTCGACGATGCGGCTCACGTCCATCAGGTGATCGTTGACGGGCGTGCCGGCCACGATGCCGTAGCGGCGGGTGTGCTCGGCCGGCACTTCCTGCACAGCGAGAATCGACACGCGCCATTCGTTGAACTGCTCGACCATCTGCTTGAGCACCGGCTTGTCACCCACCATCAGGTCGTCGGCCAACAGCACGGCAAATGGGTCCTTGCCGATGAGCCTCTGGCCGCACAGCACGGCGTGGCCGAGGCCCAGGGCCTGGGCCTGGCGCACGTAGATGCATTCCATGTCGTCGGGCTTGACCGAGCGCACCACCTCGAGCAGCTCCTGCTTGTTGGCCTGTTCGAGTGCGACTTCCAGCTCGAAGGTCATGTCGAAATGGTCTTCGATCGGGCGCTTGTGGCGGCCGGTGACGAAGATCATCTCGCGCACGCCCGCGGCGTAGGCCTCTTCGACGGCGTACTGGATGAGTGGCTTGTCGACCACCGGCAGCATCTCTTTGGGTTGTGCTTTTGTCGCCGGCAGGAAGCGGGTGCCAAGTCCTGCCACGGGGAAGATCGCTTTGGTGACTAACATCTGCTTACAATCGTGGTTCTGAGGAAGGGTCTCCGGGAGATTCTGTCACGCGCTCTGTGACAGTCGGGACCCCGGGAATGCATGGACATACTCATCATCGAGCCGCTCGAAACCGAGGTCATGCAGTGGCTGGCAGATCGGCATTCGGTGCGCTATGCCCCTGAGCTGGCGCGCGATCTTCGTGAATTCCGGCAGTCGCTCTACAACGTCCGTGCGCTGATCCTTCCATCGTTCGTCGCGCTGGATGGCGCCGCGCTGCACTACGCGCCGGTGCTTCGCGCGATCGGCCGCGTGAGCGGCGGTGCCGAGAACGTCGACCTCGAAGCCTGCTCGCGTGCCGGTGTGGAAGTGGTGCGCAGTGCCACCGCCACCGCCCAGGCCGAGGCCGAGTTCATGATCGGCGCGATGCTCTCGCTGCTGCGCCGCGTGCCGGTGGAAGGGGCCGACGGCATGCTCGTCGGCCGTGAACTTGGCGCCTGCACCGTGGGCCTGATCGGCATGCCGCCGGCAGCGAAGGCGATGGCGCAGATGCTCTCGGGTTTCGGCTCGCGCATGGTGGGCTACGACCCCTCGCTGCATGCGAGCGACAACGTGTTCGAGCGCTGGCGTGTCACGCCGCTGGGCCTGCGCGAGCTGCTGGAGACGAGCGATGCGGTCTGCGTGCAGCTCAACTACTTCAGCCGCTACCAGGGCCTGCTGGGCGAGCGGTTCCTGCCCTACTGCAAGCCCAACCAGGTGATGGTGAGCATCTCGCACTCGGGCGTATTCAACGAGCGCGCGCTTGCCGATGTGCTGATCAGCGGTCGTCTCTCTGCCTGCTGGCTCGACAGCCTGGAGCCCGGGGCGCTCGACGACGGCCGCCCGCTCAAGGGCATGGACACGCTGCAGGTCACGCCGCGTGTGGCGAGCACCACGCGCGAGTCGCGCCTGCGCAGCTCGTGGGCCGTGGCCCGGCGCATCGACGAGCTGCTGCAGGCGACGCCGCCGGCGCCGCGCGAGTTCAGGACGACGGACCCAGGCGTCCCAACTGATCTCGCAGCCGCTCAAGAGCAGCCGTGAAGTCGGCGATGCGCTGACGCTCCTGCGCCACCACCTCGGCCGGGGCACGTGCGACGAACGATTCGTTCGACAGCTTGCCCGTCGCCTTGGCGGCTCGGCGTCCAGGCGCTTGATTTCCTTGTTCAGGCGTTCGGTCTCGGCGGCGACGTCGATTTCCACGTGCAGCGCCAGGCGCGATTCGCCCGCTACCACCACGGGTGACTGGCGTGTGGCCTCGCTGAACGCGGCCTCGTCGTCGAACACCTTCACTTCCGACAGCTTGCCGAGCGTCTTCAGCACGGCTGCGGCTTCGTTCAGGAAGCTGTTGTCGCCGATCGCATAGAGCGGCACACGGTCGCTCGGTGACAGCCCCATCTCGCCACGTAGGGCACGGCAGGCGGTGACCAGGCCCTTGAGCTTGGCCATCCATGCATCGGCCTTGGGGTCGATGCGGTCGATCTGCGGCGTCGGGTAGGGGGCCGTCGCGATGGTGTCTGCGTTCTTGCGGCCGGCGATCGGGGCCACCGTGTCCCACAGCTCCGCCGTGAGGAAGGGCGTAATCGGGTGCAGCAGGCGCAGCACCGCTTCGAGCGTGCGGATCAGCGTGCGGCGCGTGGCCCGTTGCTGTGCCTCGTTGCCATTCTGGATCTGCACCTTGGCGATCTCGATGTACCAGTCGCAGTACTCGTCCCACACAAACTGGTAGAGCGTGTTGGCCACGTTGTCGAGGCGGTACTCCTCGAAGCCCTGCGCCACCGCCGCTTCCACACGCTGCAACTCGCTCGCGATCCAGCGGTCGGCCTGGCTGAAGCTCATGTAGCCGTGGAAGGCGCCGCCGGGCTCGCACTCGGCCTTGGTGTGCTCCTTCAGGCCGCAGTCCTGGCCCTCGGTGTTCATCAGCACGAACTTGGTCGCGTTCCAGAGCTTGTTGCAGAAATTGCGATAGCCCTCGCAGCGCTTGGTGTCGAAGTTGATGCTGCGGCCAAGCGTGGCCAGTGCGGCGAAGGTGAAGCGCAGCGCATCGGCGCCGTAGCCGGGAATGCCGTCCGGGAATTCCTTCTCTGTGGCCTTGCGCACCTTGGGCGCGGTCTCGGGTTTGCGCAGGCCTTGCGTGCGCTTCTCCAGCAGCGGTGCGAGCTCGATGCCGTCGATCAGGTCGACCGGGTCGAGCACGTTGCCTTCCGACTTGCTCATCTTCTTGCCGTGTGCATCGAGCACCAGGCCGTGGATGTAGACGTGCCTGAACGGCACCTTGCCCGTGAAGTGCTTGGTCATCATGATCATCCGGGCGACCCAGAAGAAGATGATGTCGTAGCCGGTCACGAGCACGGAAGAGGGCAGGAAGAGGTCCTGCTCGATCGTCTTCTCGGGCCATCCCAAGGTGGAGAAGGGCACGAGCGCCGACGAATACCAGGTGTCGAGCACGTCTTCGTCGCGGCGCAGTGGGCCGGTGTAGCCGGCCGCCTTGGCCTGCGCCTGGGCTTCTTCCTCTGTACGGGCCACGAAGAGCTGGCCGCCGTCGCCGTACCAGGCCGGGATCTGGTGGCCCCACCAGAGCTGGCGCGAGATGCACCAGTCCTGGATGTTCTTCATCCACTGGTTGTAGGTGTTGACCCAGTTCTCAGGCACGAACTTCACGTCGCCGGATTCCACCGCTTCGATGGCTTCCTGGGCGATGCTCTTTCCATTCGCGCCGGGTTTGGTCATCGCCACGAACCACTGGTCGGTCAGCATCGGCTCGATGATCTGGCCGGTGCGCGCGCAGCGCGGCACCATCAGCTTGTGCTTCTTCACTTCGACGAGCAGGCCGTCGGCTTCGAGCTGCTCGACGATCTTCTTGCGGGCGACGAAACGGTCCAGCCCTCGGTAAGCCTCGGGCGCTTCGTCGTTGACCTTCGCATCGAGCGTGAAGATGGTGAGCATGGGCAGCTTGTGGCGCAGGCCCACCTGGTAGTCGTTGGTGTCGTGCGCGGGCGTGACCTTCACGACGCCGGTGCCGAATTCCTTGTCCACATACTCGTCGGCGATCACCGGCACCAGGCGGCCGGTGATGGGCAGCTTCACCTGCTGGCCGATGAGGTGGGTGTAGCGCGTGTCTTCCGGGTGCACCATCACGGCGGTGTCGCCGAGCATCGTCTCGGGACGGGTGGTCGCCACCACCAACGAATCAGACGAACCGTCAATCGGATAGCGGATGTGCCACAGAGAGCCATCCTCTTCCTCGCTCTCCACTTCCAGGTCCGACACGGCCGACTTCAGGATCGGGTCCCAGCTCACCAGCCGTTTGCCGCGGTAGATCAGGCCTTCTTCGTAGAGCTTCACGAAGGTGTCGGTCACCACCTTCGAGAGCTTCTCGTCCATCGTGAAGTACTCGTGCTGCCAGGACACCGAGTCGCCCATGCGGCGCATCTGGTTGGTGATGGTCGAGCCGGAGACTTGCCGCCACTCCCACACCTTGGCGACGAAGTTCTTGCGGCCGAGGTCGTGGCGGCTGAGCTTCTGCTGCTCCAGCTGGCGCTCCACCACGATCTGCGTGGCGATGCCGGCGTGGTCGGTGCCGGGCACCCACAGCGTGTTGTGCCCGCGCATGCGGTGGTAGCGCGTCAACGAGTCCATGATGGTCTGGTTGAACGCATGGCCCATGTGCAGCGTGCCCGTCACGTTGGGCGGCGGCAGCTGGATGCAGAACGACTCCTTGGCCGGGTCGAGCGTGGGTGCGTAGGCGCCGCTTTGTTCCCACAAGGGGCCCCATTTGGCTTCGATGGCGGTGGGTTCGAAGGATTTGGCGAGTTCTGTCATGGAAAGAAAGGGCCAGCGCCGGTCGAGAGGCGCCGAAGGGCAGAGCGGGGAATGCCTGAATTGTAGGCGGCGCCCTCGTGGCAAGACCCCGGCGCAGGCTATGCTCGCGGCGCGTCAAGGTGGAGGTTGTCGCATGTCCAAGATGAGCAAGCTGGTGTTGACCCTGGTGCTGCTGGCCGGGTTTGCGGCGGCCTTGTTTTTTGCCCTGCGCGGGCAGCAGGCCGTGGTCGCCGAGCAGGCCCTCGGGCCGGTGACCGAACTGAAGGGCGTGATCGCGCTCGACGTCGAGCCCTTCTTCAAGGACGAGCGCGTCAAGAAGATCCTGGCCGACAACCGCCTGCCGGTGAGCGTGGTTCGCGTGGGCAGCCGCGAGATGGCGGGCAAGGTGGTCGCGGGGCAGATGCCCGACTTCCTGTTCCCTTCAGGTGTGGTGGCGGCCAACCAGATCAGCGATGCTGCCCGCAAGGCCGGTATCGGCGTCGCCCAGTCCTCGCCCTTCCACACGCCAATGGTGATCGCGAGCTGGGCGCCGGTGGCCAAGATCCTGGTCGCCAACGACATGGCCAAGCCGCTCGGCGAGCGCATCTACGGCGTCGACATGGCCAAGCTCACCCAGGCGATGCTCGCCAAGAAGCGCTGGAAGGACCTGAAGGACGCCGCGGCCTACGACGTGAGCCGCAGCGTGCTCGTCTCCACCACCGACGTGCGCCGCAGCAACTCGGCGGCGATGTACCTAGCGCTCACCAGCTACGCGGTGCATGGCGATGTGGTGACAGACCGCGCCACGGCGATTCCTCTGGCCACAAGGCTCGCCGAGCTCTTCAAGCGCCAGGGCTATCAAGAGAACTACGTCAACGGCAACTTCGACGACTACGTGGCCATCGGCATCGGCAAGACGCCGCTCGCCTTCATCTACGAGAACCAGCTCGTCGCCTATGCGCTCGACAAGCGCGGCATCGGCGCCGAGATGGTGCTGCTCTACCCGCAGCCGACCATCGTCAACAAGGTGGTGTTCATCGCGGCCAGCGAGAAGGCGAAGGCGCTGGCCGACCTGCTGGCGCGCAACGTCGACCTGCAACGCATCGCGGTGAGCTATGGCTTTCGCGTGGCCGACACCGGCCTCTTCATGGAGGCCGTCAAACCGACCGGCTTGGCCGTCGAAGAACGCGTGACGCAGGTGATCGACCCGCCAGCCTTCGAGCTGATGGCCGAGATGATCGAGGCGGTGGCCAAGGAGATGTCGCAATGAAAAGAATCCTGGGAGGCTCTCTTTTGTCGCTCGTGCTGGCGGTGCTGTCGCTGACCGCCTGCGACAAGAAAGACTCTGCCGATGCACCCAAGGCGGCCGACAGCAGCAAGCCGGTCTTCACCGTGCTCGCCACGACCGACCTGAAAGATGCGCAGCCGCTGGAAGAGATGGTCGAGAAGGCGACCAGCGTTCGCCTGCGCTTTGTCTGGGGCGGCACGATGGAAAGCACCGAGGCCGTGCTGAGCGGCTCGACCCCCGCGCACGCCGCCTGGTTCGCCAACGCCAAGTACCTGCTGAGCGACCCGCAGGGCCAGGCCCGCGTGAAGCTGCAAGAAAAGATCATGCTGTCGCCCATTGCCGTCGGCCTCAACCAGACCGCGGCCAAGCAGCTCGGCTGGGACGACCCAGCCACCGCCGCGAAAGTCGGCTGGCGCGAAATCACGCAGGCGGCCTCGCAGGGCAAGCTGCGCTACGCGCTGTCGAACCCCGCCACCTCGAATCAGGGCTTCATGGCGCTGATGGGTGTGGTGGCCGCGGCCAGCCAGAAGTCCGAAGCGCTCACCGCTGCCGACGTGAACCGTGCCGCCATTGCGGGTTTCCTCAAGGGCTACAAGCTGCCCGGCGACAACTCCACCTACCTCACCGAGAAGTTCCTCGAACAGCAAGGCAACAACCCGTCGCAGGTCAACGCTTTCATCAACTACGAGAGCTGGCTGCTCTCGCTCAACAACGGCAGCAAGCTGCGCGAGAAGCTGGTGCTGGTCTACCCGCACGAGGGCGTGGCGACCGCCGACTACCCCTTCATGCTGCTGAAGGACGATCGCCGCGACGATTACCTGAAGGTCGTGGCCTACCTCAAGGGCGCCGACGCGCAGAAATGGCTGGCCCGCCAGACCCTGCGCCGCCCGATCAACGCCGAGGTGGCGGCAATCGTGGCCGACCTGCTGCCGAAGGAGGGCATGCGCATCGAGCTGCCGTTCTCGCCCGACCGCGCCCTGGCCGATGGCCTGATCGACGCCTACTTGAACGAATTCCGCCGCCCGATCGCCAGCACCTTCGTGCTCGACACCAGCGGCAGCATGGACGGCCACGGCCGCCGTGCGCAGCTCATCCAGGCGCTGCACTACGTGGCCGGCGCGGACAGCTCGCTCACCGGGCGGCTCGCCAAGCTCACCAACCGCGAGAAGGTGTGGATGCTGCCCTTCAGCGACCAGCCCTGGCGCATGACCTACTTCGAGATCCCCACCGGCCGCCCGCAGGCGAAGGGCGTGCAGGTGCAGGAGGATTCCGAGGCCAAGCAGGCGGTGCTGGCCGAGGTGCGTGCCTATGCCGACGGCTTGCGCATGACCGGCGGCACCGCGCTCTACGACAGCGTGCTGGCCGCGCTCAAGCACATGCTGGAGCAGAAGCAGAAGAACCCGAACTACCAGTACTCGGTGGTGGCATTCACCGACGGCGAAAACACCAAGGGCCGAAGCCTCGAACAGTTCCAGCAGGCGTATGCCGCGCTGCCGGAAGACGTGCGCGGCATCCCGGTCTTCATGGTGCTCTTCGGCGAGGCGAAGGAGGCTGACCTGAAAGCGCTCGTCCAGACCACCGGCGGCAAGGTCTTCGATGCGCGCAAGACGCCGCTCTATGCGGTGTTCAAGGACATCCGCGCCTACCAGTGAGCACCGTGCAGTGATGGACAGACTCGCCCGCATCCTGCTGAGCCCCGCCAACTGGTGCGGCCTCGGCCTTGCCACTCTCGTGCTGGTGCTGAAGGCGCTCAACCTCATCGGCATCGCCGGCCTGCCGCTGGCCTTCGGTGGCTACGTGGCGGGTTTCGTGATCGGCGGCCTGTGGCTGGGCTTTCCCAAGCTCTCCGGCCCCATGTGGGAAGACGCCCTCGAGTTCAGCGACGAAGGCGATGCGCGCGAAGCCATGACGCGAGCCCTCGCCGGGGTGCGCGGCCTCGTCGAATACAACCCCGAGAACCGCCTGCCCGCGAGCCTCCAGGCCAAGGCGCTCGACCTGTGCAAGTCGCTCGATGGGCTGCTCAGGCAGTGGGAGCGCAGCCAGGGCGTGCTGTCGATGCAGGAGGGCTTCCACGCCCGCCACATCGCCATCTCCTACCTGCCCGATGCGCTGAAGGCGTATCTGTCGATTCCGCCGCAGTACGCCGCCAGCCGCGTGCTGCACGATGGCAAGACGGCGCAAGACATCTTCCGCGATACCCTCACCGAGCTGGAGACCAAGGTGAAGCAGCTGGCCGACGACCTCGCCAGCCAGGACGCCCAGGCCTTCCTCGTCCATTCGCGATTCCTGCATGACAAGTTCGGCAAGCCCTCGCTTGCCGCCCCTGAGATTCAAACCGCAGCGGAGCCCAAGCAATGAACGGCCCTGAAGACACCCCCCACCGTCGCCTACGCCGGCGTGCCCAACTTCCAGCTCACCCCGCCCGAGGTCATCACGCCCGTGCCGGCCGAGGCCACGCGCACCGCGGTGCCGCTCAAGCCCGAGGTGGCCAAGGCGGTCGACGACCAGGTGATGCGCTTCATCGACGCCCTCATGAGCGAAGACGTGCACAGCGCCGAGTTCAAGCACAAGCTCGACAGCGCCTTCGCGCTCGGTCGCGAGGAGATCTCGAATGCGGCCGGCCTGATGCAGGGCCGCTTCCTGCAGCGCAACTTCATCGGCGCCGAGGAGACTGCCGCCTACAAGGCGATTGCCGACATCCGCGGTCACCTCGACAAGCTCAACCCCGGCAACGAAGGCGACCTGCTCGCGCCCAACAAGCTCTTGGGCTTCATCCCCTTCGGCAACAAACTCAAGGCCTATTTCCGCAAGTTCGAGAGCGCGGGCAGCCAGTTGCAGAAGTCGATGAGCCAGCTCTACGAAGCGCGCGACGATGTGCAGAAAGACATCGTCGACATCGAAGCCACCCGCACCAAGCTGTGGGAGGCGATGCAGAAGCTGGCCGCTGCCGCGCAGTTCGCGACCAGCCTCGATGCGCGCCTGGCCGAGCGGGTGCAATCGCTGAAGGCCACCGACCCGCAGCGCGCCAACGCACTCGAACAGGAAGTGCTCTTCTACGCCCGCCAGAACCTGGCCGACATCCTGACGCAACAGGCGGTGTGCGTGAACGGCTACCTCGCGCTCGACGTGCTGAAGAAGACCGGCCGCGAAATGATGAACGGCTGCAGCCGCGTCGCCACCACCGGCATGAGCGCGCTGGCCGTGGCCCAGACGGTGGCGCGTGCGACCGGCAATCAGGTGCAGGTGATGGAGATGCTGCAGGGCGTGAACACGACCATCGGCAACCTCATCACCGAGACGGGCCGCCAGCTCAACAGCCACGTCGACAAGACCGCCGAGTTCGCGAGCAACCCCATGCTCGGCATCGACAAGATCAAGGAGATGTTCGACCAGACCTACAAGGCGATGGACGCGATGGACACCTTCCGCTCCAAGGCGATTGCGGCGATGGGGCAGAACAACACCATCATGGCCGGCGAGCTGGCCAAGAGCCAGCAGTACATCGACCGCGTGCGCCAGCAGCAGGCCCGCGAGGCCGGGCAGGCGCAGATCCAGGGGCCGGTCTCGCTGTAAGGCGACCAGCCACTATCGGTCGGCGATCAGCTCTCCGCCGAAGTTGCCGGCCCGATCGCCGAGCACGAACAACGTGTAGACCCGATTGCCCTCGAGCACCAGCGGCCCTGTCAGCAGAGCCTGCGTCGAACCTTGCGCCCACACCTCATAGCTAGGTGCCGCGGCGCTCAGATGGCTCGTGATGGAGGCTGCTCCTGGTGGAACGTCTGAACTGCCAATGACGGTGTGATCGCGGATCAGCGTGAGGGGGCTTGCCAGGTCGTTCAACCCGTTGACGAGCCTTAGCTTTGTTGCTGTCGTGCTCACGGGCAATGCGTTGTCGTCTTCGATCACCGACAGTGCGGGAGCATTTGGCGAGCCCATCAACACCAGCGTCAGATCGTGACCTGCCACGACGTTTACCGTGCGGGCGACCACGGGCCCGCCGTTCATCCGAACCTCAATGCTCGAAACGCCTGCTGGGACCTGCTGGTAGGTGCCGATCTGCGGTGAGACCAGCGTGTGGGTGGTCCCGCCAAGACGGGCCGACACCTGCGTGCCTTGCGACGTCATGCTTGCCACGACCCGCACGCGGGCTGAGGTGTTTCCGAGTGCCAGCAGGGACGCCTGGTGTCGGTGCAGCAGGCCGTGCGTGAGGACGCCGCCTGGGGTGCGCGTCAAGACCAGCGTGTACACCTCTGCGTTGCTGAGGGCGACCGAAGGAAGGTCAAGCCGGATGCCGGCTGGATCGTCGGCGGCGGTCACGCGGATACGGTAGTTGCCCGCTGGCAGTTGTGTGAACGCGCTGAACGTTGGCGCCGAGATGCCGGTGAACACGCGCGGCGCCATGCCCATGTTCTGCGAGGCTGGTGTGATGTAGACATCGACAGGCCCGGTTTCACCGGAGGTGTTGAACACCCGCAGCTTGGCCGCGGCGAGTATGGGCGCTTCTGCGGATTCGTCGATATAGGCTGCTCCGTCGGCATTTCCCGTGCGGTAGGCCACCAGCGTGTAGCGGCGCCCGGGATCGACGAGGTAGCCGCCTCCTGTCAGCGTGCCCGTGGCGGCTGGCCGACGGGTCTGGAGAAAGTGGCCTGTCGCCGGAAGTGCCGTGTAGCTCCCTGCGCTTCCGGAGGGAACCGAGGCGCCCAGCTTTGCCTCCTCACGGTAGAGATCGACCGGCGAATCAGTGGCATTGAGGAGCCGAACCTGCCCGGTTGAGCCATTGGTATCGCTTTGCGACGAGCCGCCCCCGCAGGCGGCCAACAATGCCGTCATCACGCCGGCCGTTGCTGCAAATCGAATCGGAAGTCTCATGTGCGCCTCTCCCGTGGCTGCTTCTTCTGAGGCTTGGATGGTGCCACAGCCCGTCGCTGTAACACCGCCGTCCGATGAGCACGACCCCGCCCTTACATCAGCAGGTGCTCGCCGGCGTTGTCGCCGCCGAGGATCACGTAGTTGACCTTGCGGATGTCGGCGAGCTTGGTGCCGCCGGCATAGCTGATGGAGCTCTGCACGTCTTCGCGCATCTCGCGCAGCGTGTCGGCAAGCTTGCCCTTGATGGGCTCCAGGATGCGCTTGCCTTCCACGTGCTTGTACTCGCCCTTGTTGAAGTCGCTGGCCGAGCCGTAGTACTCCTTGAAGAGCTTGCCGTCGACTTCGACCGTCTTGCCCGGCGACTCTTCGTGCCCGGCGAAGAGCGAGCCGATCATCACCATCGCCGCGCCGAAGCGCACGCTCTTGGCGATGTCGCCGTGGTCGCGGATGCCGCCGTCGGCAATGATGGGCTTGGTGGCCACACGCGCACACCACTTGAGCGCGCTCAGCTGCCAGCCGCCGGTGCCGAAGCCCGTCTTGAGCTTGGTGATGCACACCTTGCCCGGGCCCACGCCCACCTTGGTCGCGTCGGCGCCCCAGTTCTCCAGGTCGATCACCGCTTCGGGTGTGGCCACGTTGCCGGCGATCACGAAGGTGTCGGGCAGCTTCTGCTTGATGTGCTCGATGGCCTTGCGCACGCTCTCGGCATGGCCGTGTGCGATGTCGATGGTGATGTAGTCGGCGCCCACGCCCTCCGCGGCCAGGCGGTCGATGACCTTGAAGTCCTCGGCCTTCACGCCCGAGCTGATCGACACGTACAGGCCCTTGTCGCGCATGCGCTTCGCATAGGCGAGGTTGTCGATGTCGAAGCGGTGCATCACGTAGAAGTAGCCGTTGGCGGCGAGCCATTCCGAGATGGGCTCGTCGATCACCGTTTTCATGTTGGCCGGCACGACCGGCAGCTTGAAGGTGTGCCGACCGAACGGCATGGACGGGTCACACTCGGAACGGCTCTCCACGCGGCATTTGCGCGGCAGCAAGAGGATGTTGTCGTAGTCGAAGATTTCCATGTCAAGGCTCCTGATGGGTCACAGATCGAAGGAGCGGCGCGTTGTGCAGTGCGCGGCCCAATGGCTGCGAGCGCTTGACTGGTCCCGGTCTTCCGCGAGGCCGCCGGCGAAGGGCGGGGCAGAAACAAAAAACCGGGCGCCAAATTTGGGCCCGGTGGCGCATTCTACGCAGCCGGTCCTGTGCGAGTGCGGTCAAAAGCCACGGTTTAGGCAAGGTCGGCTGGGGTGATCGGCAGGCGGCTTGGTTGCTTCTCGGTGGCCGCCGCGATGGCGTTGTAGATGGCACCGGCCCCCGCCACGATGGCCGCTTCGCCGGCACCGCTCGGCGGCTTGTCGCTCGCAACGAGGTCGATGTCGAGCACGGGCATGTCGGTGATGCGGGGCAAGGCGTAGTCGGCGAAGCCGGTCTGCGCAGCGCGGGCCTCGGGGGCCGTGAGCTGGTCGAAGAGCACGAGGCTCAAGCTCCACACGAGGTTGCCCTCGACCTGCGCGCGCACGCTGCGGGGATCGACCATCGCGCCGCAATCGTGGCTGCACCACAGGCCCGTGACGCGGATGCGCTCTGCGCTGATCACCACCTCGGCGACGGCGGCGACCACGCTCAGCCCCTTGTACACCCCGCAGGCGACCCCCGGCCCACTCGCTCGCCTGCGCTAGCGATCCGAGGCGCGTCGCGCTTCGCGCGGTCGGCGGCACGCTGCAGCACGACGGCGAGGCGTGCCGGGTCGGCGAGGTGTTCGCCCGCCGGCGCGTTGGCGAGGTGGCGCAGGCGAAACGCCACCGGGTCCTGCCGGCTGGCCCGCGCGGCCGCATCCATGGCTGCTTCGATCGCCAGCACGTTCGGACCGGCGCCGAGCCCGCGCCAGGGGCCGGTGGCCAGGGGCACGCGCGTGAGCTGCATCGAGCGGCGCTGGCGCGTGAAGGCATACGGCGCGTGCTGTCCGCGCGCGGTGCCGGCGTCGCCGACGAAATCGGTGACGGTCTGCATCCACGGCGGCATGCCGGCCGAGGTGAAGATCACGTGCGAGCTGGACAGCGCGTGCCACCAGTCGGAGACGAGGCCGTCTTCACCGACCCGGACCTTCACACGATGTGAAGACGGTGGCCGGTGGAAGCCGCCGGTGAACTCGTCTTCGCGCGTCCATTGCAGCTTGACGGGCGCTTTCATCGCCCGCGCGGCATACGCCGCCTCGCGCTCGATCAGCGCCACGGTGCGCCCGCCGAAGCCGCCGCCCAGTCGCTGGTTGTGCACCGTGATGCGCTCGACGGGCAAGCCGTGGTCGCGTGCCATCACGTCGCGCATGAAGAAGGGGTCTTGCGTGCCGCACCAGAGGTCGAGCGTCTCCTGGCCGTCGGCGGCGATGCCGAAGCGGGCGACCGCGCAACGCGGCTCGATGGCGGCATGGGCGGCCATCGGCACGTCGAGCCGCAGGTCGACCGTCCAGGGGCCGTCCTGGACCTGGCCGCTGTCCTTCGTGAAGCGGCCCTTTGCGAGCACGGCGTCGATGTCGACCATGCGTTCGGGGTCGGCGGTGCGGGCGGGCTTCTTCCAGCGCACCGCCGCTGCGGCACGCATCGCGAACAACGCCTGCGGATGTTGGCCGACCAGCAGCGGCCCGTCGATCCCGGGCAGCGAGAGCTGGGCCACGAAGCCGGGCACGGCCTGCACGGCCTCGCGGTTCCAGCCGACGAGTTCGACGCCGAGCTCCTGGCGCCAGGGTGGGCGCAGCACGGTCGCGTGCAGCATGCCGGGCAGGCGAACGTCGGCGGCGAAGACGGGCGCGCCAGTCACGAGCGCGTGGTGCTGCGGCTGCACCACGTGAGGCAAGCTGGCCGGTTGGCGCAGCGCGCTGATGGCCCGCAAGGGCGGCGGCTCGACACCCCGCGCCTTCATCTCGTCGCTCAGGCGCGCGCAGGCCGTGGCCAGCGGCACCAGCAGCTCGCGCACCGAGTCGCTGCCGACGGTGCCTTTCACGCGCCCGATGTCGCCGGTGCCGGGGATGCGCACGTCGACCGCCTCTTCGCCCACGCCCAGTTCCAGCGCGGCAATGCGGCGCAGGCCCCCGAGCACGTTCTGGCCCATCTCGACCCGCGGGCACCACAGCACGAAGCGGCCTTCGGGGGTGCGATGAATCCAGCCGAGGGCGTCGTCGAGCGTCGGGGTGGGGCGCTTGGGGATGGGCGGGATCAGCGAGCAGCCCCCGAGACCGAAGCCGACGGTGATGCCGCCGGCAGCCAGCAGCGCGCGGCGCGTCAGCATGGTGCTCATCGTGCGCCTCCGGTGCGTGCGATCTGTGCTGCGCGGTGGATGGCGGCGCGGACGCGCTCGTAGGTGCCGCAACGGCACAGGTGGCCGGCCATCGCGGCATCGATCTGCTCGTCGCTCGGGTTGGGTGTGCTGGCCAGCAGGGCCGCGGCGCCCATGATCTGGCCGCTCTGGCAGTAGCCGCATTGCGCCACGGCGAGCTCCAGCCACGCCTGCTGCACCGGGTGCAGCACGTTGCCACGCGCCAGGCCTTCGATGGTGGTGAGCTCGCGTTTGTCGGCCGCGCCGCATGGTGTGATGCACGAGCGCACGGCCTGGCCGTCCAGGTGCACAGTGCAGGCGCCACACACGCCCTGGCCGCAGCCGTAGCGGGTACCGGTGAGGCCGCGGTCTTCGCGCAGCCACCATAGGATGGGGGTCTGCGCCTGTTCGTCGCCCAGGGCTAGCGTCTGTCGATTGAGTTTGACTTGCATGGATCAACCTTAAAAGTCGGCCTGGGGGTTTGTCGTTATCCGCGGTTAAGAGCGGGCTGCGCTACCGTGCAGGCATGCACACGCTCGCATCCCAGCCCCTGCTCGAACACCTCGCCGGTGGGCCGCTGCCCGACTGGGCCGCCTTTGCCGACGAAGTGCAGCCCCGCACGCTCGCGGCCGGCGACGCCCTCTTCGAGACCGATGCGCCGTGGCCCTGGCTGTGTGTCGTGCGGCGCGGCCTCTTCAAGCTCGCCTACCTGCGCGAAGACGGCAGCGAGCGCATCAAGTCCTTCATCCCCGAAGGCGGCTTCTTCGCGAGCCTCGCTGCCCTGTTGCCGGGCGGGCGCACGAGCTTCACCGCGGTGGCGCTGGAAACGAGCGTGGTGGAGCCGCTCAGCTACCCGCGCATCCTCGGAATCCGGCGAGCGGCACCTGGCGTGGCAGAAGGCGCTGCGTGCCGGCATCGAGCACTACGGGCGGCGCAAGGAAAAGCGCGAGCGCGAGCTGCTGATGCTGAGCCCCGAGCAGCGCTACCGGCTCTTTCTGCATGAAGAACCTGCCCTCGCGAAACGCATTGCGCAGCAAGACATCGCGCTGTACCTCGGCATCACGCCCGTGGCCTTGTCACGCATCCGCGGCCGCATGCTGCGGGGTGATGCGCGCGCCGAGTGACGGGAAGGCCATCAGCACCAGTGCCACCAGGAAGCACGCCACGGCCACGCCGGTGCGCTGCGCGTTGGCCTCGTTCCACACGTCGCGCTGCTGCGCCCAGTCGGCCGGCGCAGCCGCCGGGTTCCACAGCGCCATCGCCTCGTTGATGGGGATGTTCACGTTGCGGGTGAACCAGAACACACCCGTGAAGTAGGCGATGGCCAGTGCGGCCCAGGCGAAGGCCGCGCGCCACTGCCGGTTGGCCACGGCAAATGCCGCCGGCACCGCGGCAAAAAAGGTCGAGCCGAAGTAGGCAATGCCGAAGGGGATGTTGCGCACCACCTTGTTGATCCACTGCTGGGTGGTGACATAGCCCTGCGCGTCGAGTTGGGCCATCGCGGGCGCCACGTCGACCCAGAAGGCGAAGAAGAAGCCCGCCATCAGGCCCAGCAGCAGGGTGGCCAGCACGGTGCTGAGGCGGTAGGCGGTGGTGGGTTCGGTCATGTTGGCTCCCTGAGTTAAATCCGTACCGTTTGGTACGGTTGCAAAATCGTACCACCAAGTACGGCATGCGACACAATGCCGGCATGCGCCAAACCCCCGAACGCCGCCTGGAAGTGCTGGACACCGCCAACCGCCTCATCGTCGAACGTGGCCTGGCCGGTTTCTCGATGCTGGCCTTGGCCCAGGCCCTGGGCATGTCGAAGGAGACGCTCTATGCCTGGTTCGGCAGCAAGTCGGCGCTGCTGGCCGAGCTGATCCAGGGCAACGCGGGCGACATGGCCCAGGTGTTGCGCGATGGGTTGGCGGGCACGCCCGACGCGGCGTCGCTGCGCAAGACGCTGGAGCGCTTCTGCAAGGCCTTGCTCGAACTTCTGTCGTCTGACAAATCGGTGGCGATCAACCGCGGCGCGGTGCACCTGGCCGAGAAGGGCGAGATGGGCGAGTCGCTGCGCACGAATGGCCGCGACGCGATGGTGGCGTTGCTGGCGCAGTATTTCGCTCATGCACGGTCACACGGCCTGCTCACCGAAGCGGGCAGGAACGAAGCCGACGTGCTGATCGCGCTCACCTTGCGCGACTGGCAGATCGAGCGCCTGCTCGGCCGCATGCCGGCGCCCACGCCGCGCCGGATGCAGGCGCGTGCGGTGGAGGCGGTGGACTTGTTCCTGCGCCTCTACGGCACCTAAACAGGGGCGTAAAGGGCGGCCAGGTCGATGCTGGAGCGTCGGCCGACATCACCAGCATGCGCGGCGAGCCAACGCTCGGCGCGCGCTCGCCCGAGGTCGCGCAGGTTCTCCAGGAAGGGCAGGTGCGCGATCAGCCGCGTTTCGCCGGCCAGTTCGCCCAGCTCTTCGTGGGCGTCGATCAGGTGCAGGTGCAGCCGGCGCAGTCGCCGCTCCAGAGCACCGATGAAGGGCCAGGTGGACTGCCGCGCCTCGGCGCAGGCTTCGGCCAGCGTGCGCGCTTCGCGCAGGAAAGTGGCGTTGAACGCGAACTCGAGCGCACGCGCCTGGATCTCGTCGGCGCTCTTCGGCGTGCGCGGGTAGTGAAACGGGGTGAGCGACACGATCACGAAGCTCGTCGATGCGGCTGCGCACGAGGGGGAAGAGCGCGGGGTTGGCGCTGTAGCCGCCATCCCAGTAGGGCTCGCCGTCGATCACCACCGCGTGGTGAAGCGTGGGCAGGCAGGCCGAGGCGAGCGCGGCGTCCACGCTCAGCTCGCGCTCGTCGAAGAGCCGCAGCCGCCCGGTGTTGGCGTGCGTGGCGGCGATGTGCAGCGCGATCGGGCTGGCCGCACGCAGGCCCTCGAAGTCGATCTGCTCCTGCAGCACCTCGCGCAAGGGGTTGGTGCCCAGCGGATTGAACTGGTAGGGCGAGAGCAGGCGCGTCCAGTGCATCAGCGCGCGGGCGGCGGCGTTCAGGCCGGGCTTGGCGGCGTCGCCTGAGGTCAGCAGGTCGAAGGGCACGCGGGTGCCGATGGCCGTCCAGAAGCGGCCGAGCGCATCGCGCGCGCCATCGGCGCCGCCGCGCCGCCAGCCGTCGGCGAGTGCGATCGCGTTCATCGCACCGGCGCTGGTGCCGCTGATCGCGGTGATGTGGAAGTGCCCGGCTTCGAGCAGGCGGTCGAGTACGCCCCAGGTGAAGGCACCGTGCGCACCGCCGCCTTGCAGGGCGAGGCCGAGGGAGGGTTTCTGGAATCGTGGCATCGAGGGCATCCAAGGGTGATGGCAGGAAGCATGCCGGGGGTGGTTTCCTAGAATGTGTCGATGACCGCCAACCTGCCTCTTTTTTCACCCCACGCCTCGGAAGACGCGCCCACCGGCCACGAACCGCAAGGGCTGCTGCGCGGGCTCAACCCCGAGCAGCTGGCGGCCGTCACGCTGCCGGCGAAGCCGGCGCTCATCCTTGCCGGCGCAGGCTCGGGCAAGACGCGCGTGCTCACCACGCGCATCGCCTGGCTGATCCAGACCGGCCAGCTCACGCCGGGTGGCGTGATGGCGGTGACCTTCACCAACAAGGCGGCCAAGGAGATGCTCACGCGCCTGGCCGCGATGCTCCCGGTGCCGGTGCGCGGCATGTGGGTCGGCACCTTCCACGGGCTTTGCAACCGTTTCCTGCGCGCGCACTGGAAGCTGGCGAACTTGCCGCAAGGCTTCCAGATCCTCGATTCGAGCGACCAGCTCTCGGCCGTCAAGCGGGTCATCAAGGCGATGAACCTGGACGAAGAGCGCTACGTGCCCAAGCAGGTGACGTGGTTCATCGCCGGCAGCAAGGAAGAAGGCCTGCGCCCGAAAGACGTGGACGTGCGCGACGAGATGAGCCGCGTGATGGTGCAGGTGTACGAAGCGTATGAAGCGCAGTGCCAGCGCGAGGGGGTGGTCGACTTTGCCGAGCTGATGCTGCGCACCTACGAGCTGATGCGCGACAACGCCGCCCTGCGCGAGCACTACCGCGCACGCTTCCGCCACATCCTCGTCGACGAGTTCCAGGACACCAACCGCCTGCAGTACGCGTGGCTCAAGATGTTCGCCGGCCCGCAGACCGCGGTGTTCGCCGTCGGCGACGACGACCAGAGCATCTACGCCTTCCGCGGCGCGCAGGTCGGCAACATGAAGGCCTTCGAGCATGAGTTCGGCGTCGAGCAGCTGATCAAGCTGGAGCGCAACTACCGCTCCTACGGCAACATCCTCGACGCGGCCAACGAGCTGATCTCGCACAACGCCGACCGCCTGGGCAAGAACCTCAGCACCGAAGCCGGCCCCGGCGAGCCGGTGCGGGTGTTCGAGGCCACCAGCGATTTCGCCGAGGCGCAGTGGATGGTGGACGAAGCCCGCCAGCTGCACCGCGACGGCACCGACCGCAGCAACATCGCGGTGCTCTACCGCAGCAACGCGCAAAGCCGGGTGATCGAAAGTGCGCTCTTCAACGCCGGCGTGCCCTACAAGGTGTATGGCGGCCTGCGCTTCTTCGAGCGGGCCGAAGTGAAGCATGCGCTCTCCTATCTGCGCCTGATCGAGAACGCGAACGACGACACGAGCTTCCTGCGGGTGGTGAACTTCCCCACGCGCGGCATCGGCGCGCGCACGATCGAGCTGCTGCAGGACGCTGCACGCCAGAGCGGGCGCAGCCTGTCGCAGAGCGTGACGGCGGTGCCCGGCAAGGGTGGCGGCAACCTGCAGGCCTTCGTTGCGCTGATCGACGCGATGCGCGAGGCCACCAAGGGCCTCAACCTGCGCCAGATCATCGAGCACGTGCTGCACGAAAGTGGCCTGATCGACTTCTACAAGGCCGACAAGGAAGGCCAGGACCGGATCGAGAACCTTGAGGAACTGGTCAACGCTGCCGAGGCCTTCGTCACGCAGGAAGGTTTCGGCAAGGATGCGGTCGCGTTGCCCATCGACGAGCAGCGCGAAGCCGCAGCCGCCGACATGGCCCCCGATGCCGAGACGGGCGAGATCATGTCGCCGCTCGCGGCTTTTCTCACCCATGCATCCCTCGAAGCCGGCGACAACCAGGCCCAGGCCGGGCAGGACGCCGTCCAGCTGATGACGGTTCACGCGGCCAAGGGGCTGGAGTTCGACGCCGTCTTCATCACCGGGCTGGAAGAAAGCCTCTTCCCGCACGAGAACAGCATGTCGGACGTGAAGAGCCTGGAAGAAGAGCGCCGCCTGATGTATGTGGCGATCACGCGCGCCCGCAAGCGCCTGTACCTGAGCTTCAGCCAGACCCGCATGCTGCACGGGCAGACGCGCTACAACATCAAGAGCCGCTTCTTCGACGAGCTGCCCGAGAGCGCTCTGCGCTGGATCACGCCGCGCAACCAGGGCTTCGGTTCGGGCTTTGCGCGCGAGTACCAGTCGGCGTGGGCCAAAGGTTCAGGCCTGGGCTCCATCGTCGGCGCGGGCAACGTCGCACCGCGCGCCGCGGCGTCGGCCGGTCCGGTCACCAAGAGCAGCCACGGCTTGCGCACCGGCCAGAGCGTCTTCCACACCAAGTTCGGCGAGGGCGTGCTGGTCACGCTCGAAGGCACCGGCGACGACGCGCGGGCGCAGGTCAACTTCGGTCGCCACGGGATGAAGTGGCTGGCGCTCTCGGTGGCGAAGCTGACCCCGATCGAGTAGCGAAAAAAGCCGCAGGCCCCTTGCAGGGCACTGCGGCTTTCGAGGGCAGCGCGGTCAGCGCGATCAGGTGCCGACCACCCCGCCGTTTTCCTTCCAGATCACGACCGTGGCCGCACGCGGGCGACCGCCCGCCGCTTCGGGCCACTGCGAGAACGCGAGCGGGTCGGCCTCGGGCGTGGCCGCCGGGCGGCGCGGGTGGTTGCCGTACTCACCCGGGTGCTGCACGTTCACGAACAGGTACTTCTGGTCGGGCGTCCAGGTGATGCCGGTGATCTCGCAGCCCGACGGGCCGACGAGGAATCGCCGGATCTCGCGGGTTTGCGGGTCGGCCACCAGCATCTGGTTGTTGCCCATGCCGGCGTAGTTGCCGGTGTTCGAGAAGTTGCCGTCGGTCTGGATCCACAGCCGGCCCTGGGCGTCGAAGGCGAGGCCGTCGGGGCTGTTGAACAGGTTGTTGGCGTTGATGTTCGACGAGCCCGCCTGCAGGCCGCCGGCCGGGTGGGCCGGGTTGCCGGCGAGCACGAAGAGGTCCCACTCGAAGGTGATGGCGGCGGCGTCGTTGCCGGCTTCGCGCCAACGCACGATCTGGCCGTAGATGTTGCTCGTGCGCGGGTTGGCTTCATCGGCGACAGTGCGGCCGCTGTTGTTGGTCAGCGTGAGGTAGACCTCGCCGGTGCTCGGGTGCACCGTCACCCACTCGGGACGGTCCATCGGCGTGGCGCCCACCGCATCGGCTGCAAGGCGGGTGTTGACCAGCAGGGTGCCCATGTCGGGGTACAGGTCGGCCAGCGTGCCACCGGCGGTACGCGGGGTCGTGAGCGTGAGCGGAATCCAGGTGCCCGTGCCCATCATGTCGTTGGCGGTGGCACCGGCGCTGAAACGCGCGACGTAGAGCGTGCCGGTCTCGAGCAGGTTGCGGTTGAGCTGCGGCGTGGCCGGGTCGTAGCGGCCGTCGGAGACGAACTTGTAGACGTAGTCGTTGGCCTGGTCGTCGCCCATGTAGACCACCACGCGCTTGTCGGCGGCCAGGGTCTGCGCGGCGTTCTCATGCTTGATGCGGCCGAGGGCGGTGCGCTTCTTTGGCGCGGACGAGGGATCGAACGGGTCGATCTCGACGATCCAGCCCATGCGGTTGCTCTCGTTGGGCTCGGCGGCGTAGTCGAAGCGGCGATCGTGCAGTTCCCAGCGATAGCCCGACTGCGCGGCCGGGATGCCGTAGCGGCGCTGGTTGGCGTTGCGCGTGTCGGCGCCGGCGGTCGTGCCGAAGTAGCCGTTGAAGTTTTCTTCGCAGGTGAGGTAGGTGCCCCACAGCGTGAAGCCGTTGCCGCAGTTGTTGAGCGTGCCCAGCACCACCTCGCCGGCCGGGTCAGCGCTGGTGCGCATCAGGGAGTGGCCCTTGGCCGGGCCGGTGATGACCATCGGCGTGTTGGCGTGGATGCGGCGGTTGTAGGCCGAGGGAATCACCACCTGCCAGGCGCCGTTGACCAGGCGCACGTGGGCGACCGACACGCCGTGGCCATGCTGGCCCTTGCGCACGTGGTCCAGCGACCAGGGTGTGGCGCCGGAGCGGATGTCGGGCGTGTAGAAGAACTCGTCGTTGATGTACTCGTGGTTCATCACGAGCAGGCCTTCGGTGCTGCTGCCGTTGATCGGGAAGAAGTGCATCCCGTCATGGTTGTCGCCGAACTGCAGGCGCTGGGCTTCGCTGTCTTCGCCGGCATCGCCGCGCCAGGCGGGCGAGTTGGGGAAGAGCGGGTCGCCCCAGCGGCAGAACACGGCCGAGCGGTAGCCGGTGGGCACGGTGATGGTGTCGCCGCTGTTGGTGGCGACGGCGCTGAAGCCGAGCATCACCGGCGCGGGGGTGTCGTTGTCACCGCCGCCGCAGGCCGACAGGCCGCCGCCGAGGAAGCCGACCGCGCCGACCGCCAGGCCCGCCTTCAGGAAGCCACGGCGCGAGCGCACCTGCGCCGCGATGTCGTTGAAATGGGTGTTGCCGGACGCATTGGTGGGAATGTCGTCGCTATCGAAAGTCATCAGTGTTCCTTCAAGGGTCGAATTCGTTCAGTGCTTGCGCCTCCCTGAACTCGGCCGGGATGATGGAAGTGCTCGATGACGATTCAGTGTCGGTGTTGCGACGACTCCATGACGTCGATGTGACGCGCGGGGCGCATGCCCCCGTCCAACGGGGCTGCGCCTGGGCTGGGCGGTTGGCGTGTACTCAGCGCAGCAGGCGCCCGCCGCTGCCGATCACGGTGACCTCGACGAAGCGCGAGCCCACGCGGTTGTCGCCGCCGAAGTTGACCTTGAAGCCGCCGACGTCGTAGTCGCGCATGTCGGCGAGCTGTTGCAGCACGCGCTCGCGGCTCGGGTCGGCGCGCGAGCGCTTCACTGCCTCGACCAGCACCTTGGCGGCGATGAAGCCTTCCATGCTGGCGTAGGAGATGGTCTTGGTCGGCTGGTGCTGCTTCATGGCCGCATGGAACTCGCGCACCACCGGCACCGGCGAGGCCATGTTGTAGGGGAAGGGCATCACCTGCGAGATGCCCACGCCACGGGCCAGCTCGTCGCCGGTGTTCTTCAGGAGCTCCTTGAAGTTGACCACCGAGATGCTGAAGAGGCGGGCTCGGTTGCCGCTGTCGCGCAGCTTCTTGATGAGGGCCGACGAGGCACGGTTCACCGCGACCATGATCACCGCGTCGGGCTTGGCGTCGCCGATGGCACGGGCGGCGGCGTCGATGTCGTCGGGCTTGGTGCGGTCGTAGTGGCCGGTGGCCACGGCCTTCAGGTTGAGCTTCTCCAGCGCGCGCTCCGCGCCGATCAGGCCACCCTTGCCGAAGCCGTCGTTCTGGTAGAAGACCGCGAACTTGCGCAGGCCCAGCGTGTGCAGGTGCTCCACCATCTTGGCCGTCTCGTCGGTGTAGCTGGCGCGGATGTGGAAGAGGTAGGGGTTCGGCGGCACGCGCAGCTCTTCGGCGCCGGTGTAGGGCGCGAGCAGGGCGATCTTGTTGTCGGTGAGGATGTTGTTCTTGTTGAGCGCGCCGATGTTGGCCGTGCCCACGTAGCCGAAGAGGGCCACCGGGTTGTCTTTCTCCAGGATCTCTTTCGTGGCGGCGACGGTGGCGTCGGGCTTGTATGCGTCATCCTTCTGCACCACCCGGATCTTGCGGCCGTAGACGCCGCCCTTGGCGTTGACGGTGGCGAAGTAGGCGGCGGCGCCAGCCGAGTATTCGTCGCCGGTGCCGGCGATCACGCCAGTGAGCGGCACCACCTGGCCGATGACCACCTCATTGGCGGCCTGTGCGGTGAAGGCGCTGAAGGCCAGCGCGGCAGCGCCCAGCAGCGGGGCGAGGAAAGAAGGAATCCGTCGAACCTGATGCATGTGTCGTCTCCATCGTGTGTGCGGCTGACATGCCGCTTCTGGTGCGCCGCAGTCTAGGCGTGGCCGTGCGGGCATCGCACGCGGGCGAGCCCTCCTGGACGTGACGCTGTGCACACGAGCAACAGTTTTGAAAGGCTGTTCTGCAGAGCGGGCGGCGATCGACTTGGGCGGGTACCTTAGAAAGAAAAACACCCGCTCGGGTCCCCGGGCGGGTGTTTCGGAAGCCGGCCTCGAGAGGCCTTCAGCGCCTACTTGTCGGTCTTCATGATGCCGCTCACACCTCGATCTCGTCGAGTCTCGCGGTAGATGTCGCGCATCCACATCTTCAGGCGCTGGCGCTCCATCAGGCCGAGGCTGTTGGGGCCTTCGCTTTCCTGCGGCGTCTTGGCCTTCCAGAAGCTGCTGCTGGTGGCGTCGATCTTGTTGATGACGGTGTCGTGGAGCTTGCGCATGGTCACGATCTGCGCGCCGAGCGACATGGCGCGCGACTGTTCGCCCGACTGTTCGAGCACATGGAAGTCGCTGCCGCGCACGTGGTTGCGCACCAGCACGTACTTGAGCGCGGGGCCAAAGCGGTCGAGCAGCCGCTTGAGCAGGTCGACGGAGTCCTTGCCGGTATCCATCACGTGCCAGTAGTGGATGCTGGAGCCCATCTCGTCGACGAGGTTGAGCACGCCGGAGTCGTCCATCCACTTGACCAGCGGCTCGTGCGTCTGGGCGGCCAGGTCGACGAGGATGCGGCGCTGCGGTTGGTCCACCGTGGCCTCGACGATCGAGTCGAGGGCTTCGTAGCGGTCGACCACCACCGGCGAGGCATAGCCCGCATAGAAGCGCATCAGCGCGCCGTGCGAGCGATCGGTGTCGAAGCCGAGGAAGGGCAGCTGCTTGTCGATCATGTACTGCGCCAGCACGCGGGCCAGCAGCGATTTGCCGACACCGCCTTTTTCACCACCGATGAAGTGGATATTGCTCATCGAGTCGATCTCCTGTCCGTGAGGCCCCTGGGTGGGGCGAGTATCCCCGCAATCCCGGCCGGGTCACGCGGCTGTCGCGCCGCTGTCACGCATCGTTCATGCCTGCGTCCTATGCTGCCGCGCCTGTGCCGCCCGAACGATGGAGGGCGCGTGGGGAACTGACATCCCCGCCGAAGAACCAAGAGCATGAGAGCGTTGGGCCGCGGTTTCCCGCGGCTCTTTTTTGGGCGGGGTAGATTCGCCGCATGGCCGAACGCACCCCCACCGACGAACGCATCATGACCTCCGAGGTGTTTGCGCGCAGCAGTGCGCGCGAGCCCCGCGGCGACCACGGCCACGTAGCCGAAGCGGCACGCCAGTTGCCCGTGTACCGCCGCTGCCAGGTGCTGGTGGTCGGGGGTGGCCCGTCGGGCACGGCAGCAGCAGCGTGTGCGGCACGCCAGGGGGCCGACGTGGTGCTGATGGAGCGCTACAACCACCTCGGCGGCCTGTCGACCGGCGGGCTCGTGATCTGGATCGACCGCATGACAGACTGGGCCGGCGTGCCGGTGATCCGCGGCTTTGCCGACGAGGTGTTCGCGCGCCTGCCGGCCGAAGCGGTGGCCGGGCCGCCGCACGAGGAATGGGGTTCGGCCGACGCGGCGCACGCCGCGCACTGGGCGCCGCGAACGGCGGCGTTTCACGGCATCGTCACCTGGTCGCCCACGCTCGACCCGGAGCGGCTGAAAAGCCTCTCGCAGGAGCTGCTCATCGAGCGCGGCGTGAAGCTCATCTACCACGCGTGGGCCGCCGACCCGCTGGTGGACGACAACCGGGTGCGCGGCGTCACCTTCGAGAGCAAGGAAGGCCGCATGGCCATCCTTGCCGACGTGGTGATCGATGCGACTGGCGATGGCGATCTGTTTGCCCGCGCCGGCGCGGCCTTCGACAGCGACATCGACGCCGAAGACATCCACCACTGCATGAACACCGCCTGGCTCTTCGGCGGCGTCGACATGAAACGCTGGATCGCATTTCGCACCGGCGAGCCGGAGCGTTATGCGGCCTTCATGCAGAGCGGGCGCGAGGCGTGTGGTCTGTTCGACAAGCCGTTCGTCTCATGGCGCGACGACATCGCGCTGTTCCTCGGGCCGCGGCAGTCGGGCTACTCGGCGCTCGACGTCGACGACCTCACCGCCGTCGAGGTGCGCTCGCGGCGCGCGATGGCGCAACACCTGGCCCACTACCGCGCGCATGCGCCGGGCTTCGAGCAGGCCTACCTGCTGCAGAGTGCGCCGCAGATCGGCGTGCGGCATGCGCGGCGGCTGAAGGGCGTGGCGAGTGTGCTGCGCTCGCAGTGGCCGCTCGGCGCGGCCCTGGTCGACGAGATCGGCGTGTCGCCCTCGGTGTCGCCCAAGTTCCCGAGCATCTCGATTCCCTACGGTGCCTTGGTGCCGCAGTCGCTCGACGGGTTGCTCGCCTGCGGGCGCCATGTGTCGTGCGACCCGGCCTCGCATGGCTTCATGCGCGAGATCCCGCAGTGCTGGGTGACCGGCCAGGCCGCCGGCGTGGCGGCGGCACTGGCGGTGCAGCAAGGGGTGTTGCCGAGAGACGTGAACGTGCCGGCCTTGCAGCGGGCCCTGCTGGAACAAGGCGTGGTGCTGCGCGCGCTCAGTGCGTCGCCAGCAGCGACTTGAAGCTGTCTTTCGAGGCGGGCGTGAGGTCGGAGGTCTGCTCCGGCCCCGGGAACTGGCGCGCGCCCACGTCGGCGACGTAGCGCTTGGCGGCCGCTGCGATGTCTTGCGCCACGTTGAGGTAGCGGCGCGTGTGGCGCGGCTGGAAGTCGGTGTAGAGGCCGAACAGGTCGTGGAAGACCTGGATCTCGCCATCGCAGCGCGGCCCCGAGCCGATGCCGATCGTGGGGATGGTGAGGCGTTTCGACACCTCTTCCGCCACGGTGGCCGGCACCAGCTCCAGCACCACCGCGAAGGCGCCGGCCGCCTGCAGTGCGAGCGCGTCTTCGAGCAATGACACGGCTGCCGTGGGCTCCTTGGCCTGCACCCGCGCGCCGCCGAGTGCGTGCACCGACTGCGGCGTGAAGCCGAGATGCCCGCACACCGGCACGCCGCTCTTGACCATGCGCTGCACCAGCGGCGCGATCTCGGCGCCGCCTTCGAGCTTGACGGCGCCCACGCGGCCTTCTGCCATCAGCCGCCCGGCGTTGCGTACCGCGTCGTCGGCCGAGGCCTGGTAGCTCATGAAGGGCATGTCGCCCACCACCAGCGCGCGCTGCGTGCCGCGCACGACGAGCCGCGCGTGGTAGATGACCTGGTCGAGCGTGACCGGCAGCGTGGTGTCTTCGCCCTGCACCACCATGCCCAGCGTGTCGCCCACCAGCAGCAGCGGCACGTTGGCCGCGTCGAGCATCTGGGCCGAGGTGTAGTCGTAGCAGGTAAGGGCGGCCACCCGTTCGCCGCGGGCTTTCATCGCGACGATGTCGCGGGTGCTGAGTCGGATCGTCTTCATGGCATGGGCTTCACGGCGGGTGAAGCAGGAGTGGAGACGGGGCGCACCTTGCCACCCGGCCAGATGGCAGTCAACGCTAAGATTTGCCGCAATCTTCTTAGCTTCAGCTAATGTCTCGCCATGACCCTGGAAGACCTGCGCATCCTCGTCGCCGCCTGTGAAGCGGGCAGCCTGAGTTCACTCGCGCGCGACCTGAAGCGCACGCAGTCGGCGGTGAGCCAGCACATTGCGCGGCTCGAAGCCGAGCTGGGTGTGAAGCTCTTCGACCGCCATGCGCGCGGCGTGGCGCCCACGGCGGCCGGGCGGGTGCTGAAAGACTTCGCGCTCGAAGGGCTGGACGCGATCGAGGTGGGCCTGCAGCGCATCCGCGCGCTGCAGCACGGCGAAGCCGCCACGCTCAGCATCACCACCGGCGGCACCACGGTGCGCCATTTCATGATGGATGCGATCGTGAAGTTCCGAAAGAAGCATCCGGGCGTGAACCTGCGCTTCCTGCCCGCGGGCTCGACCCGGCGCTGCTTCGAGATCCTGCGCCTCGCGCAGGCCGACCTCGGTTTCATCACGATCGGCGAGCCGGCGCGTGGCATCCGCGTGCGCACGGTGGCGCAGCAGCAGCTCTTCCTGCTGGCCGCGATTGACGATGCACTGGCGTCGAAGCGGCGCCTCCACGTGGCCGATCTCGCCGGCATCCGCTACCTGGGGCTGTCGGGCGGCACCACGCACCAGAGTGCGATCGAGCAGGCGGCCCAGGAGCGTGGGCTCGACCTCAAGGCCGAGATCGTGTTCGACGATTTCGACACCGCCAAGGTCTTCGTCGAGCTGGGCCTCGGGCACGCCATCGTGCCGGCGGTGCATGCGCACAACTTCGCGAAGACCGGCACGGTGAAGGCGATCCCGATCGTCGACCTGCCGGCGGTGTCGATCGGCTGGGCGTTCCGCCACTGGCAGCACCTGTCGCCGGCGGCGCGCGATTTCGCGGCACTGATGGATCAGGCGCTGGCGCGCATGGCGAAGTCGGTTGCCGGCTTCTCCTTGGCTTCTTGACGGCTACGCGGGCTGCTTGAAGCCCACCGGCCGCGGCGGCAGCGGCACCTGCTGGCCGTCCTCGATCCAGCGTTCGAGCTGCTGCGCGACCTCGTCGGCGCTCGGCATCTGTGCGATCTCGTGCGCCAGCCGCGCGGCGGTGCTGCGGAAGCCGGGCTCGCTCAGGAGCTGCTGCACCGCATGGCGGATGGCGTAGAGGTTCTGCTCGGCACCCAGCAGCACCATGCCGGCGCTGCTGTGCTCCAGCGCGGCGGTGTTGACGAACTGGTCGGCCATCTGCGGCAGCGCGAGTTGCGGCAGGCCGTGCGCGGCGGCGGCGTAGACGGTGCCGGCGCCGCCGTGCGAGATGACGAGCTGGCAGTGCGGCAGCAGCTCGGCCTGCGACACGTAGCGCTGCGCGTGCATCAGGGGCGGCAGCGGGGCGAGCTGCTCGGGCTCGACGTCGGGGCCGGTGGCCACCACCACGCGCAGCGGCAGGCCCGACAGGGCCGCCAGCACGGTGCGCAGCAGCTCGGGGCGGTTGAGCATGGTGCCTAGGCTCAGGTAGACGAGCGGCAGGTCGTCGTGGGTCGCGAGCGCACCCGGCAACAGCTGCGACAGCGCCACGGGTGGCGTGGTCGCGGCATCCCCCGGCTGCAGCGCATGGGCGGGCAGGCTGGCCGGCAGCGGCTCGGGCTGCAGGCTCGGCGGGCAGATGTCGAGGTAGAGGTGGCGGTACAGGCCGGCGTCGGGGGGTGGTGGCTCGCCGGTGAGCCGCCGCCAGTGGCTGGCGAGGTGGGACACCGCCTCTTCCACCCGGTGGGCGGGCAGCGGCATGCCGAAGCCCTGGGTCACATGCGGCACGCCGGCCACCTGCGCCGCCAGCGGCACGGCCAGTGCGGCGTTTTCGCCGATCACGAGGTCGGGCTTGAAGGCCTGGAGGGCGGCCTGCAGCGGGGCCAGCATGCGGGTGGCGATCACCGCGCCATAGAGCTTTGGAAAGATGCGCGCAGCCGCGTCGGTGCCGCGGGCGGCTGAAAGCTCGGGCCAGCGCCCGAAGAGGCGGAAACGCGCCGACTGCCAGCTCGGCCCCACGTCGAAACAGGGCACCGGCAGGTGCACCGGCACCAGCGCGTGCGTCTCGGCGGCGCCGGCCCAGGCCACGCCGTGGCCACGTGCGTGCAGGGCCTGCAGCAGCGGCAACAGGGCCCGCACATGGCCTTCGCCCGGGGTGGTGCAGAAGAGGACGCGCATACGCTCACTCTAGGCGTCAGCTCCCCGGGTGGGAATAGTCAGTTCTCAGCACGGCAGGGGCTGCCGTGCCGCTTCTCACGACCCGGGCGTTTTCAGCCGCGGCCGACGTAAGGCATCTTGGTGGCCATGATCGTCATGAACTGCACGTTGGCTTCCAGCGGCAGCGAGGCCATGTGCACCACGGCGTCGGCCACGAGCTGCACGTCCATGCGCGGCTCGACCATCATCTGCCCATTGGGCTGCAGGATGCCGCGCGCCATGCGCTCGGTCATCTCGGTGGCGGCGTTGCCGATGTCGATCTGGCCGCAGGCGATGTCGTACGCACGGCCGTCGAGCGAGGTCGACTTGGTGAGGCCGGTGATCGCGTGCTTGGTGGCGGTGTAGGGGGCGGTGAACGGGCGCGGGGCATGCGCCGAGATGGAGCCGTTGTTGATGATGCGGCCGCCGCGCGGGTCTTGCGCCTTCATGATCCTGAATGCTTCTTGCGTGCAGAGGAAGGCGCCGGTGAGGTTCACGTCGACCGTGTTCTTCCACTGCTCGTAGGTGAGGTCTTCGAGCGGGACCGGCGGCGTGCCGCCGCCGGCGTTGTTGAAGAGCAGGTCGAGGCGGCCGAAGCGGGCGAAGGCGGCGGCGAAGAGGGCCTTCACCGAGGCCGGGTCGGCCACGTTGGCGGGCACGGCCAGCGCGTGGGCGCCGAGGTCGCCTGCGTCGGCGATGGCCTTGTCGAGCAGCTCGGCCCGCCGCCCGGCCAGCACCACGCCGTAGCCCGCGCGCAGCAGGGCCAGGGCCGAGGCTTTGCCGATGCCGGTGCCGGCGCCTGTCACGAGGGCGATCTTCATCATGCGGTGGGCTCCGAAGCGGTGGGCGGGCCGAAGCAGTCGGCGTAGGTGAAGTACAGCGAGGCGTAGAAGACGGCCATCATCAGGAAGGCCACCGGCACCATCAGGGCCATGGCCGTCTGCTGGCTCGAAGCGCCCAGGAGGCCGATCAGCAGCGACGCGGCCAGCGCCACCAGCAGCACCGCCGCGGCGTTGGTCAGCGCGTAGACGATGAAGGCGCCCTTGTTGCGCCACACCGCCACCACGCTTGAAAAGAGGGCCTGGCCAGCGGAGTGGCCGCCCCAGTGCACCAGGGCGGGCGCGTACCAGAAGGGCACGCTCAGCAGCACCGTCGTGCCACCGATCCACAGCAGGCCGGTCTGCAGGCGCGGGTCGAGCGCCGGCGGCGGTGCGTTGGAGCCGGGCGGTGGCGGCGTGGGCATCACGACGTCGTTGCCGACGATGAGCGCAAAGCCGCCGATCACCACCACCATCACCAGCGCGTAGATCGCGCCCAGCTGCCACAGCGTGCGCCGCCGGCGCGGGTCGCCCTGCAGCGGGGCCACGAAGACCTGCAGGCTCGGCGGCGCGCCCTGCAGCACCTGCTGGGTGGTGAGCATGAAACCGAGCGTGACCAGGGGCAGCGCCGCCCACATGACGATGGTGCCCAGGAGGGGGATCAGCTGCACCACGATGGCCAGCAGCATCCACATGCCGATCAGGCTCATGTAGAGCATCGGCCGCGAAGCGAAGGCGCGCAGCCCGAGCAGCACCCACTGGGCGCCGCGGCTGGCGGGAACGGTAAGGAGTTTCATGGGCTCGATTTCAGACGACGGCCGGGTGCCAGGGCTCGGCCACCCGATGGCTCAGCACGCGCTCGAAATGCGTGGGATCGTGCGGCTTGAGCATGGAGGCGTCGCGCGGCAGGTGGAAGTCCCACAGGCGCGAGACCCAGAAGCGCAGCGCCGCCGCGCGCAGCAGGGCCGGCATCAGGCGGCGCTCGCCGGAGCTGAGGCGGCGCACCGCGTCGTAGGCGCCGACGAAGGCCAGGGCGCGCTCTTCGACGAGGCGGCCGCTTTCCAGGTCGGTGCACCAGTCGTTCAGGCAGACCGCCACGTCGAACAGGAAGGTGTCGACGCCGGCGAAATAGAAGTCGAAGAAGCCGGTCAGCTGGTGGCCGACGAACATCACGTTGTCGCGGAAGAGGTCGGCGTGGATCGGGCCCTTGGGCAGCGCGGCGTAGGCGGGTGACGCCGCCACCTGCTGCTGGTACGCCAGCTCGCTCTCGATCAGCGTGCGCTGCGCCGGCGTGAGGTGCGGCACGACCACAGGGATGGTCTCGGCCCACCAAGCCAGGCCGCGCAGGTTCGGCTGGTGGCGCGGGTAGTCGGCGCCGGCGAGGTGCATGCGGGCGAGCATGGCGCCCACGCTTTCGCAGTGGCTGATGTCGGGGGCGAGCTGGTGGCTGCCCTCGAGCCGGTTGACCACGGCGGCTGGCTTGCCGCAGAGCGTGTGCAGGATCTCGCCGGTCTCGTCGGCCTGCGGGTCGGGCACCGGCACGCCGTGCTGCGCGAGGTGCTTCATCAGGTGCAGGTAGAAGGGCAACTGCTCGCGCGTCAGGCGCTCGAAGAGCGTGAGCACGTAGCGGCCGTTCGTCGTGTCGGCGAAGTAATTGGTGTTCTCGATGCCGGAGGCAATGCCCTTCAGGGCACTGAGTTCGCCGATGCCCAGTCGGGCGATCAGCGCGGCGGCATCGGCGTGGGGGACTTCGGTGAAGACGGCCATCGGTCGATCAAGCCGGGGTGCGGGAGGTCATGGCTGGATTGTAGGCAGGGGGTGCAGAATCGCCCGCCGATGCCAGCCCGTTCCGACTGCCGCCCACGATGAAGCTTGACGCCCTGACCCTTTTCGCTTCGATGTTCATCAACCTCACGCTCATCGTGGGCGCGTTGCTGCTGGGCGTGGGCTGGAAGGCGCGTACCGGCATGCGGCTGTGGAACGTGGCGCTGGTGCTGCAGGCAGTGGCCTGGGCCTGCCTCGTGGCGGCCTACCGGGGCTGGCCGCGCGAGCTGGCGACGCTGGGGTCGGCTGCGCTGGTGGCGGGTTTCAGCTTCGTGTACCTGGCCGCCAAGAACTACCTGCGCCAGCCGGCATCCATGCCGTGGGTGGTCGGCGTGCCGGTGGTGACGGCGGTGCTGCATTGGCTGCTGTTCTACAACTTCATGGCGCGCATCCTCGTGGTCAACG
Source organism: Rhizobacter sp. J219 (assembly GCF_024700055.1). Classification (GTDB taxonomy): domain Bacteria; phylum Pseudomonadota; class Gammaproteobacteria; order Burkholderiales; family Burkholderiaceae_C; genus Rhizobacter. The sequence goes on from NZ_JAJOND010000001.1 coordinate 5,261,396, forward strand.
CGGCCATCGGGCTGCAGATGCTGTGGCTTTCGTGGTTGCTGTTGCGCCCGGGCTCGGAAGGCAGCTGGCGCTGGCGATGGCTGGCCGGCCTGGCGTTGGTGGCCACCGGCGCGCTGGTGGCATGCCGGGCCGTGCTGGTGGTCGTTGCGCCCGAGAGCTACCCGCGGTTCGAGTCGCCGCACTGGGTCAACATCGTGGGGCTCATCGTCAGCAATGCGAGCGTGATGGCGGGCACGCTGGCGTTCCTGCTGGCCCATCGCGACGAGGCCGAGCAGGAACTCAAGCGTCTGGCCACCACCGACGGGCTGACCGGCGTGCTCAACCGTCGCCACTGGATGGAGCGCGCGTTGACGCACTTCAACCTGGCGCGCCGTCATGGTCGTGGTCTCGTGGTGCTGATGCTCGACATCGACTTCTTCAAGCGCATCAACGACAGCCGCGGCCACCAGGCCGGTGATCGGGCCCTCACGCTGTTTGCCGACGCGCTGCAGCTCGTCGTGCGCCAGCCCGACCTGGTGGGGCGCTATGGCGGCGAAGAGTTCTGCGTGCTGCTGCCGATGTCTGACGTGGCCGCCGCCCAGGCCGTCGACCAGCGCCTGCGCGCCGCCATCGTGCGCGACGTGAACCCCAAGCTGGGCTTCGAGCTGACCTTCAGCGCCGGGGTCGCCGAGTTGAAGGACGACGCCACCACGCTCGACGAGGTCATCGCCCGCGCCGACCAGGCGCTCTATGCTGCCAAGCAGGCGGGGCGCAATCGCCTCGTCGTTGCCTGAACGACCTGCCGACAAGGAACGCTGACGATGTGGACCCGCATCCTCGACACCATCGCCGCCGAGTTCTCCGACGCCGTCGATGCGGAGCAGATCACGCGCATCCTGCTGCGCCTTCTGCTGGCGGCCGTGCTGGGCGGCATCCTCGGCTACGAGCGCGAGCAGCAGGGCAAGGCGGCCGGCATCCGCACCCACATGCTGGTGGCGATGGGCGCGGCGCTCTTCGTGCTGGTGCCGCAGCAGGGCGGCATGGAGATCGACGACATGAGCCGCGTGATCCAGGGTGTGGTCGCCGGCATCGGCTTCCTCGGCGCCGGCGCGATCATCAAGAACCGGAGCGAAGAGAACGTGCTGGGACTCACCACCGCCGCCGGCGTGTGGATGACGGCCGCCATCGGCATCGCCTGCGGGCTCGGGCGCGAGATGACGGCGGTGCTGAGCACGGTGCTGGCGCTTGGGGTGCTGGCAGTGGTGCCGAAGTTGGTCGAGCGGCGCCCGGGCTGACGGCGCCTCAGTGGTAGTCGTCTTCGCGCTGATGCCGGACGGCGCCGATCACGACGGTCTTGTCATCCACTACCTCGAACAGCGCGACGTAGCCCGTCGCGCCGAAGGGAATCACCAACTCGCGCAGGAAGGGACTCTGTGCCGCCTTGCGGCAGGTAAACGGAAAGCGCGCGAGCAATTGGATGCCGGCCTTGATGGCCGACAAGGCCTCTTCCGCCAGGGTGAGGTCGCCTTCTTCGCCTCGCGCCAGCTCGCGCTCCAGCACGAACTCGAACAAGCGCTCCAGGTCGCTCAGCGCTTCCGGCGTCAGCCTGACGTCGTACGTCATCCTGCCGTGCGGCCCTTGCGGGCTCGGGCGGCTTTGGCCTTGTCGAGGCGGTCTTCGAGCTTGCGCAGCGCGGTGTCTGCGCTGATGGTCTTGCCGCTCTTCCTGGCCGATTGAAGCGATGCGATGCCGCGCTTGACGAACTCCGACTGGTCGAGGCGGCGGCGCAGGCTCTCGCGCACGGAGGTTTCGACAAACGCCGACAGGCTTTCGCCCTCGTTGAGGGCCTGCTCGATCTCTTCGCGCAGGGCGGCTTCGATGCGGACGGAGGGCAGCGTGGCAGATTTCATGGAGCCAGTGTATTGCAAATGCGATGCACGCTGATGAAGGATTCGTTTCAGTCCACCCGCACCCTGACGAAGCTCGCAAAGCGTGGTGCGCCGTTGGGATGCAGGTCGAGGTAGCGGTAGGTGACCCGCGTGCCGACGGGCGGTGGCGAATGGCGGTCGGTGTCACGCAGCCCGCTTCCCAGCTTGAAGCGCAAGCCTTGCGGCGTTTCCACGAGCAGCGCACCGACCACGCCTTCGTACCTGCCCTTGCCGGGCAGGTGGCCGACCACCGTGGCTTCGGCGTCGAGGTGCTGCTTGAGCTTGAGCAGGTCGTCGCTGCGCTCTCCGCGGTAGGGGGCGTCGCCGCGGCGAAGCATCAGGCCTTCGCCGCCGGCGCGCACGGTCTCGCGCAGCAGGGCTTGCAGGGCCGCCTCGTCGGCCAGCCGGTGGTGAGGCACGGCCTGCAGGCTGGGCGATGCGTGGCGGGCTAGCAGGGTGGCCAGCGCGGGCAGGCGCTCGTCGAAGCGGCCGGGATGATCGGGGAGGTCGAACACCATGTAGCGCAGCTGGCGCCAGGTGTCGTCATCGGCCGTGTCTCTCGCGGCTGCACTGCTGACGTTGGTGAAGCGGCCGCGCCCGGCCCACAGCTCGCCGTCGAGCGGCTGTGTCGGCCAGTCGCGGGTGAACCAGGTCGGCGCGGCGATGCGGTGGCCGTGGCGTGTCCACAGCTTCTGCCCGTCCCAGTACGCGCGCACGCCGTCGTACTTTTCGCTCACCCAGTGGTCGGTCAGCGTCAGGCCCCCGCGGTACACGTTGGCGAGCATCAGCGGGCGGCCGCCCGCATGGGTGGTGGCGGGCAGCCACGGCAGGAAGCCGAGGGCCAGCAGGAAGCGCCGGCGGCGTGAGGAAAAGACAGACATGGCAGGCACGGGCAGGTGGACGAGGCGTGCAGGCTAGGGCCCAGCCTCTGGCCCGACCAGCCCGCTGACGGGGGAACCACCCGCACGGGTGATGCGGCCATGCGCTTCCCCGACAATCCGCGCCATGAACGACGCCCCCCTCCTGAACGACGGCCCGCTGCTGCTGGTCGATGGCTCCAGCTACCTCTACCGCGCCTACCACGCGCTGCCCGACCTGCGTGGGCCGAACGGCTTTCCGACCGGTGCACTGCACGGCATGGTGGCGATGATGAAGAAGGCGGTGCAGGACGTGAAACCGTCGCACGCAGTGTGCGTCTTCGACGCGCCGGGCAAGACCTTCCGCGACGACTGGTACCCCGAGTACAAGGCGCAGCGCTCGCCGATGCCCGAGCCGCTGGTGCAGCAGATCGAGCCCATCCATGAAGTGGTGAAGCTGCTGGGCTGGCCGGTGATGATGGTCGAAGGCGTGGAGGCCGACGACGTGATCGGCACGCTCTCCTGCCTGGCCGCGAAGGCGGGGCAGAAGGTCATCATCTCCACCGGCGACAAGGACCTGGCCCAACTCGTCAACGAGCACGTGACGCTCATCAACACCATGAGCAACGAGAAGCTCGACGTGGCCGGCGTGACCGAGAAGTTCGGCGTGCCGCCCGAGCGCATCGTCGACTACCTCACGCTGATGGGCGATGCGGTCGACAACGTGCCCGGCGTCGAGAAGGTCGGCCCCAAGACCGCGGCCAAGTGGATCGCCGAGTACGGCTCGCTCGACGGCGTGATGCAGGCGGCCGACAAGGTGAAGGGCGTGGCGGGCGAGAACCTGCGCAAGGCCCTGGACTGGCTGCCCATGGGCCGCAAGCTCGTCACGGTGAAGACCGATTGCGACTTCGCCGAGCATGTGCCCGGATGGCCGGCGCTCGGGTCGCTGGCGCTGAAGCCGATCGACCGCGAGGCGCTGCTCGAGTTCTACAACCGCTACGGGTTCAAGACCTGGAAACGTGAACTAGAAGCGGCGCTTGGGGCAGGCACCGCAGCAGCCGAAGCGCCGGTGGTGCTCGACAACCCGACGCCGATGCTCGCGAACCATGCCATCAACCGCAGCTACACCACGGTGCTCACGCCGGACGCGCTGGAGCTGTGGGCCGACAAGGTGGAATCGGCGCCGCTCGCCGCCATCGACACCGAGACCGACTCGCTCGACCCGATGGCCGCGCGCATCGTCGGCATCTCGCTCAGCGTGAGCCCGGGAGAAGCGGCCTACATCCCGCTGCGCCACAGCTATGCGGGCGCCCCCGACCAATTGCCGATCGAGATGGTGCTGGCGCGCCTCAAGCCCTGGCTCGAAAACGCCGACGCGCCCAAGCTCGGCCAGAACCTCAAGTACGACAGCCACGTGTTCGCCAACGCCGGCATCACCGTGCGCGGCTACGTGCACGACACGCTGCTGCAAAGCTATGTGCTCGAAGCCCACAAGCCGCACAGCCTCGACAGCCTGGCGCAGCGCCACCTGGGCCGTGCCGGCCTGAGCTACGAAGACGTGTGCGGCAAGGGCGCGCACCAGATTCCGTTCGCACAGGTCGACATCGAGCGTGCCGCCGAGTACTCGTGCGAAGACAGCGAGATGACGCTGCAGGTGCACCAGACCCTGTGGCCGCAGGTCGAGGCCGACAAGGGGCTGCGCTTCGTCTACGAGAAGATCGAGATGCCGGTCACGCACATCCTGCAGCGCATCGAACGCAACGGCGTGCTGATCGACCCGGCGCGGCTCGCGCAGCAGAGCCAGCAGCTGGGCGAGCGCATGCTGCAGCTCGAACGCGAGGCGCACGAGCTCGCCGGCCAGCCCTTCAACATGGGCAGCCCCAAGCAGATCGGCGAGATCCTCTTCGGAAAGCTCGGCCTGCCGGTCATCAAGAAGACCGCCAGCGGCTCGCCGAGCACCGACGAAGAGGTGCTCGACAAACTGGCCGAGGACTACCCGCTGCCGGCCAAGCTGCTGGAGCACCGCTCGCTGTCGAAGTTGAAGGGCACTTACACCGACAAGCTGCCGCTGATGGTCAACCCGCGCACCGGGCGCGTGCACACCAACTATGCGCAGGCGGTGGCGGTGACGGGGCGCCTTTCCAGCAACGACCCCAACCTGCAGAACATCCCCATCCGCACGGCCGAAGGCCGGCGCGTGCGCGAGGCCTTCATCGCCCCGGCCGGGCACGTGATCGTGAGCGCCGATTACTCGCAGATCGAGCTGCGCATCATGGCCGACATCTCCGGCGACGAGAACCTGCTGAAAGCCTTCGCCGAAGGCATGGACGTGCACCGCGCCACCGCGAGCGAGGTCTTCGGCATCGCCCCCGAGGCGGTGACGAGCGAACAGCGCCGCTACGCCAAGACCATCAACTTCGGCCTCATCTACGGCATGGGCGCTTTCGGCCTGGCGGCAAGCCTCGGCATCGAGCGTGCGGCGGCCACGCAATACATCGACCGCTACTTCACCCGCTACCCGGGCGTGAAGCGCTACATGGACGAGACCAAGGAGTCCGCGCGCGCGAAAGGTTATGTCGAGACGCTCTTCGGCCGCCGCATCTACCTGCCCGAGATCAACGGCGGCAGCGGCCCGCGCAAGGCCGGCGCCGAACGACAGGCGATCAACGCGCCGATGCAGGGCACGGCAGCCGACCTGGTGAAGCTCGCGATGATCGCGGTGCAGGCCGCGCTCGACGAGCAGCAAAAGCGAACGCTGATGGTGATGCAGGTGCATGACGAACTCGTGTTCGAAGTGCCCGAGGCCGAGCTCGACTGGGTGAGGAGCGAAGTGCCGCGCCTGATGGCCGGCGTGGCGCAGCTCAAGGTGCCGCTGCTCGCCGAAGTGGGTGTGGGGCCCAACTGGGACGAAGCCCACTGAGCGCGCCGCGTGGAGGGCAGTCCCGCCATCCACGCACCTGTGTTTCATTCCACCCCTCGGAATCACGGCCTAGGAAAACAACTCCCTGGGCCCTCCCTTACGGGAAAGACCCCCCCTCGCGCCGAGGAAGACTCCACACTAAATTGCGCACGCCTTCGATCTGAAGGGCGGAACGCGGAGCGCGGTTTTGCGATGCAGAACCTGCGCCGCAGTGATGGGGAGACTTCGAATCGACGCGCGCACCACACCACCGCTTCTGGACGTTAGCGACGTCACGGTTCGCTTCGGTGGCATCACGGCTTTGGACAAGGTCTCCTTCCAGGTCGAGGCCGGAAAGATCGTCGGCCTGATCGGCCCCAACGGGGCCGGCAAGACAACTCTGTTCAACTGCCTCTCGCGGCTCTACGAGTTCAGCGAAGGGCGCATTGCCTTCGAGGGCCGCTCGCTGACCGAGGTGCCATCGCACGGCATCGCCGAGATGGGCATCGGCCGCACCTTCCAGAACCTGGCGCTCTTCCGCACGATGAGCGTGCGCCAGAACGTCATGCTCGGCGGCCACAGTCGCACGCGCACCGGCTACCTGTCGAACGCCTTTCGCCTGCCCAGCGTGCGCCGCGAAGAGCAGCGCCTGCGCGAGCATGTGGAGCAGGTGATCGAGCTGCTCGAACTGGGGCCCGTGGCCGAGACAGTGGTGGCCGACCTGCCCTTCGGCACGCAAAAGCGCGTGGAGTTCGCGCGGGCCCTGATCACCCAGCCCAAGCTGCTGCTGCTCGATGAGCCGGCCGGTGGCCTGAACCATGAAGAGGTGGGCGCGCTGATGGAGCTGCTGCGGCGCATCCGCAGCGAACTCAAGCTCACCATCCTGCTGGTGGAGCACCACATGAACCTCGTGATGCGGGTGTCCGACCAGGTGGTCGCGCTCAACTTCGGCCGCAAGATCGCCGATGGCACGCCGGCCGAAGTGCAGGCCGATGCAGAAGTGATCAGGGCCTATCTCGGCGCGGAGGCTGCATGAGCGCCGACCAAGCCATCCTCCAGGTGCGCGGCCTGCACGCGCAATACGGCCAGACCAAGGTGCTGCACGGGCTCGACTTTGACGTGAAGGCCGGCGGCATCACCACCATCCTCGGCGCCAACGGGGCCGGCAAGACCACCACGCTGCGTGCGGTGTGCGGCATGGTGAAGATGCAGGGCGAGGTGCTGCTCGGTGGCGAGCGCATCGACGGCCGTGCCACCGAGAGCATCGTGCGCATGGGGGTGGCCCACGTGCCAGACGGCCGCGGTACCTTCCTCAACTTCAGCGTGGAAGAGAACCTGCGCATCGGCGCCTACACCCGCCGCGACAAGGCCGAGGTCGCGCTCGACTACGAGCGCATGTACACCTACTTCCCGCGCCTGAAGGAGCGCCGCAGGCAGCAGGCCGGCACGCTCTCGGGCGGCGAGCAGCAGATGCTCGCGGTGTCGCGGGCGCTGATGCTGCGACCGCGTCTGTTGCTGCTCGACGAACCCTCGTTCGGCCTCGCGCCGCTGGTGGTGCAGGAGCTCTTCGCCATCTTCAAGGCCATCAACGAGTCCGACCGCATCAGCATGCTGCTGGTCGAGCAGAACGCCTCGCTCGCGCTCAAGCTCGCCGACCACGCCTACCTGCTGGAGACCGGCCGCGTCGTGATCTCGGGCACCTCGGAATCGATCCGCAACGACGAGTCGGTGCGCCGCTCTTACCTGGGCTACTGAATCCATGGACCTTCTGATCCACCAAGTGCTCTCCGGCCTGGCCACCGGGGGGATCTACGCCAGCATGGCGCTGGCGCTGGTCATGATCTACCAGGCCACGCACGAGATCAATTTCGCGCAGGGCGAGATGGCGATGTTCGCCACCTACCTCGCCTGGGCCCTGATGCAGGCCGGGCTGCCGTACTGGGTGACCTTTTTCCTCACGACGGGCGTCGCCTTCCTGGCCGGCGTGGCGATCGAGCGGGTGGTCATCCGGCCGGTGGAAAACGCGCCGGTGCTGTCGGTGGTGACGGTCTTCATCGGCCTGCTCGTCATCTTCAACAGCGTGGCCGGCTGGATCTTCGGCTACACGATCAAGCCCTTCGCGAGCCCCTTTCCCGAGCAGCCCTTCTTCGGCAACCGCTTCATGTCGTCGCACGAGATCGGCTCGATGGGCATCACGCTCGTGCTCCTGCTGCTGCTCTTCGTCTTCTTCCGCTACACGCCGCTCGGCCTGGCCATGCGCTCGGCGGCGCAGAACCCGGTGTCGGCGCGGCTGGCCGGCGTGCGCGTGGGCTGGATGCTCGCGCTCGGCTGGGGCCTCGCGGCGGCCATCGGCGCCATCGCCGGAATGATGATCGCGCCGGTGGTCTTCCTCGAACCCAACATGATGGGTGGGGTGCTGTTGTACGCATTTGCCGGCGCGTTGCTCGGCGGCATCGAGAACCCGTGGGGCGCGGTGATCGGCGGCTTCATGGTCGGTGTGCTGGAAAACGTGGTCGGCGTGTACCTGGGCACCGAAGCCAAGCACACCGTCGCCCTGGTGCTGATCGTGACCGTGCTGGTGATCAAGCCGTCGGGCCTGTTCGGCAAGGTCCATGTGTCGCGGGTCTGAGGAAAACACCATGACCACCCTCCACAAACCCGCCCTCAGCCGCAACCAGCTCATCGGGCTGGCCCTGGTGCTGGCCCTGGCCATCGTGGTGCCGCTCTTCCTGCCCGACTACCGGGTGTTCCAGTTCGCGCTCGCGCTCTGCTACGCCATCGCGATCCTCGGGCTCAACATGCTGATGGGCTTCAACGGGCAGATCTCGCTCGGCCACGGCGCCTTCTATGCCATCGGCGCGTATGTCGCCGCGATCCTGATGGACAAGGTCGGCATGCCCTATTGGGCGACGATCCCGATCGCGGGCCTCGTCTGCCTGGTCGCGGGGTTCCTCTTCGGCCTGCCGGCGTTGCGGCTCGAAGGGCTCTACCTCGCCATCGCCACGCTCGCGCTCGGCATCGCGATGCCGCAGATCCTCAAGCACAAGGCGCTGGAGCACTGGACGGGCGGCTCGCAGGGCCTCGTGATCATGAAGCCCGATGCGCCGCAATGGAGCGGGCTGTCGCAAGACAAGTGGCTGTACTTCTTCATCCTCGCGTGGACGGTGCTGCTCTTCTTCGTCGGATGGAACCTGCTGCGCGGGCGTGTCGGCCGGGCGATGGTGGCCTTGCGCGACCAGCCCATCGCCGCGCGGGCGATGGGCGTGAACGCGTCGCTGTACAAGTCGCTCACCTTCGGCGTGTCGGCCATGTACACCGGGATTGCCGGCGCACTCGGGGCCATCGCGGTGCAGTTCGTCGCGCCCGACTCCTTCGGCATCTTCCTGTCGTTCAGCCTCTTCATCGGCGTGGTGATCGGCGGGCTGGCCTCGATCTCGGGCGCGATCTACGGCGCGCTCTTCATCCAGTTCGTGCCCAACCTGGCCGACCAGCTCTCCAAGTCGGCGCCGTGGGCGCTGTACGGCGTGTTCCTCATCGTTTTCATGTACGTGATGCCCACAGGCGTGGCCGGCTTCGTCCGGCTCGTGCGGGCTCGGTTTCTACGAGGGCGGGTTACTCAGTAGACCCTCATTCGGGCCTCAGGCGTTGATGGGAAACGCCGGGCCGGCGCAACGTGTCTTCATTCTTCGAAAGGAAGCGACATGACCTCCAGAACCTTCAACCTTGTGCAGTGGGTGGCGGCGTGCGCGTCGCTGGCGTTCAGCGTGGGCGCGGTGGCGGCCGGCAAATACAGCCCGGGCGCCTCAGACACCGAGATCAAGATCGGCCAATCGCAGCCCTACAGCGGCCCCGCCTCGGCCTACGGCACGATCGGCAAGCTGCACCAGGCCTACTTCAAGATGATCAATGAGCAGGGCGGCATCAACGGCCGCAAGATCAACCTGATCAGCCTGGACGACGGCTACAGCCCGCCCAAGACGGTGGAGCAGATCCGAAAGCTCGTCGAGCAGGAAGAGGTGCTCGCCACATTCAACACGCTGGGCACCGCGCCCAACACGGCGATCCACAAGTACATGAATGCGAAGAAGGTGCCGCACCTCTTCCTCGCCACCGGCGCCACCAAGTGGGGTGACCCGAAGAACTACCCGTGGACCATCGGCTGGAACATCAGCTACCAGTCCGAGGGCATGATCTACGCGAAGTGGCTGCTGAAGAACAAGCCCAACGCCAAGGTCGCGATCCTCTACCAGAACGACGACTACGGCAAAGACGTGCTCAAGGGCGTGAAAGACGGCCTGGGCGCGAAGGCCGCCACGATGGTGGTGAAGGAGGCGACCTACGAGGTGTCCGACCCGACGGTCGATTCGCAGATCCTCACGCTGCAGGCCTCGGGTGCCGACACCTTCATCAACATCACCACGCCGAAGTTTGCGGCGCAGGCCATCCGCAAGGCCTACGACTCGGGCTGGAAGCCGCTGCACATCCTCAACAACGTGGGGGCGTCGATCGGCTCGGTGCTCACGCCGGCGGGCCTCGACAAGTCGAAGGACCTGATCACGCTGCAGTACTACAAGGACCAGAACGACCCGCAGTGGAAGGATGACCCGGCCATGCTCGAATGGCGTGCCTTCATGGGCCGCTACTACAAGGAAGGCGACCCCAAGGACGCGAGCAACATGTACGCGTACTTGACGGCGCAGACCCTGGTGCAGGTGCTCAAGCAGTGCGGCAACGACCTCACGCGCGAGAACGTGATGAAGCAGGCCGCGAACCTCAAGAACTTCAAGCTGCCGCTGCTGCTGCCCGGCATGGCGATCAACACCTCGCCCACCGACTACTTCCTGATGGAGCAGGGCCAGCTGGCCAAGTTCAACGGCACGCAGTGGGTGCTGTTCGGCGAGCTGATCGGCGCGAACGACTGATCGCGTTTCGCCACCGCATCGAGAGCCGCCTGCGGGCGGCTCTCGTCATTTCGACGCGGTGGTGGTCTTCGGGTCCTGCAGCATGAACGAGGACACGTCGTCGAGCACCGTCGACATCCAGCGCAGCGACCAGGCCATCGAGGCCACCAGCGTCACGTGGTCCACGCCCTCGTAGAGCTTCATCTGCACCGGGGCGCCGGCGGCCTTCAGGCGCTCGGCCATCTGCTCGGTGTTGCGCACCGGGTTGACCAGGTGGTCGTCGTGCGCCGCACCGAGAAAGGCACGCGGTGCATGGGGCCGCACGTAGTCGATCGGCTGCGTGCCCGGCGGGTAGTCCGGGTGGTGGAAGACCACCTGCGCCTGCGGGTTGGAGATCGGCAGGAATTCGTAGGGCCCGGCCAGGCCGATCCAGCCCGCGAGCGCGGCGGGCGAGTGGCCTTGTGCCTTGAGCCAGCGCTCGTCGAGCGCCACCATCGCAGCGTTGTAGGCGCCGGCGCTGTGGCCCATCACGTAGACGCGTTGCGGGTTGCCGCCCAGGCGTGAGGCTTCGCGCAGGGCGTGGGCGGTGGCCCGGGCGCTGTCGTCGAGGAAGTCGGGGTAGCGCACGTCGGGGTAGAGGCGGTAGTCGGCGATCAGCGCGAGCACGCCGCGCGAGGCCAGCGCTTCGCCGGCGAAGGTGTACTCGGCGCGGCTGCCCCAGTGCCACGAGCCGCCGTAGAAGAACACCACCACCGGCCAGCCGCCGGGCGGTGCCGGGCGGGTGGGGCGGTAGACGTCGAGCTTCTGCCGCGGGTGCGGGCCGTAGCTCACGCCTTCGGTGAAGCCGTAGGTCGACGAGGGCTTGAGCGCGTTGAGCCCGGACGAGCAGGCGCTGAGGGCTGGGCCCAGGGTCAGCAGGGTGGCCAGGCGGCCGAGGTGCAGGCGTCGGTTCATGGGGGAGCCTTACGCGGGAAACGCCGCCGTGGATGCAGCGGCCATTTCGATGAACACGTGGCAAGACTACCGGACGATCGGGTGCCTGCACACCCGTGGTGTCTTCAGCCGAGGCGGGCGCGGTGCCGCGCGATCTGTGCGCGCACCTGCACCGGCGCCGTGCCGCCCAGCACCTGGCGCGCGTTGAGCGAGCCGGCGAGGCTCAGCACGCCGAAGACGTCGTCGGTGATGGCGGCGTTGAAGCCCTGCAGCGTGGCGAGCGGCAGTTCGGAAAGGTCCTTGCCCTCGGCGATGGCGGTCTTCACCGCATGGGCAACGACCTCGTGCGCGTCGCGGAAGGGCAGGCCCTTCTTCACCAAGTAGTCGGCAAGGTCGGTGGCGGTGGCGTAGCCGCGCAGGGCGGCACGCTCCATCGCCTCTTTCTTGACCGTGATGCCGCCCACCATCTCGGCCATGATGCGCAGCGTGTCGCGCAGCGTGTCGACGGTGTCGAACAAGGGCTCCTTGTCTTCCTGGTTGTCCTTGTTGTAGGTGAGCGGCTGGCCTTTCATCAGGGTGATGAGGCCCATCAGGTGGCCCACCACCCGGCCGCTCTTGCCGCGCGCCAGCTCGGCCACGTCGGGGTTGCGCTTCTGCGGCATGATCGACGAGCCGGTGCAGTAGCGGTCGGCGAGGTCGATGAAGCTGAAGTTCTGGCTCATCCAGAGCACGATCTCTTCCGCGAGGCGCGACACGTGCACCATCGCGATCGACGCGAACGCGGTGAACTCGAGCGCGAAGTCTCGGTCGCTCACCGCATCGAGGCTGTTCTGGCAGACGCCGTCGAAGCCGAGCGTCTTCGCGACACGCTCGCGGTCCAGCGGGTAGCTGGTGCCCGCAAGCGCGGCGGCGCCGAGCGGCAGCTGGTTCACGCGGCGGCGCACGTCGGCCAGGCGCTCGGCATCGCGCTTGAACATCTCCACATAGGCCAGCAGGTGGTGCGCAAAGCTCACCGGCTGCGCGACCTGCATGTGGGTGAAGCCGGGGAGGATGGTGTCGACGTTCTGCTCGGCCACGTCGACCAGCGACTTCTGCATGTCGGCCAGCAGGGGCGCGAGTGAATCGATCTCGTCGCGCAGCCACAGGCGCACGTCGGTGGCGACCTGGTCGTTGCGCGAGCGGCCGGTGTGCAGGCGTTTGCCGGCGTCGCCCACCAGCGTGGTCAGGCGCGCTTCGATGTTGAGGTGCACGTCTTCGAGGTCGAGCTTCCACTCGAAGCTGCCGGCCTCGATCTCGCCCTTGATCTGCGCCATGCCGCGCTGGATGTCGGCGAGGTCTTGTGTGCCGATCACGCCCTGCGCGGCCAGCATCTCGGCGTGGGCGAGGGAGCCGGCGATGTCGGCCTTCCACAGTCGCTTGTCGAAGTCGACGCTGGCGGTGTAGCGCTTGACCAGCTCGCTCATCGGCTCGGAGAAGAGCGCGGACCAGGCTTGTGATTTCTTGTCGAGTTGGTTGGATGACATCGGGGGACCTGAGGCGTGTAACGCTGTGTGTGTGCGGTTGCCGGGGGGCGTGTCTTGGCGACAATCGCAGGACGGCGCGGGGCCCCGCGCCGACGTCAAGCCATCCGCCAGAGTAGAGCGGCCGATTCTATTCGGCCACCCCACCCGACCATGCCCCAACCCCGCCCGACAGACGCCTCGAATGCGCCGAGCCACCCGGCCCGCGCAGGGGCCGAGGGTGCCGGGCCACAAGACCCTGCCAGCAGCTCCAGCAGCAGCCTCTTCGGGCCCACCGGCTTCGGCCCTTACGAGCCTGGAGCGAAGAGCCTGCGCGGCGCCGGCTCGGCCTTCGATGTGTGCCACGTGGGCGTGGTGCTGCGCGCGCTGCTCTTCGTTCACGTCACGCTGGCCGTGGCGGTGAGCTTCGGTGCCAGCGATCTGCCCTCGTGGCTCACGCTCGTCGCGGTGGCGGCGAGCATCGCCCTGCCGGGCCTGCTGCTGTGGCTGGTGCTCGCCTGCGTGCTCAAGCGGCTGCTGGCGCCGCTGCCGGTGGTGGGGCAGTGGGCGGCAGCCTTGCTGCTGGGGGCTGCCAGCGGTGCCTTCGGCTGGGGCCTGCAGGCGGCGGGCGGCCTGAGCCCGGCGGGGAGCCGTTTTGCGTGGGTGCCGCCGGTGATGGCGGGCGCGTTGCTCGCGGCGGCCATGTTCTATTGGCTCACCTTGCGGGCGCGGGCGCGGCTGCCGGCCGACACCACGGCGCGCCTGGCCGAGCTGCAGTCGCGCATCCGCCCGCACTTCCTCTTCAACACGCTCAACACCGCGATCACGCTCGCGCGGCTCGACCCGGCGCGCACCGAAGGGCTGCTCGAAGACCTGGCCGAGCTCTTTCGCGTGGCGCTCAGCGACAGCGGTGCCTCGGTCACGCTGGCCGAGGAGGTGTCGCTCGCGCAGCGTTACCTGGCCATCGAGCAGGTGCGTTTCGGCGACCGCCTGCAGGTGAGCTGGGAGCTGGACGAAGACGCCGGCTCCGCACGCGTGCCGCCGCTCCTGCTGCAGCCGCTGGTCGAGAACGCGGTGCGCCACGGCGTGGAGCCGGCGCCCGATGGCGGCGTGATCCGCATCCGCACGCGGGTCAAGCGTGCGCATGCGGTGGTGAGCATCGTCAACACGCTGCCCCAGCAGCCTTCGCGGCCGGGCAACGGCATGGCGCTGCGCAACGTGCGCGAGCGCCTGCGCCTGATGCACGACGTGGCGGCGCAGTTCGAGACGCGGCTCGACAAAGACTTTTTCCGCGTGCAGATCGTGGTGCCGCTATGAGCGAAGACCTGAAGGTGCTGATCGTCGACGACGAAGAGCTGGCCCGCCTGCGCCTGCGCGGGCTGGTCCACGACTGCCCATCGCCCAAGGCCCAGGTGGCGGGCGAGGCGGCCAATGCGAGCCAGGCGCTCGTCTGGCTGGCCGACCACCGCTGCGACCTGGTGCTGCTCGACATCCACATGCCCGGCCTCGACGGCACGCAGCTCGCGGCGCGTGTGAAGCAGCTGCCCCAGCCGCCGGCGATCGTGTTCGTGACGGCGCACGCCGAGCATGCGCTGCAGGCCTTCGACCTCGATGCGGTCGACTACCTCACCAAGCCCGTGCGACGTGAGCGGCTGCAGGCCGCGTTGCAGCGGGTGGCGCAGCGCCTCGGCCAGGGCCAGGCCGGCGCACGGCCGGCCGAGCCGGGCGACGAGCCGGTGATCGTGGTGAGTGAACTCGGGCGCAAGGTGCGGGTGCCGGTGTCCGAGGTGCTCTACCTCAAGGCCGAGCTGAAGTACGTGACGCTGCGCACCGCCACCCACACCCACGTGCTCGACGACGCCCTCACCGACCTCGAACAACGCCTGGGTGATCGCTTCCTGCGCATCCACCGCAATGCGCTGGTGGCGCGCAAGGCGCTGCGGGCACTGGAACGGCGTGTGCTTGCGGCCGAGGGAGAAGAAGACGCGGCCGAAGGCTGGGTGGTGCGCGTTGCGCCGGTCGACGAATGGTTGGTGGTCTCGCGCCGGCAGGTGTCGGCGGTCAAGGAAGCGATTGCAGAGGGGGGCTTGTGAACAACAACGAAGACGCACAAGGCGAAGACGCACGAGGTGAAGGCGGCACGGTGACAGCGCGCATGCGCTGGCTTGGTGCGGGGCTGGTGGTGCTGGTGCTGGGCGTGCTGGTCTGGCAGGCGGTGGAGGCGGGCCTGGCGCATGCGCCACAGGCCGAAGAGACCACGGTCGAAGACCTGGCCCACCCGCACAAGGTGGAGATGCTGGCCAGCATGGACGACGCCCAGCTGTCGCAGCAAGGCGTGACGGCGATGAGCGCCGCGCTGGTGGCACCGCCGCCGGCCGCACCCGCGCTGGCAGCCGACGAGACCGAACTCTGCGGCCACGGCCGCGTGAAGGCCGATGAGAGTGGCCGCCCGCGCGACATGGCGCCCATCCAGAGTGCCGCACAGCGTGCACGCCTGCAGGCGCTGCCCATCCTGCTCGGCAGCCAGGACGACACGCAGCGTGCCGCCGGCCTGCTGATGGTGGTGCTTGATGACGGTGGCGTGCCCGATGGGCTTCTCGACGGGGGCGCCGAGCGTGCGCGTGATGAGCTGGCCTCGCTTGCGGCCTTCAGGGGCACGCCGCAGGTCTACGCCTGGGCGATGCGGGCCTGCCAGTCGCAGCGCACCGAAGGCGCCTGTCGCCTGCTGTCGGCCGACCAATGGGCACGCCTGGAACCGGGCAACGCGATGGCTTGGCTGCAGGTGGCGGCCGACGCCAAGATGCGCCGCGACGAGCCGGCGGTGGCCGAAGCGATGTACCGGGTGTCGCAGGCCGCCAAGTCGGATGCCCGCCCCGGTGCGCTGGTGGCGGCGGTGCTGGCCAAGCTGCCGCCCGAGGCCGACCTGGTGTCGCGCCTTGCCCTGGCCACCGAGCTGGCGAAGCTCGACACGCGTGCCGAGCTGCCGCTGGTGGCAGCCAGCCAGCACTGCGGTGCGCGCGAAGTGCGAGATGCCAACCGCCAGCAGGTGTGCGCGGCGGTGGCCGAGGTGCTGGCCCGGCGCGGCAGCACCACCGCCGAAGCGGCCTTGGCCGCGAGCATCGGTGAGCGGGCCGGTTGGCCGGCCGAACGGGTGGCCGCTGCGGCCGAGGAGCGCGATGCGCTGGCCCAGATGGCCGTCGCTTCCCAGGCCGATGCGTGGAGCTGCAACGCACTCGCGCAGTCGCTCGCGCGCCTGCACGAAACCGCGCGCCACGGCGAGCTCGCCACGCTGCGCGCCGCGCTCAAGCGTTCGACCGACGGCGCGACCGTGCTGGCCCGGCGCTACCGCGAAGCGGCGGCGACGCGGGTGGCGTCGGCGGCGAGTGCGGCGTCGGCCACGGCGCAGTAGCCGCAGCAGCTTCAAGGCCACCCATCGGCCGCAGGCCGGCGGCTCAGGCCGCGAGGCCCGCCGCTTCGGTGCCGAACGCGTAGGCGTCCATCCCCAGGCTCCCGTAGGTCACGGCCTCGTGCAGGCGCTGCGGCGCCGCCTCGCGCCCGCCCGCGCCGGCCGCCACGTACCAGGGCAGCAGGTGCTCGTCGGTCGGGTGCATCTCCGGCGCGTGCGGTGCCTGTTGCCGGTAGGCGAAGAGGGCCTCCCAGTCGCGCGCCTGGGCGCGCTCGTGCATCCAGCCGCGGAAGGCCGCGCTGTCGGCCGCTTCGGGGGCGTCGAGCGCGGGCCGCCGGGCGCCGAAGAGCCGGCGCAGGTTGTGCGTGATGCTGCCGGTGCCCATCACCAGCACACCCTCGTGGCGCAGCGCGGCCAGCGCCTCGCCGAGGGCGAACTGCTGCGCCGGCGGCAGCGTCGGCACCCAGGCGAGCGGCAGCACCGGGATGTCGGCCGCGGGGAACATGAAGCGCAGCATGGTCCAGATGCCGTGGTCGAGGCCGCCTTGGTCGACGCGGTGCACCGGCCAGCCGGCGGCAGCCAGGCGCTGCTGAACCTGCGCGGCGAGTTCGGGCGCGCCGGGGCTGTCGTAGCGCAGTTGGTAGAGCGCGTCCGGGAAGCCGCCGAAGTCGTGCACCGCGTGGTGCTGCGCCCCGGCCAGCAGCACCGGCTCTCGCGCGAGGCTGTGCGCCGAGACGGCGAGGATGGCGCGCGGCACGCCGAAGCGCTCGGCAATCGCCGGCCCGAGCCGCTGCAGGAAGGGGCCGGTGGCACCGGGCTCCAGGGCCAGCATCGGCGAGCCGTGCGAGAGGAAGAGGGCTGGGAAAGTTCGCGTGTCCATGCGGTTCATTGAAGCACCTGCCCCCCGGGCGGCGGTTCTGGGAATTTGCATGCTGTGTTCAGCCCTCGCGGGGCGCACGGCCCGCTGCCCTAAAGTGCACAGCGTCGTCCGCTTCAGCGTCACCCCATGACCCCTCGTCCTCTCCAGCCCCTTCATCGCCTTGTCCTGCTGGGTGCGGTGCTGATGTGCAGTGCCACGCTCGTGGTGGCACAAAGTGGCCGCCCGGCCGAGCCCCTGCCCACCGAGCAGATGCGGGCGCTGGCGATGGTGTACGACCTGCTCAAGACCTCGCTGGCCGAACCGACCGGCGGTGACAAGCTGCTGATCGGCGCCATTCGCGGCATGGTGCGCGAGGCCGATCCCGAAGGCGGCGAATACTTCACCGAAGAGGAGTTCAAGGCCTTTCGCAGCGGGGCCCAGGGCGGGCCCGCCGGCATCGGTGTGGAGGTGGCCCGGCGCGGCTACCAGACGGTGGTGATGCCGATCGCGGGCCAGCCGGCCGACGTGGCCGGTGTCAAGGCCGGCGACGTGCTGCTCGCGATCGACGGCAAGGCGCTGGGCGAGCTGAACCTGCGCGACGTGGTGGGCATGCTGCGCGGCCCCGTGGGCAGCAAGCTGCGCCTGCGCCTGCTGCGCGAGTTTGCGCCCCAGCCGGTCGAGCTGGAGATCGAGCGCCAGATCGTCACGCGGCGCACGTGGAGCCTCACGCGCCCGGAGCCCGGTGTGGCCGTGCTGGCGGTGCCGGTGTTCAGCGACGGGCTGCTCGACGAACTGGGCCGCCGGCTCGGCGAACAGTGGGTGCAGCAACCCTGGCGGGGCCTGGTGCTCGACCTGCGCGGCAACACCGGCGGGGTCGTGCAGCAGGCGATCGGGCTGGCCGCGCTCTTCCTGCCCGAGCGGGCCATGGTGGCCAAGATCAGCGGCCGCACGGAGCAGGCCAACCAGACCTTCCTCGCCGTGCCGTCGGACTACCGGACGGGCGGTGGCTGGAAAGACCCGCTGAAGCCGCTGCCGCCCGCGCTGCGCGAGGGGCCGATGGTGGTGCTGGTGGATGGCGGCACCGCGGCCGGGGCCGAGATCGTGACCGCTGCGCTGAAGGATCACCGGCGCGCAGCCGTCGTCGGTCGCACCACCTTCGGCCGCGGCTCGATCCAGACGATCACGCCCTTGCAAGGCCTGGGCGCGGTGAAGTTCACCAGCGGGCACTGGGAATCGCCGTCGGGTGTGCGCATCCACGCGGTGGGCGTGCAGCCCGACGAGGCCATCGCTCCAGGCCAGCCGGCCGCGCACGAACTGGCGGCCGCGATCGTCGTGCTCAAGAAGCGCCTGTGAGCCGGCCCATCACGGCGCCAGCGGTGCGGTGAGGTTGAAGACCGTGGTGTCCGACACCTTGCACTGCATCGGGTAAGGTGCTGACCTCGATGGAGATCAGCATGTCCGTGCAGTTCAAGGCTTCCCTGTGGCAACTTGCGTGGCGTCAGCTGGCGCGCGACTTTCGCGCCGGCGAGTTGCGGCTGCTGCTGGTGGCGGTGACGCTGGCGGTCGCCGCCCTCACCGCGGTGGGCTTCTTTGCCGACCGCCTCAACCACGGCCTGGCGCGTGATGCGCGCCAGTTGCTGGGCGGCGACGCCATCGTCGCGAGCGACCAGCCGCTGCCGCCGGTGTTCACCCAGAAGGCGCAGGCGCTCGGGCTCAAGGTGGCCACCACTGCGGCCTTCCCGAGCATGGGGCGCGCGAGCGACGAGAAGGGCGGCAACTCACGCCTGGTCTCGGTCAAGAGCGTGAGCGACGAGTACCCGCTGCGGGGCGCGCTGCGCGTGGTGCAGTCGCCCGGCGGGCCCGAGGAGACGGTGACGCACGGGCCGGCGCGTGGCACGGTGTGGGTCGATGCGCCCTTGCTCGACTCGCTGCTGCTGCAGATCGGCGACGAGCTGCTCCTGGGCGACGCCACGCTCAAGGTCGGCGCGGTGATCGTGGTCGAGCCTGACCGCGGTGCGGGTTTCATGGCCTTTGCGCCACGGGTGATGCTCCACGAGGCCGACCTCGCCGCGACCGCGCTCATCCAACCCGCCAGCCGTGTCACCTACCGCATGGCCGTGGCCGCGCCGGGCGCGAACGAAGCGCCACTGCGCGAATTCGTGCGCTGGGCCGACGAGCAGGTGAAGGGCCGCACGGTGCGCGGCGTGCGCGTCGAGTCGCTGGAAACCGGCCGCCCCGAGATGCGCCAGACGCTCGACCGCGCCGAGAAATTCCTCAACCTGGTGGCGCTGCTGGCCGCGCTGCTGGCGGCGGTGGCCGTGGGCATCGCGGCACGCGACTTCGCCGAGCGCCACCTCGACGACTGCGCCATGCTGCGCGTGCTCGGGCAGGCGCAGCGCACCATCGCGCTGCAGTACCTGATCGAGTTCACGATGGTCGGCCTGGCTGCGAGCCTCGCGGGGGTGGCGATCGGCTTCGGCGTGCACTACGTCTTCGTGTGGCTGCTGTCGGGCCTGGTGAGCGCCACGCTGCCGCTGCCGACCGTCTGGCCCGCGCTCTTCGGCGTGGGGGTCGGCTTCACGCTGTTGATGGGCTTCGGCCTGCCGCCGGTCCTGCAGCTGTCGCAGGTACCGCCGCTGCGGGTGATCCGCCGCGACGTCGGGGCGCTCAAGCCGGCCTCGCTGATCGTGCTCGGCGCGGGGGCGGCGGGCTTCGTGGCGCTGCTGCTGGCGGTGTCGTCCGACCTGCAGCTGGGGCTGATCGCGGTGGGCGGGTTCGCGGGGGCGGTGGCGGTGTTTGCGCTGCTGTCGTGGGGCGCGGTACAGGTCCTGCGCCGCGCGGTGCCCGAGGCGGGTGCGCCGCGCTGGCTGGTGCTCGCCACGCGCCAGATCGCGGCACGCCCGGCGTTTGCGGTGCTGCAGGTCTCGGCATTGAGCGTGGGGCTGCTCGCGCTGGTGCTGCTCGTGCTGCTGCGCACCGACCTCATCTCGAGCTGGCGCCAGGCCACACCGCCCGATGCGCCCAACCGCTTCGTCATCAACATCCAGCCCGACCAGGGCGATGCGTTCCAGGCCCGGTTGCGCGAAGGCGGTGTGCCCAAGTTCGACTGGTACCCGATGATCCGCGGCCGGCTGGTGGCCATCAATGGCAAGCCGGCCAACCTCGACGACTACACCGACGAACGTGCCAAGCGCCTGCTCGACCGCGAGTTCAACCTGAGCCACAGCGCCACGCCGCCGTCGCACAACAACGTGACGCAGGGTCGCTGGGTGAGCGAGGAGAAGGGCGCGCTGAGTGTCGAGCAGGGCCTGGCCGAGACGCTGCGGCTCTCGCTCGGCGACACGCTGCGCTTCGACATCGCCGGCCAGATGGTCGAGGGCCGCATCACCAGCCTGCGCAAGGTCGACTGGGGCTCGATGCGGGCCAACTTCTTCGTGATGTTCCCGAGCGCGCAGATGGTCGACGTGCCGGCGACCTACATCGCCGCGTTTCGCGCGCCGGCCACGCCGGGCTTCGACAACGCGCTGAGCCGCGACTTCCCCAACATCACCAATGTCGACGTCTCGGCCTCGATCGGCCAGATCCAGGCCGTGCTCGACCAGGTGGTGCGTGCGGTCGAGTTCCTCTTCACCTTCACGCTGGCGGCGGGGTTGGTGGTGCTCTTTGCTGCGGTCACGGCCACGCGCGAGGCGCGGGCGCGGGAGTTCGCGGTGATGCGGGCGCTGGGGGCGAGCGGCAAGCTGCTGGCGCAGGTGCAGCGGGCCGAGCTGCTGGGGGTGGGGGCACTCGCGGGGGGTGCTGGCGTCGATCGCCGCAATGGCGGTCGGCTGGGCGCTCGCGCGGTATGCATTCCAGTTCAGCTGGAATGCGTCGCCGTGGGTGCCGCTGGCGGGCGGGGCGGCGGGTGCGCTGCTGGCGCTGGGGGCGGGGTGGTGGGGGTTGAGGGAGGTGCTGCGGCGGCCGGTGGTGGAGACGTTAAGGCGGGCGGCGGCGGAGTAGGTTTGCCGGGGTTTCGCCCCGGCGGGCGACCTTCTTTTCTTTGCTTGCCCAAAGAAAAGAAGGCAAAAGAAAGGGCACCCCGTTCGCTCGGTCCGCCTAGGGCGGACTTCTCTGCGCTGCTCGGTCTTTGTGGGTCGGGCAGAACTCACTTCGCGAGCTTCGCTCGCTACGTTCAGACAGCTGCCCGAAGTCAGTTCACGAAGCGCGCTATCGCGCGCCCCACAAAGCCCTGCGCTGCTCGACGGCTCTCAAGGGCCCCGGGATACAGCCGCCCGCTTCGCGGGCATCACACTCTCGACTCGCTTCGCCTCGTGCTGGAGGGGCGGGCGCGCAGCGCCCCGCAGTTGAGGCGATGCGTTAGCGAGCCGAGTGGCTCGGTGGTCCAGCATGTGTGCGGAGGTCCGATGTAGAAAGGTGCCTCATCGGCCGAGGCCTGTAGCCATATGGCACGGCCAAATGGAGAGCGCCTTTGCTTTGGTTACTTTCATTTGGCGCGACAAATGTTCGCGCAGCGGGGGTCGCTCACGTCGCGCAGCGAAGTTATGCGAACACCAAAGTGACTCGCCCGCCGGGGCGAGACCCGGCAAGCCGCCACGCAGTGACAAAAGCCAATGCGCTCAGCGCCCCCCAACCCTAAACACCGACACCACCTCCGCCAACCGGTGCGCCTGCTCCCGCAGCGACTCCGCCGCCGCCGCCGACTCTTCGACCAGCGCCGCGTTCTGCTGCGTCATCTGATCGAGCTGCGTCACCGCAGAGTTGATCTGCCCGATGCCATCGCTCTGCTCGCTGGAAGCAGCGGTGATCTCGCCAATGATGTCGGTCACGCGCTGCACCGAGCCCACGATCTCGTTCATCGTGGCGCCGGCGTCGGCCACCAGGCGTGAGCCGGCCTCGACCTTGTCGACCGAGCTGCCGATCAGGCCCTTGATCTCGCGGGCCGCTTCGGCGCTGCGCTGCGCGAGCGAGCGCACCTCGCCGGCCACGACCGCGAAGCCGCGGCCCTGCTCGCCGGCACGCGCCGCCTCCACGGCAGCGTTCAACGCGAGGATGTTGGTCTGGAAAGCGATGCCGTCGATCACGCCGATGATGTCGCTGATCTTCTTCGACGAAGCATTGATCTCGTCCATCGTCGAGACGACCTGGGCCACGACGCTGCCGCCACGCTGCGCCACTTCGGCGGCCGACGAGGCGAGCTGATTGGCCTGGCGGGCGGAGTCGGCGCTCTGGCGCACGGTGCCGGTCAGCTGCTCCATTGAGCTGGCGGCCTGCTGCAGGTTGCTCGCGGTCTGCTCGGTGCGCGAGGAGAGGTCGGTATTGCCGGTGGCAATCTCGGCCGAGGCGGTGCTGATGCTGTCGGTCGACGCACGCACGTTGCCGACCACGCGGCCCAGCGATTCGTTCATGTGCTGCAGCGCACGCATCAGCGAGCCAAACTCGTCGCGGCGCGTCGTCGAGATGCTTTGCGTCAGGTCGCCCTCGGCGATGGCACCAGCCACGCGGATGGATTCCTGCAGCGGCTGGCGGATGCTGCGCACGAGCGTGGCGGCGACGAGCATGCCGAGTGCGATCACGAGCACCGCGCCGCCGAAGCCGGCGAGCAGGATGCGCTGGCGCGCCTGGGCGCCATTGGCCAGGGCCTGCTCGCCCTTCTGGCGCTGCAGCGCGACGAAGGCGTCGATCGCGGCGAGGTAGGCGGCGGCCGTCTGCGCGTACTCGCCCTTCACGTGCGACGTCACTGCGGCGCGGTCGCCAGCGGTCACGAGCTCTCGGTGGCCTTCTTGCTGGCGGCCACCAGCACGGCACCCTTCTCGGCGACGTTCTTCATCGCGGCCTTGTCTTCGTCCGAGGTTGCGGCCTTGGCGATCTCGACGCGGATGGCGGTGATCTTCTTGGTGTCGTTTTCCAGGTTGTCCTTGAAGAGCTCGCCGACGGCCGGGTCGCTGCTGATGACGTTGGCCATGCCGCGCGTGACGGCGGTGTCGGTCAGGCCCTTCCACACGGCCGAGCGTTCGATGAGGTCGTGCACGAGGGCGATCTGGCGGGCCGATTCGGCCTGCACCGAAGCGGCCTGGGAGGCGGCCAGCATCGCGATGGTCAGCATGGCGGCGAGCAGCAGCAGGATGGCACCCCACAGCTTGCGGGTCACGGAAATGTTGTTCAGGCTCATGGTCTGGGAATGAGAGAGCGAGGCAGAAATGAAAAAGGGCGGTGAGGTCATCACCGCCCGAGGCTGAGCAGGCGGACTGCGAATCAGTGCGACGCGTCCATCAGGCCCATGTCGGGGCTGGCCATCAGCGATTCGATGTCCATCATGATCAGCATGCGGTCGTTGACGCTGCTGATGCCGGTGATGAAGCTGGTGTCGACGGCCGAGGCCATTTCCGGGGCCGGCTTGATCGACTCGGCCGAGAGTTCGAGCACGTCGGAGACCGAGTCGACGACGGCGCCGACCACGCGGCCCTTGACGTTCAGCACGATCACGACGGTGAAGCTGTTGTACTCGGCGGTCTCGCAGCCGAGCTTCAGGCGCAGGTCCACGATCGGCACGATCACGCCGCGCAGGTTCACCACACCCTTGACGAACTGGGGCGCGTTGGCGATGCGGGTGGGCACTTCGTAGGAGCGGATCTCCTGCACCTTCAGGATGTCGATGCCGTATTCCTCGGCGCCGAGGCGGAAGGTGAGGTACTCGCTGCCCGACTGAGCCGCCAGGGCGGCGCGGGTCGCTTCGTGGCGGGCGACGTGGGCTGCTTCGTGAATCATGTCCATGGGGTGTCCTCTCGGTATCGCCGCGGTGCGGCGGCTCTGCTATCACTATCGGCGCGGGGCGCCGGAACTGAAGGGTGGATGAGTGTGGAAAGCGCCCGCTTTTTCGGGCGCCGACGCGCTCAGAAGGTTTCCCAGTCGTCGCTGGTGGCGGCGCTGGTGGCGACAGCGGGGGCTGGCGCGGGCGCCGGCGCCGGCGCGGGGCTGGGGGCGGGGCGGCTGGCCTCCACCGGCTTGGGCGTGCTCGCCTTCGCGGCAGGCACGGGGGCTGGTGTGGGCGCCTGGGCCGCAGGCAGCGTGGGCGCCGGCTTCGCGGCGGCCGGCGGGGCCTTCACGCTCGGGGCCGGTTTGGGCGGTGCCAGCGTGGCGGCCGGTCGGGCGTCGCTCGCGGGGCCGTCGAGCTTGAACGAGCTCACCACGTGCGCCAGGCGATGGGCCTGTTCCTTCAGGGCTTCGGCGGCGGCGGCGCTTTCTTCCACCAGGGCGGCGTTCTGCTGCGTCATCTGGTCGAGCTGGGTGACGGCGGCGTTGACCTGGCCGATGCCGTCGCTCTGCTCCGAGGCGGCGGCGCTGATCTCGCCGATGATGTCGCTCACGCGCTGCACCGAGCCCACGATCTCGCCCATCGTCGAGCCGGCATCGGCCACCAGGCGCGTGCCGGTTTCCACCTTCTCGACGCTCGCGCCGATCAGGCTCTTGATCTCCTTGGCGGCTTCCGCGGAGCGGCCGGCGAGGCTGCGCACTTCAGACGCCACGACGGCAAAGCCGCGGCCCTGTTCGCCCGCACGCGCGGCTTCCACCGCGGCGTTCAAGGCGAGGATGTTGGTCTGGAAGGCGATGCCGTCGATCACGCCGATGATGTCGCTGATCTTCTTGGAGCTGGCGTTGATCTCCTCCATCGTGGTCACGACCTGCGCGACCACCGTTCCGCCACGGCGGGCCACTTCGGCGGCCGAGGCGGCGAGCTGATTGGCCTGCCGTGCGGAGTCGGCGCTTTGCTTGACGGTGCCGTTGAGCTGCTCCATCGAGCTGGCCGCCTGCTGCAGGTTGGAGGCGGTCTGCTCGGTGCGTGCGGAGAGGTCCTGGTTGCCGCTGGCGATCTCGGTGCTGGCGGTGGAGATGCTGTCGGTCGACTGGCGGACCTGCGTCACCGTCTGGCGCAGCGATTGCACCATGCGCTGCAGCCCGTCCATCACGCTGCCGGGCGCGGCCGCCTTGACCTGCACCTTGAGGTTGCCCTGCGCGACCTCGGCCATGGCCGCGAGCGCTTCCTCGGGCTCCCCGCCGATCTGGCGCAGCACGCTGCGCGCCACGCCGTAGCCGGCACCGCCGATGATCACCAGCAGCACCAGGCTGACCGCCACGTTGCTGAGCACCGCCGCGCGGGCCACCTGGTTGGCGTCTTCCATGTACAGCCCGGAGCCGACGAGCCAGTTCCAGCCCTCGATCTTCGCCACGTACTGCAGCTTCTCGACCGGCTCGGTCTGGCCGGGCCGCGGGAACATCGTGGGCACGAAGGCGTTGCCGGTCTTGCTGGCGTTCACGCCCTCGATCAAGGACTTGATCACGTCGTTGCCGGCACCGTCTTTCACCTTGCCGAGCATCGGCTGGCCGGCCCACTCGGGCTTGATCGGGTGCATGACACCGGTACCGTCGAGGGCCCAGATGTAGAAATAGTCGGCCTTGCCGTCGGCACCGCCGTAGCGGGCGAGGCGAAGCGCTTCCTTGGCGGCCTTCTGGGCCTCTTCGGCCGGCATCTTGCCGGCCGCGGCCAGGCCCTGGTAGGCCGCGACGATCTGGTGCGCCGTCTGCACGGCCGAGACGAGCTGCGCGCGCCGGCCTTCTTCGACGTGGTGGCGCAGCACCATCACCGACATGGCGGCGAGCGCCATGATGCCGAGCACGGACACACCGACCAGCAGGCCGATCTTGCGTTTGAAGCTGAGTTGATGAAGCACGTTGAGGCCCCGATCTAGCGGCGAAGTTGAAAAGTCGAAACCACGTGGGCGAGCTGGCGCGCCTGCTCTTCGAGGCTCTCGGCGGAGGCCGCCGATTGCTCGACGAGCGCGGCGTTCTGCTGCGTCATCTGGTCCAGTTGGGTGACGGCATCGTTGACCTGCCCGATGCCTTGGCTTTGCTCTGAAGCGGCGCTGCTGATCTCACCGATGATGTCGCTCACGCGCTGCACCGAACCGACGATCTCGCTCATGGTGGCGCCGGCGTCGGCGACGAGGCGCGAACCGGCCTCCACCTTCTCGACGCTCGCGCCGATCAGGCTCTTGATCTCTTTGGCGGCCTCGGCCGAACGGCCGGCCAGCGAGCGCACCTCGCTCGCCACCACCGCGAAGCCGCGGCCCTGCTCGCCGGCCCGCGCGGCTTCCACCGCGGCGTTGAGCGCAAGGATGTTGGTCTGGAAGGCGATGCCGTCGATCACGCCGATGATGTCGGCGATCTTCTTGGAACTCGCGTTGATCTCGTCCATCGTCGAGACCACCTGCGACACCACCGAGCCGCCGCGCTGCGCCACTTCGGCGGCCGAGGCAGCGAGCTGGTTGGCCTGGCGCGCCGAGTCGGCGCTCTGGCGTACGGTGCCGGTCAGTTGCTCCATCGAGCTGGCGGCCTTCTGCAGATTGCCGGCCGTTTGCTCGGTGCGCACCGAGAGGTCTTGGTTGCCCGAGGCGATCTCGGTGCTGGCGTTCTGGATCTGCGACGACGACTGCTGCACCGTCTGCAGCGAGCGGCTGAGCTGCTGCGTCATCGTGCCGAGCGAGCGCATCAGGTCGCCCACTTCGTCGCGGCGGTCGCTGCTGGCGTCGGCGCAGAGGTTGCCTTGGGCCACGTCGGTGGCCACGCCCACGGCGCGGCGCAGGTCCTGCACCACGCGGCGTTGCATCCACCAGGCGGCGCCCACCGCGCCCAGGCAGGCGAGGAAGGCGAGCAAGCCCAGCAGCAGGCTGTGGCGGGTGGCGCGGGCGGCGGCGGCGTCCATCTGGGCGCTGCTCGACGCCTCCATCTTCGCGACGAGGGAGCCCATGGCGCCCGTCATCGCGGCGAAGCTGACGTCGGCGTTCTGCATCGCGGCGATGCCGGTGTTGGGGTCGACGGTGGCGAGGTCGATCGCCGAGTCGGCGAGCTTGCCGTACTTGTCGATCTGCGCCGACAGCGCGGCCACGTCGGCGCGCAGGCCTTCATCGGCCCCGGCACCGTCAGCCACCGCCGACAGCGTGCGCTTCATGCCGGCCAGCTGGTTGGCCAGGCCGGTGCGGAAGGCTTTCACCTTGGCGTCGTCGAGCGAGGCCATCAGCGCCACCGTCTTGTAGACGCCTGCGTGCGACTGGGCGAGCTGGTCCTGCACGCTCGTGACGGTGCGGAAGCTCTCCATGTCGTTCTTGAACAACGCCTGGTTCTCCGCCGCCGACCGGCTTTGCAGCACGGTGCCCAGGGCACCCACCGACAACACCACCGCGACGGTCAGCAATGGCGCTGCCAGCAGCTTCTTACCGAGATTCATGTGCAGTACCGCGGGAAACGCGTGCCGGTAGGGTTACTTGTAGATGCCGCCGCAGACCACGGCGTCGTTGAGCTTCTCGCAGTACATGCTCTTGGGCTCGATCTTCTTGGTGACCGGGTTGGTGAACTTGTAGTCCTGCCAGAAGGTGCCCTTGCTCTGGGCCAGCTCGACACGCTCCTTGACGAAGGCCTTGCCGTCCACGTCCTTGAGGTCGATCAGGTTCTTGCCGATCATCTTTTCGTTGGCGCCGTGTGCATGCACCGTGCCGTCGAGGCCGTAGACCACGAGGTAGAGGTCTCGGTCGTTGAACTGGCCGGCCTTGTTGGAGATTTCGGCGTAGCCCTTCTCCTTGCCGCTGGACTTGATGAAGGCCACGCCCTTCTTGACCATGGCGGTGGCTTCGGCGGCGGTGGCGTTGCCTTCCTTGGCTGAGGCCGGCAGGCCGAGGGCCAGGCCGGCGGCGATGAGGGCGGCGGTACGGACGAGATGTGCGCGCATGAGGGGCTCCTGGTGACGCTGTGGGGCGGGAATGCCGAGGTTCAGGGGGAATATCGGCGTGCACACGCCCGCTTGTAGGCATTCTGTTGGGCACCGGTCGTGTTCAATTCGTGCAAAAGCCACCTCCCGACGGTGCATTTCCACAGCCTTGGAAAGCAAACGGCCCGTGAGGTCGTCACGGGCCGTGGGTCGGGGTGGTCTTGCCGGCGTCAGAAGGTTTCCCAGTCGTCGTCGGCTGCAGCCTTGGCGGTGGCAGGTACCGGCGCCGGCGCCACGGCAGGCGCAGGGTGGGGGGTCGGCGCCGGGGCGGCGGCCACCGGGGCGGCTGGCTTGGCGGGTGGTGCCATCGGCTTCGACTCGGCGGGCTTGGCGGCGGGCTTGTGGTCGTTGGTCTTGGAGTCGTAGGGCTTGGCCGGGGCACTGCTGGCCACCGGCTTGACAGCTGCCGGGGCCACGGGGCTGACGGCCGCGCCACTGCGCGCGGCTTCGCCGGCGTCGAGCTTGAAGACGGCCACCGCGTCGACCAGCTTGCGGGCCTGGCCCTTGAGGCTTTCGGCGGCGGCGGCGCTTTCTTCCACCAGTGCGGCATTCTGCTGCGTGGCCTGGTCCATCTGGGCCACGGCTTCGCCGACCTGCGCCACGCCGGCCGACTGCTCGGTGCTGGCGGCGCTGATCTCGCCCATGATGTCGGTCACGCGCTTGATCGAGGCCACCACTTCCTGCATGGTGGTGCCGGCCTGGTCGACCAGGGTCGTGCCTTGTTCCACACGCTCCACGCTGGTGGAGATGAGGCTCTTGATTTCCTTGGCGGCTTCGGCACTTCGTTGCGCCAGGCTGCGCACTTCCGAGGCCACCACTGCGAAGCCTCGGCCTTGTTCGCCGGCACGCGCGGCTTCCACCGCGGCGTTCAACGCGAGGATGTTGGTCTGGAACGCGATGCCGTCGATGGTGCCGATGATGTCGGCGATGCGGCGCGACGATTCGTTGATGCCCTTCATGGTTTCGACCACGCGGTCGACCACCTCGCCTCCGGAGACGGCCACGGTCGACGCACTCATCGCCAACTGGTTGGCCTGGCGGGCGTTGTCGGCGTTCTGCTTGACCGTGCTGCCCAGCTCTTCCATCGAGGCGGCGGTTTCTTCGAGGGCGCTCGCTTGCTGCTCGGTGCGGCTCGACAGGTCATGGTTGCCGGCCGAGATCTCGGCGCTGGCGGTGGCCACGCCTTCGGCGTTCTGACGCACGCCGGTCACGATCTTGCGCAGATTGGTCTGCATCGTGGCCAGTGATCTCAGAAGGTGACCCATCTCGTCACTTCGATCGTGGGCCACCGTGTGGCTGAGGTCACCCTCGGCCATGCGATCTGCGCAGTGAACCGCTTCATCGGTCGCCCGTTTGACGTCCCGCGACACCAACCATCCAATGCCCAAGCCCAGCATGATCATCGCCGCCAGGCTGGCGATGATGAGCGTGCGGGCCCTGGTATAGATGGCGGTGGCCTCTTCGCTGGCCTGCGTCGCACCGCGGGCGTTGAGTTTCAGCAGCTTCTCCACGCCGCCTTTGGCGGCTTCGTAGGACTGGCGACCGTCGCCGGTGAGGATCGCCCTGGCCTCGGCGGTGTTCATCTCGCGCATGGCCTTGATGAGCCGAGGCCCGACCGCGACGTAGTTGTTGACCTGGCTTTCGACGTCCTTCAGCAGCGCTTGCTCGTCTGGCGGATGAGGGTGCTTTCGATATTCGGCGATCTGGGCTTGCAGGTGCTCCTGCAGCCTGTTCATCTCCTGCTCGACTGCCGACACCTTGCTCGCGTCATCGACCATGGTGAGTTGCAGCCGCACCACGCGGAACTCCGCAAGATCGGCGTTGATGGCACCAAGCGCTTGGCTGCTTGGCAGCCAGTCGCGTGCAAGCTGGGACGACTTGTCGTTGACCGATTGCAGCTGCTGCATGGACATGAGGCTTTGCAGCAGCGCAATCGCCAGCACGAGGCCGAAGCCACCCATGAGCTTGGTACGGATTCCGAGGTTCTTGAGGTTCATGGTGGCAGTTCCCGGTTCAGGTGGTCGGCGGTTGTCGCGCGCCTCAAGCCGTCGTGTCGAGCTTGAAGGTGGCGACCACCTGGCTCAGGCTTCCGGCCTGCTGCTTCAGGCTTTCGGCGGCGGCGGCGCTTTGCTCCACGAGTGCGGCGTTCTGCTGGGTCATCTGATCGAGGCTCGTCACCGCTTCGCTGACCTGGCCGATGCCGGTGGTCTGCTCGCTGGTGGCCGAGCTGATCTCGCCGATCAGGTCGGAGACGCGCTTCACCTGGCTCACGATGTCGTTCATCGTCTCGCCGGCTTCGCCGACGAGGCGCGAACCGGCCTCGACGCGGTCGACGCTCGCGCCGATCAGCGACTTGATCTCACGCGCCGCTTCGGCGCTGCGCTGCGCGAGCGAGCGCACTTCGCCGGCCACGACCGCGAAGCCCCGGCCCTGCTCACCGGCACGCGCCGCCTCCACCGCAGCGTTCAACGCGAGGATGTTGGTCTGGAAGGCGATGCCGTCGATCACGCCGATGATGTCGGCGATCTTGCGCGAGCTGGCGGTGATCTCGTGCATGGTCGACACCACCTGGCCCACCACCTCGCCGCCGCGCGCGGCGGCCGAGCTGGCCGAGGTGGCCAGCTGGTTGGCCTGGCGCGCGGTGTCGGCGTTGTTCTTCACGGTCGCGTTCATCTCTTCCATCGACGACGCGGTCTGCTGCAGGTTCGACGACTGCTGCTCGGTGCGGTGCGACAGGTCGGCATTGCCGCTGGCGATCTGTGCCGAGCCGGTGGCGATCGAGTCGGACGCGCTGCGCACCTGGCTCACCACCTGCGCGAGCCTGGCCTGCATCTCGCCGAGCGAGGCCATCACGCTGCCGGCCGGAGCGTTGCGCGCCTCCGGGGCGCGGGCCAGGTCGCCCACCGCCACGCGGCGGGCCACCTCGCCCAGCTGGGCGGGCTCCGCACCGAGGGCACGGCGCAGGTTGCGGGTGATCATGAGCGCCATGGCGATGGCCAGGGCGACGGCGACCGCGCAGGCGATCAAGAGCGAGTTGCGGTTGAAGGCGTAGTCGGTCTTCATCACCTCGACTTCTTGCTCGCCGAGCTTGCGCAGGTAGTCGCTGTAGGCGCCGATGGTCTTCGACAGCTCGGCCAGCAGCGGGCGGCAGTCGTTGTTCATCATGGCGATGGATTCGTCGCGCTTGTTGTCGAGCGCGAGCTGCACGATCTGCTCGGACACCTTGGCGTAGCGCGCCTCGATGGCTTCGATCTGGGCCACCTGCTTGCGCTCGTCTTCGTGGACGGCCGGGTCGGCCACCATGCCCTTGAGCTTCTGGATGCGCTTGGCCACGTTCTCGTGGGCGGCGATCACGGCCTTCTTCTCGGCTTCGTGGATGGCGGGGGTGGACGAGAGCACGAGGTTGCGCGAGGCGATGGTGCGCTCGAACATCGCGCGGCGCACCGAGGCGGCCACGGAGATGCGGGCGCCGGTGTCGCCCACGTAGGCGCTGAAGTTGTCATTCGAGTTGCCGAGCGCGCGCAGCGCGATGCCCGACACCAGCAGCACGATGGCCACCAGCACGCCGAAAGCGGCCAGAAGCCGAGAGGTGATCGTCAACTTGCTGAGATTCATCTGAAACCTTCCCTGGTTTTTTGCGGTGAATGAGGTCTAGCGTGAATGAGATCTGGCGCGTCGAGGGTGCTGCCTTCAGGCTTTTGCGAGTCGGAAGGTCGACACCACCTCGGCCAGGCGGGCAGCCTGGTCTTTCAGGCTCTCGGCGGCAGCAGCGCTCTCCTCGACGAGGGCGGCGTTCTGCTGCGTCATCTGGTCGAGCTGCGTCACGGCGGTGTTGACCTGGCCGATGCCGTCGCTCTGCTCGGACGAAGCGGCGGTGATCTCGCCGATGATGTCGCTCACGCGCTGCACCGAGCCCACGATCTCGGTCATGGTGGTGCCGGCTTCGGCGACCAGGCGCGAGCCGGTCTCCACCTTGTCGACGCTCGCGCCGATCAGGCTCTTGATCTCTTTGGCGGCCTCGGCCGAACGGCCGGCCAGCGAGCGCACTTCGCTCGCCACCACCGCGAAGCCGCGGCCCTGCTCGCCGGCACGGGCGGCTTCCACCGCGGCGTTCAAGGCGAGGATGTTGGTCTGGAAGGCGATGCCGTCGATCACGCTGATGATGTCGGCGATCTTCTTGGAACTCGCGTTGATCTCGTCCATCGTCGAGACCACCTGCGACACCACCGAGCCGCCGCGCTGTGCCACTTCGGCGGCCGAGGCGGCGAGCTGGTTGGCCTGGCGCGCCGAGTCGGCGCTCTGGCGCACGGTGGCGGTGAGCTGCTCCATCGAGGAGGCGGTTTCCTGCAGGTTGCTCGCCGTCTGCTCGGTGCGCGAAGAGAGGTCCTGGTTGCCGTGGGCGATCTCGGTCGACGCGGTGGAGATGCTGTCGGTGGAGCTGCGCACCTGGCCGATCACCTGGCGCAGCGAGGTCTGCATGTCGGAGAGCGCACGCAGCAGGTCGCCGAGTCTCGTCGCGGCGAGTGGCGTGCAGGCTTTGCGACAGGTCGTTGGCGGCGATCACGCGGGCGGTGCCCACCGCTTCTTGCAGCGGCCCCACCACCGAGCGGGTGATCACCCAGGCCATGCCGCCACCCACGCACAGGCTCGCCAGCGCCAGCGCCAGCAGGGTGATGCGCGCCATCGAGAGTGTGCCGCGCAGGTCGGCTTCCTCGGCTTCGGCCTTTGCGCGCTCGTGTTTCTGCAGGTTGCCGATGGCGGCGATGTAGGCGTCCGACGCGGGCAGCAGCTTGTCTTTCAGCAGCCCCTCGGCCGCGAACACGTCGGCGGCCTTCAGGTGCTCGTACATCTGCGTGCGCAGCCCGATGTAGTGCTCGCGCGCCTGCCCGATCTTCACCATCAGCGCGCTGCTTTCTGTGTCGTCGAGGCTGGCTTCAAGCTCTTTCTGGACCTTCGAGATCTCCTGCGAGGTCTCTTTCATCAGCGGGTCGAAATACGCCGCCACGTCCGGTTGTCCAGCCGCCTTGGCGATGGCGATGGTGCGCGTGAGGTTGAGCTGCGTCTTGCGTTGCCAGTCGTCGACCAGGTCGGCGCGGCGCATTTTTTCCGCGGCTTTGTTCATCGCGGATTCGGTGCTCTGCATCTGCAGGTAGGCAATGCCCACCGAGAGGAGAAGCAATGCCAGCACTGCGCCGAAGCCGAGGCCCAGGCGCGTGCCGATCTTGAAGTTGTTGAGCTGCTGCATGGTGTGGGTGAGGTGAGAGAGTTCAGCTTGTGGCTTCGAGGCGGAAGGTGCCGACCACTTTGCTGAGGTTGCCCGCCTGCTGCTGCAGGCTGTCGGCGGCGGCGGCGCTTTGTTCTACGAGTGCGGCGTTTTGTTGCGTCATCTGGTCGAGCTGGGCGACGGCCGAATTGACCTGGCCGATGCCGTCGCTCTGTTCGCTGGAGGCAGCGGTGATCTCGCCGATGATGTCGGTCACGCGCTGCACCGAGCCCACGATCTCGGTCATGGTGGCGCCGGCGTCGGCGACCAGGCGTGAGCCCGCTTCAACCTTGTCGACCGAGGTTCCGATCAGGCCCTTGATCTCGCGTGCTGCTTCGGCGCTGCGCTGGGCGAGCGAGCGCACTTCGCTTGCCACCACCGCGAAGCCGCGGCCCTGCTCGCCGGCACGCGCGGCTTCCACCGCGGCGTTGAGTGCCAGGATGTTGGTCTGGAAGGCGATGCCGTCGATCACGCCGATGATGTCGCTGATCTTCTTGGAGCTGGCGTTGATCTCGTCCATGGTCGAGACGACCTGGGCCACCACACTGCCGCCGCGCTGCGCCACTTCGGCGGCCGAGGCGGCGAACTGGTTGGCCTGGCGGGCCGAGTCGGCGCTTTGCTTGACGGTGCCCGTCAACTGCTCCATCGAGCTGGCGGTCTGCTGCAGGTTGCTGGCAGCCTGCTCGGTGCGCGACGACAGGTCGCTGTTGCCCGAGGCGATCTCGGCCGAGGCGGTGTTGATGCTGTCGGTGGAGGTGCGCACCTGGCGGATCGTGTCGCGCAGCGATCGCTGCATGCCCGAGAGGGCCTGCAGCAGGCGGGCCGCTTCGTCTTTGCCGTGGGTGTCGACGTGGTGGTCGGTGAGGTCACCCTGGGCGATGGCCTTGGCGAGCGCCTCGGCCTGGTCGAGCGGCTTGCAGATCGAGTGCATGTTGGCCAGCGTGAGTGGCAGGATCATCACCAGCAACACGCCGATCGTGCCGAGCAGCAGGAATGTCACCATGCGGCCCGAGCGTTGCA
The DNA here is from genome assembly GCF_024700055.1 of Rhizobacter sp. J219. Classification (GTDB taxonomy): domain Bacteria; phylum Pseudomonadota; class Gammaproteobacteria; order Burkholderiales; family Burkholderiaceae_C; genus Rhizobacter. The sequence continues at coordinate 5,295,756 of NZ_JAJOND010000001.1, forward strand.
GGCGCTCCTGGCCGACGGTGGCCGAGGCGTTGATCTCCTGCGCGAGCGCATCGACCGTGGCCTGCGCGGCATTGAAGTCGGCGCTGGTGCGGGCGATCACCACCAGCGCGGCGCGGCCGGTGTCGAACGACTGCGCTTCCAGCTGCTTCATCACCGGCTGGAACCGCGTCTTGAAGGTGGCCAGCTGCGCCATGGCCTTCTTGGCCTGCTCGGCCTGCGCCGGGTCGGGCAGGGCTTCGGCGAGCGTCTCGCCGAGGGCGTCGACTTCCTCGAAGGTCTTCATCCAGGCGTCGCGTGCCTTCCCGAATTTGTCGGGCGACTCGTACTGGATGAGCATGTCCTTCTCGTGCAGGCGCAGCTGGTGCATCGAGGTGCGCAGGGCGCCGATGCGCTGCAGCGCCGAGAACTCGACGCTGAAGAACGACATGCTGACCGAGTTGCTGTAGGTCTGGCCGCCGAAGCCGACGGCCCCGACGAGCAGCAACGAGGCTGCGACCACGAAGACCGCCCCGAGCATGCGGGTGCGGATGGTGAAGCTTCGGATGAGGTGGTTGAGGTTCATCGAAGTTCCTTCTCGAAGTCGACCGGGGAAAGGTAGTCAGGGCGGGCCAGGCAGGTCGTGGTGCCCGGCCTTGGGGCTCAGTGGCGGCTGCGGCGCACCAGGCTGCCGGTGTCCAGGATCAGCGCCACGCGGCCGTCACCCATGATGGTGGCGCCCGACACATCGTTGACCTTGCGGTAGTTGGCTTCCAGGTTCTTCACCACCACCTGCTGCTGGCCGAGCAGTTCGTCCACCAGCAGGGCGATGCGGCCTCCTTCGGCCTCGACCACCACCATGATTCCGCTCACATGCTCGAAGTCGAAGCGCGGCACGCTGAACACGTGCTCCAGCTCCAGCACCGGCATGTACTCGTCGCGCACGCTCACCACGCGGCCGCTGCCGCCGATGGTCTTGACCATGTCGGGCTGCACCTGGAACGACTCGACGACCGAGCTGAGCGGGAGGATGTAGACCTCTTCACCCACACCGACCGACATGCCGTCCATGATGGCCAGCGTGAGGGGCAGGCGCACCGAGACGCGCATGCCGTAGCCTTCGGCGGAGTCGATCTCGACCGAGCCGCCCAGGGCCGTGATGTTCTTCTTGACCACGTCCATGCCGACACCGCGGCCCGACACGTCGGTCACCACATCGGCAGTCGAGAAGCCGGGGGCGAAGATGAGTCCCCACACTTCCTGGTCGGTCATGCTGTCGGGCGCGTGGATGCCGCGCTCGCGGGCCTTCCGGAGCAGCTTCTCGCGCGACAGGCCGCGGCCGTCGTCGCGCACTTCGATGACGATGCTGCCGCCCTGGTGAGAGGCCGCCAGCGTGATGGTGCCGGTCTCGGGCTTGCCCTTGGCCAGGCGCTCCTGCGGCGACTCGATGCCGTGGTCGCAGGAGTTGCGCACCAGGTGGGTCAGCGGGTCGGTGATCTTTTCCACCAGGCCCTTGTCGAGTTCGGTGGCCTCGCCCTGCGTCACGAAGTCGACCTTCTTGCCGAGCTTGGCGGCCAGGTCGCGCAGCATGCGCGGGAAGCGGCTGAACACCACCGACATCGGAATCATGCGGATCGACATCACCGATTCCTGCAGATCGCGCGTGTTGCGATCGAGGTCGGCGAGGCCGGCGGCCAGCTGCTGGTAGACCGCCGGGTCGAGGCCCTGCGTGTTCTGGGCCAGCATGGCCTGGGTGATCACGAGTTCGCCGACCAGGTTGATCAGCTGGTCGACCTTTTCCACCGACACGCGCAACGTCGAGGCTTCGACGGCGGCGGTGGGCTTGTCGCTCTTGGCGGCCGGCTTGGTGCTGGCCTTGGCGGCCGGAGCCGCATCGGTCGTGGCGGGGGTGGTGGTCACGGCGGTGGAGGCCGACGATGCGGCGGCACCCGGGGCGCCCGGGGCGTCGTCGAAGAAGCCGTAGCCGACATCGGCCTTCTCTTCCTCCGGGGCACCCGGCGCGCCGGCGTGGAAGCCAAAGCCCGGGCCGAGCGGCAGGATCTGCACCTGCTCGCGGGCCACGTGGAAGGTGAAGAGGTCCAGCAGGTCGGAGTCGCTGCTCGTCGTGCAGACCTTGAAGCGGCGCACGCCGTCGGCGGCCATGCCGTTGTCGAGCGGCTCGATGGTGCCGAGGTCGGTGATCTCCTTGAACAGGTCGAGGATGTTGTTCGCCTGCTCGGGCTTGTCCATCGGGCCCACGCGCAGCTCCAGCATGCGGGCGCCTTCCTTGACCGCGGCCGGGGCGGCTGTGCTTTCCACGGCCGCTGCAGGGGCCGGTGCGGCGACCGGCGCGGGTGCGGCCGCCACAGCGGGTGCCGCGACCATTGGCGCTTCGCCGGCCGACATCGCGCGGATGTTGAACAGCAGCTCGGTGGTGTCGAGTTCGTTGCCTTCGCCGCCGTTCTGGTGGCGACCCAGCTGGGCGCGCAGCGCGTCGCCCGACTGCAGCAGCACGTCGACCATTGCGGGGGTGGGCTCGAGTTCGTGGCGGCGCAGCTTGTCGAGCAGCGTCTCCATCTGGTGCGTCAGCTCAGCCACGTCCTTGAAGCCGAAGGTGGCGGCGCCACCCTTGATCGAATGCGCGCAACGGAAGATGGCGTTCATCTCCTCGTCGTCCGCGGCTTCGACGTCGAAGTCGAGCAGCAGCTGCTCCATGCGGTCGAGGTTCTCGCCCGCTTCTTCGAAGAAGACTTGGTAGAACTGGCTCAGGTCGATGCCGGCGCTCAGGTTTGCGCCTTCGGAAGACATCTCACCCATGTCGTGCTCCTGGTGTCGTGTTGTCGTGCGTGGAGGGGTCTTGGGAAGGAGCGGAGGCCGCTTACTTCACGACCTTCTTGATCACTTCGATCAGCTTGGCCGGATCGAAGGGCTTGACCAGCCAGCCGGTGGCCCCGGCGGCGCGGCCGGCCTGCTTCATCTGGTCGCTCGACTCGGTGGTGAGGATCAGGATCGGCGTGGCCTTGAACTTCGGGTTGTCGCGCAGCTTCTTGGTCAGGCTGATGCCGTCCATGCGGGGCATGTTCTGGTCGGTCAGCACGAGGTCGAAGTCACGGGCGTTGGACTTCTCGAACGCGTCCTGCCCATCCACCGCCTCGACGACGTTGTAGCCGGCGCTCTTGAGCGTGAACGAGACCATCTGGCGCATGGAGGCGGAATCGTCGACCGCGAGGATTGATTGCATGGCTTTCTCCGGGGGAACTCGATGGATTTCGGTTGAATGGGGGGAGTCTTTAGAACAGCTCTATGGAACCAACGTCCATCTCGGCCTGTGTCACGGGGTTGGGGCGCAGAGGCACTTCTTCGACCGCGGCCATGCCGTCTTCGTCGTCGGCGAAGGCTTCGCGCGCCAGGCGGTCGACGCAGCTGCGCAGGCGCTTGTGCGTGTGGTTGATGAGCTGCGAGGCCATGTCCTGGAACTGCAGGGCCGTGACGGCACCGCCCAGGTTCTGCATCACGTCGTCGAACACGGCTTCGCTTTCTTCCATCCCGTGGGGGTGGGAGCGCAAGGTGCGGATGTGCTCGGACGCGCCGTGGAAACGCTGCATCAGGGTGTCGCAGGCGTCGGCCAGCAGCGTCTGCAGCCGGTCGAGGTCATTGCTCGCGGTCATCAAGTGGTCCTGCAGGTCGGCGGCTGCCATCAATGGCATGCCGCCCCCTTCATCGGGCAGGGCTTGAGCGTCGTTCGCGTCTTCCATCAGCAGAGGTCTCCGCTCGGTTGTCGTTTGGGGTGCGCGGCCGGTTGCCACGCACGGGCGAGGGTTATCTGGAAGCATTCTTCGGCAGCTGGCCGGCAGACATAAGGGCGATCACGGGCCGGAAGTCCCGCCAATTCAGGACTTCGGCCACGTTTTGTGACCTTGTTGCGACCTTGTTGGCATACTGGCCGCATGTCTCCTTTCGCCCCGCAAGAAAAGCGGCTGCGGCTGCTTCACCTGGAAGACTCCGAGCTGGACCACCAGCTCATGGTGGCCCACCTGCGCCGCGACGGCCTGCTGGCCGAGACCATGCGGGTCGACTCGGAAGCCGCCTTCCTGCAGGCCCTCGATGTCGAGCCCACGTGGGACGTGGTCGTCTCCGACTACAACCTGCCGGGCTTCTCGGGCCTGGTCGCGCTCGACCTGCTCAAGGCGAGCGGCAAGATGATCCCGTTCGTGCTGGTCTCGGGCGAGATCGGCGAAGACACCGCGGTCGAGGCCATGCGCAACGGCGCGTCCGACTACCTGCTCAAGAACAACCTGACCCGTCTCGCGCCGGCACTTTTGCACGCGGTCGAGACCCACGAGCTGCAGCTGGCGCGCCAGCGCGCCGACCGCGAACTGGGCGAATCGAAGCAGCGGGTGCACGAGCTGGCGCAGCACCTGCAGACCAGCGTGGAATTGGAGCGCGCAGCGATTGCCCGAGAGATCCACGACGACGTAGGGGGCTCGCTCACCGCGCTCAAGTTCGACCTCGCCTGGATTGCCCGCCACAGCGACTCGCCCGAGGTGCTGGCGCGTGTGAATTCCGCCCTCGAAACCGTGAGCCACGCCATCGAGGCCAGCCAGCGGGTGATGCACAACCTGCGACCCGCCATCCTGGAGCAGGGCCTGATCGCCGCGCTGCAGTGGATGGCCAGCCGCTTCGAGAAGCGCACCGGCATCACCTGCGAATTCCGCAGCCGCCACGAGCACCTCACGCTGCCGCCGGGGGTGCCGCTCGTGGCTTACCGCACGGCCCAGGAGGCGTTGACCAACGTGTCGAAGCACGCCCAGGCCTCGCAGGTGCACATCGACCTCTCGCTGGCCGGCGGGGTGCTGTCGCTGGAGGTGAGCGACAACGGCCGTGGCCTCAACCAGGACGACCTCGCCAAGGCGCGCTCGTTTGGCATCCGCGGCCTGCACGAGCGTGCGGGCACGGTGGGCGGCTGGGTCGACCTGTCCAGCGGGCCGGGTGGCACCACCCTCATCCTCTCGGTGCCGCTGGAGCCCGACACCGACAACATGGACCTCGAAATCACCGAGCCGGGAGACTTCAAGGAATCCTCCGGACCCTATGACCCCACGGTGTGGGGCGCTCTATGATCGACCGATCCCTCGTTGTTGTTGTCTGACCCGGCAGCCACTCCATGATCAAAGTCCTGCTCTGCGACGACCACGCGCTCATCCGCCGCGGCATCCGCGACACCTTGTCCGATGCCCCCGACATCCAGGTGATCGGCGAGGCCGGCGACTACGGCGAGCTGCGCAGCCTGATGCGCACCACGGGCGAGGCCGACGTGCTGGTGCTCGACATCAACCTGCCCGGGCGCAGTGGGCTCGACGTGCTGCATGTGCTGAAGGACGAGGGCACCACGATGCGGGTGCTGGTGGTCTCGATGTACCCGGAAGACCAGTACGCGATCCGGGCGCTGCGGGCCGGGGCGTACGGCTACGTCAACAAGGGCGGCGACCCGGCGGTCATCGTGCAGGCGGTGCGCACGGTGGGGCAGGGGCGCAAGTACGTCACGCCCGAGATCGCACAGATGCTGGTGGAGTCGCTCACGACACCGGGCGCCGAGGCGGCGCACGAGAAGCTGTCGGATCGGGAGCTTCAGACGCTGGTGATGATTGCTTCTGGGAAGAGGCTTTCTGATATCGCCGAAGAGTTGACGCTGTCGCCGAAGACAGTGTCTGTGTATCGGGCTCGGGTGTTGGAGAAGCTGGGCTTGTCCAACAACTCGGAGATGACGGTTTATGCGATTCGGAATGGGCTTGTGGGGGGGAGTAGGTTGTTCACGGCGTGAGGCTGCGTTGCCGGGGTTTCGCCCCGGCGGGCGAGTCACTTTCTTTTGCTTCGCCAAAAGAAAGTAACCAAAGAAAAGGCGACCCCGTTCGCCGGTCCGCCTAGGGCGGACTTCTCTGCGCTGCTCGTGCTTGGGGTGTCGCGCAGAACTCGCTACGCGGCCTGCGGCCGCTGCGCTCAGACAGCTGCGCGAAGTCAGTTCACGAAGCGTGCTGGCGCACGCCACCCCAAGCCCTGCGCTGCTCGACGGCTCTCAATGGCCCCGGGATACCGCCGCCCGCTTCGCGGGCATCACACTCTCGACTCGCTTCGCCTCGTGCTTGGTCGCTTGGCGACGGAAGAGGCGATGCGCAGCGAGCCGAGTGGCTCGGTGGTCCAGCATGTGTGCGGAGGTCCGATGCACACAGGTGCCACATCGGCCGAGGCCTGTAGCCATACGCCGCGGCCAAATGAAAAGCGCCTTTGCTTTGGTTACTTTCATTTGGCGCGACAAATGAAAGTGACTCGCCCGCCGGGGCGAGACCCGGCAACCCGCCACGCAGTGAAAAACCCGAACAAACAAAAAAGGCGACCCAAAAGGGCCGCCTTCCGCAAGAAGAGACGAACCCTCAGAACCCAAGACTGGCGAGCAGGTCGTCCACCTCACCCTGGTTCTTGACCACGTCCGTGCGCCCCTCCGGGTTCACCACCGGCCCATTCAGCTCCTTGGCATGCTCGATGACCTTCTGCGCCTGCTCGGGCGGCGCGGCCTGCACCAGCAGCTTCACCAGGCTGTCCTCGAGATCAGACGCGAGCGACACCACCTTGGCCACCACCTGGCCGGTGAGGTCGTGGAAGTCCTGCGCCATCATGATGTCGGTCAGGTGCTGATCGATGCGCGCGGTGGCCGCTTCGACGTCGCCCACGAAGTTCATCACCGAGCCTGAAGCCACCGCCTTCACCGGGTCGGCCACGATCGCGGCGGCGATGCGGCGAGTCTCGGCGGCGATGGCGTTGTGCTCCACCTTCGCCTGGTCGACCGAGTTCAGCACCTTGTTGGCGGCGCTGCCGGTCTTCTCGGCGATGTAGTTCAGGCGGCTGCGCGCATCGGGCAGGTCGTTGGCGGCATGTTGCAGCTTGGGCATCACGCCCAGCTGGTGCAGCGTGTCGTGCAGCTGGCGGGTGATCATGCCGAGCTGGTGAAACACCTCGGGCGAAGCGCCCGCGGGGGCGGTTGGTGGCGACAGTACGGCCAGGTTTTCCATCTTCATGGGGTCCCCCCTCCTCAGGCCGCAGTGGCCAGTTTTTGCATGATCTTCTGGACCTTCTCTTCCAAGGTGGCCTTGGTGAAAGGTTTGACGATGTAGCCGGCGGCGCCATCCTGGGCGGCGCGCACGATGTCTTCCTTGCGGGCTTCGGCGGTCACCATCAGCACCGGAATGTGCTTGAGGCTCGCCTCGGCCTTGATGGCCGCCAGCAGCTCGAAGCCGTTCATGTTGGGCATGTTGATGTCGCTCACCACGAAGTCGAACTTGGTGTTCTTCAGCAGGTTCAGCGCAGCGACGCCGTCTTCGGCCTCTTCGGCGTTGTTGTAGCCGAGCTCCTTCAGCAACCCGCGCACGATGCGGCGCATGGTCGAGAAGTCGTCGACGATCAGGAACTTCATGTCAGGGTTGCTCATGGCGGGACCTCTCAGTGCTACTGCCGCTGTTATCGGGCGTTCGGATTGGTTATTGAGGGGGCGACCGCAGCTTCAGTTGCGACTTTGGGCACAGCTGGAGCGGTCGTCGCGGATTCTTCTGCTGGCGGCGGCTTGTTGAAGAAGCGGTCTTCTGCGTCGCGGTTCATCACGATGATGCTGATGCGCCGATTGCTCGGGCTGAGCGGGTCGTTCTTGTCGAACGGCACGCTGGAGGCAAGCCCCTGCACGCGCAGCACCCGGTCGGTCGGCAGGCCGCCAGCGGTGAGTTCGCGGCGCGAGGCATTGGCGCGGTCGGACGACAGCTCCCAGTTGCCATAGCCCAGGCCGTCGCGGTCGGCCGCGAAGGGCTGCGCGTCGGTGTGACCTTCGAGCGTGAGCCGGTTGGGCACCTCGGCAAGCACCGAGCCGATGTCGCGCAGCAGCTCGCGCATGTAGGGCTTCACGACGGCGCTGCCGCTGTCGAACATCGGCCGGCTTTGCTCGTCGATGATCTGGATGCGCAGGCCGTCGGCCGTCATGTCGAGCTTGACCTGGTTCTTCACGTTGCCGAAGCGTTCGGCCTCGGCCAGCATCTTCTCGATGTGCGACTTCACCTGCTCCAGCTTGCCGGTCTCGCCGGCGCGCTGCTCGGCGCGCATCGCGGCGAGGTTGATGGTGGAGCGGGTGGTGTCGATGTCGCCGCGCTTGACCTGGCCGCCCGAGCGCGTGAGGTCGGTGCCGCCGCCGCGGATCACGTGCGACGAATCGCCCGAGCCGCTGCCGCCCGACAGCAGCGCCACCCGAAGCGGCGCGTTGAAGTAGTCGGCAATGCCCTTCTTGTCGCCCTCGGTCGTGGAGCCGAGCAGCCACATGAGCAGGAAGAACGCCATCATCGCCGTCACGAAGTCGGCGTACGCGATCTTCCACGCACCGCCATGGGCAGCATGCCCACCCTTCTTGATGCGCTTGATGATGATCGGCTGGAGTTTCTTGCTGTCACCCGCCATGGCTCAGCTCCAAGCGAGCGCAGCGAAGCGCCTCATCCAGCCACCCCCGTGGAGCCGGCTTTGCCGGGCCACTGCGGGGCGCCCCTTGGGGGCAGGAGCGTGAGCGACTGGGGGGCTCATTACTTCTTGCCTTTCACATGGCTCTCGAGTTCGATGAAGGTCGGGCGCTCAGTCGAGTAGAGGACCTTGCGGCCGAACTCAACGGCGACCTGCGGTGCATAGCCCTGCATGCTCGCGAGCAGCGTGGTCTTGATGCACTGCAGCTCCTTCGTGCCTTCATCGTTCTTCTGTTCCATCAGGCCGGCCAGCGGCTCGGCGACGGCGTAGGCCAGCAAGATGCCGAGGAAGGTGCCGACGAGCGCTGAGCCGATCATGCCGCCGAGGATGGCGGGCGGCTGGCCCACCGAGCCCATGGTGTTCACCACGCCCAACACGGCGGCCACGATGCCGAAGGCGGGCAGGGCGCCGGCCAGCCGGCCGATCGCCGCCGCGGGCGCATGCGCCTCGTGGTGGTGGGTGTCGATCTCGCTGTCCATCAGGCTTTCGATCTCGTGGGCGTTGAGGTTGCCCGAGACCATCATGCGCAGGTAGTCGGTGACGAACTCGACCACGTGGTGATCGCTGCCGACAGTCGCGTACTTCTTGAAGAGGGGCGAATTCTGCGGCTCTTCGACGTCTTTTTCGATCGACATCAGGCCCTCCTTGCGGGCCTTCTGCAGGATGTCGTAGAGCAGCGCGAGCAGCTCCATGTAGCGTGCCTTGGTGTACTTGCTGCCCTTGAGCAGGGTGGGCAGCGCGGCCATGGTGGCCTTGAGCACCTTGGGCTGGTTGTTGACCACGAACGCGCCCAGGGCTCCGCCGACGATGGCCATCATCTCCGTCGGCAGTGCCTTCAGGATGACCCCGAGGTTGCCGCCGTGGAGGATGTAGGCCCCGAAGATGCACCCCAGGGCGACGCCGTAGCCGATGAGAACAAACATGGTCGGTTGTGTGGTTCGCGGTGTCCGCTGGCCGGTCTGTGGCTGGCGGACTCATGCCTTTATCGGCCCGAGGTCACCGGTCTTGAGCGAGTGTGCGCAGCAGATGCGGTGTTTGATCGCCTCAACAAGCCGGCAATCGCGGGCCAAACCCTTGCGGTCGAACGTGACCGTGCCGCGGCACCAAAAAAAACGGACCTCGAAAGGTCCGTCGGAAAGCACTTTCTAGGTGCCAGGAGGAGACAAAGCAAAAACTGGTCGCTTGGATACGTGGGTTATCGGCCGTGTCCGAGCGGAACTTGAGACAAATTCGGTAGGCGGTGCACTCAGTGCATCTGGATGCCGCCGGAGGCCTTGCCCTTGCCGGCGCGCGCCGGGGGTTGCACAGGCCGCAGACATAGTGCTTCGGGATCTCGTGCGGGTGGGTCACGAAATGGCCGCCGCACTTGGAGCACTTGGTGAGCGTGAGCATGCCGTTGTCGACGAACTTCACCAGGCGCCAGGCGCGGGTGACCGACAACAGGGCTTCGAGGTTTTGCGCCTGGGTCTGCTCGAGGTAGAGCTGGTAGGCCTTGATCACGGTGTCGATCTCGTCCATCTCGGCGACCTTGTTCAGGTACTCGTGGATGTTCATGAAGAGCGACGCGTGGATGTTCGGTTGCCAGGTCATGAACCAGTCGGTGGAGAAGGGCAGCTGGCCCTTGCTCGGCGACTTGCCGGAGACCTCTTTGTAGAGACGCAGCAGGCGTTCGTAGGACAGGTCGGTTTCGGATTCCAGCACTTGCAGGCGAGCGCCGAGGTTGATGAGCGTGACCGCACGCTCGATCTGCTTGGCTTCGGTGAGGATGCTCTTGGTGCGCATGGAATCTCCTGGACTGTCTATGTATTAGGTATCTGTCGGATCAGGCGGCTTCTTGGTGGCGGCCGGCCATCAGGATCGAAGCGTGCAGGCGGCTGGTGGTGTCGTTCGAGGCAGCCTTGCCGTGGTTGGTCAGGAGACCCCACACCATGTCATCGTCCATGCGGAAGCGGCACAGCAGCGTGTTGCCGGAGGCGACCTTCATCATCTGAGCCGGCGTGAGCAGCGCGATCATCGAGGCGCTCTCTTCGCTGATGCCGAGGCGGAAGAGGGCCTGTTCGCGGTCGGAGCGGATGAGGCTCTGGGCCAGCATCAGGTACGACAGGTTGGCTTCACGGATCTCGGTCAGGATTTGGTCGGCGTTCATGCTGTTGTTCCTTGGGTTGTCTGGGCTGGTTGTCTGCTTGCGTTGATATGTGTTCAACGTGGGATGGACTGTAAAGATCCGAATTGGGGCCCAACATCAGGCCGGTTCTGTGGCTTGAGTCCAGCTTCTTCTGTGGGCCTTGTCAGGCAACTTCCTACAAACGTAACGACATGCACGCCCTCTGTGACGCAGTGCACGCCGACGGCTGGGTGTTACCACTGATGCCGGGTGTAGGTGCCCGACACGCCCGCGTCCTCAAGACTTTGCGTGGCGTGCCGAAAACATTCAGTGGCCTTCGGTGCCGTGAACAACGACTGGATCACCACCTTCATCTCGCTTGACAAATTTCTAAAGTTCCGAAATTGCCAAGCCGATAAGCATCCCAACGGGGATGAGAAATCAGAACCGGGGTCCGGAGTAAGCGGCCAAGGTGTTTCGAGAAGGGCAAACAGATAGAAGCCCTTCGCGGGATCTGAGGATGACGCACGCCGGGCGCAGCAGGCCAGCGGTTTCGATCGCTGGCGTCAAAGCAGAAGCAAGGCCCATCAGGCCGAGCGCCTGCGGCGGCAATGCCGGCGCTTGCCGGAAGTCACTTCAACCGTTAATGGAGATTTTCAAATGGCAATGACCATCAGCACCAACATCTTCTCGCTGAACGCTCAGCGCAACACTGCCGCCACGCAAAGCACGCTGGCCACGTCCATGCAGCGCCTGTCTTCTGGCCTGCGTGTGAACAGCGCCAAGGACGACGCCGCCGGCCTCGCCATCGCCGAGCGCATGAACTCGCAAGTGCGCGGCATGAACGTCGCCATGCGCAACGCGAACGACGGCATCTCGTTTGCGCAAACCGCTGAAGGCGCGCTCGCCAAGGTCGGCGACGCTCTGCAGCGTATGCGTGAACTGGCCGTGCAGTCGGCCAACGGCACCAACAACTCTGACGACCGCGACAACCTGCAGGCCGAATTCGCGCAGCTGAACGCCGAAGTCGACCGCATCGTGAGCGGCGCCAAGTTCAACGACACCGCGCTGCTCGACGGCTCGGTCACCACCTTCACCTTCCAGGTGGGTGCCGGCACCGACACCACCGACACGATCGACGTGGACGCCGTGGACCTGAGCGCCACCGTCACCGCCGTCACCGCGCTGGACATCTCGGGTGCCGACGCCACGGGCGCCACCGCCGCGCTCGACGCGCTGGACACGGCCATCATCGACGTGACGACCGGCCGCGCCAACATGGGTGCCATCCAGAACCGCTTCGACTCGGTGATCGCCAACCTGCAGACCTCGGCCGAGAACCTCTCTGCCGCTCGTGGCCGCATCATGGACGCCGACTTCGCGGCCGAAACGATGAACCTGTCGCGTGCGCAGATCCTGCAGCAGGCCGGCACCGCGATGATCTCGCAGGCCAACCAGCTGCCGCAGCAAGTCCTCTCGCTGCTGCGTTGATTCATCTGCCTTCGGGCAGTTGACTGGACGCCCCTTCCGCTTCGGCGGGTGGGGCGTTCGTTTTTCAGAAACGGCCGGTTTTCCGGCTTCATTTCGGCCTTATGGGCTGAGGCGGCACGCCAAACAATGCGCTCCACAGGTCCTCGAAGGTGGCCTGGTCATCCTCGAAGGAGTGCAACATGCCCCAGACCATCAACACGAATCTGAACTCGCTGAATGCGCAGAGAAACCTGAGCACTTCTCAAGGCTCGCTCTCGATCGCCATGCAGCGCCTTTCCTCCGGTCTTCGCGTCAACAGCGCGAAGGACGACGCCGCCGGCCTCGCGATCGCCGAACGCATGAACGCCCAGGTGCGCGGCATGAACGTCGCGGCCCGCAATGCCAACGACGGCATCTCGCTGTCGCAGACGGCCGAAGGCGCGCTGGGCAAGATCGGCGACGCCATGCAGCGCATGCGCGAACTGTCGGTGCAGTCGGCCAACGGCACCAACAACTCGCAAGACCGCGACAACCTGCAGGCCGAATTCCAGCAGCTCAACGATGAAGTCGCACGCATCGTGGCGGGCACCCGCTTCAACGGCACCGTGCTCTTCGACGGCACCTCGACCACCTTCAACTTCCAGGTGGGCGCCGGCACCGACGCGACCGACACGCTGTCGATCAACACCGTGGACCTGACCGCCACCGTGGCCGCGCTCGGCGCGCTCAACATCTCGGGCACCGACAACACCGGCGCCCTCGCCGCGATGACCGCGCTCGACACCGGCATCATGGACGTGACCACTGCCCGCGCCACCTTCGGTGCCGCCCAGAACCGCTTCGACTCGGTGATCGCAAGCCTCACCGTCTTCGCCGAAAACCTCGCCGCCGCCCGCGGTCGGATCATGGATGCCGACTTCGCCGCCGAGACCGCCGCGCTGTCGCGTGCGCAGATCCTGCAGCAGGCCGGCAACGCGATGGTGGCGCAGGCCAACCAGCTGCCCCAGCAGGTGTTGACGCTGCTGCAACGGTAAAAAAATGCACTTCCGGGCTCAAGTTCCGGAAGTTTTCGCCGATGACGGGATATCCGAGGAAGCTTGGATATTCCGTATTTGCGTTTGTGGGCCCTGACTTTGCCGGCGTGTAAGCCCAGGCCGGGGTCAGGTCAGTAGGAGGTGTGAAATGGCAAGCGTCAGTTCGGCCGGTATCGGCAGCGGATTGGACGTCGAGTCGATCGTCACCAAGTTGATGTCGATCGAGCAGCGTCCCGTTGCGCAACTCAAAACTCAGGCTTCAACCATCCAGACGAAGATCTCGGCCTTCGGCCAGCTTCAGTCTGCGCTTTCGACTTTCCGCGACGCAGCCTCCAGCCTCGGCAGGCTCAACACCTGGGGCGCCGCCACGGCCGCCTCGTCCGACACCAGCGTGCGCGTGACCGCCACCGAAGGGGCCGTTGCCGGCAACTATGCGGTCAGCGTGCAGTCGCTCGCCGCCGCGCAGTCGGCGGTGACACGCTCTTTCGACTCCGCCGACGACCTGGTGGGCGCCGGCACGCTGCGGGTGGAAATCGGCAGCTTCGGCCAGGCCGGCTTTGCGCCGCAGCCGAATCTCGATGCGATGAACATCGACATCAGCGCCACCGACACGCTGACCACCGTTCGCAACAAAATCAATGCCGCCGGGGCCGGCGTCTCGGCCATCATCGTCAACGACGCCACCGGCGCGCGCATCATCATCAGCTCCACCAACCCCGGCACCGGCAGCGTGTTTCGCACCAGCGGTGACGGCGGGGCCGCCGAGTTTGGGTTCGACCCCGGCGCAGAGGTCAACGCGATGACGCAGACCCAGCCGGCGGCGGATGCGCAGCTCACCATCAACGGCCTGGCCGTCACCTCGCCGTCGAACACCCTGAGCGACGTGGTGCAGGGGCTCACCATCAACCTGATGGCACCCACCACCGGCACCGCGCAGATCAGCGTGGTGCAGGACAACGATGCGCTGAAGAAGTCGGTGACGACCTTCGTGGAGTCGTACAACGCGCTCGCGACGATGCTGCGCACCCAGACCAAGTACGACGAAGCGACCAAGACCGCAGGCACCCTTCAAGGCGACAGCACTGCCGTCGCGCTGCAACGCCAGCTGCGCAACCTCGTGACCGGCAGCTCGCCGGCCAGCAGCGTCTACTCCACGCTCAACTCGGTGGGCGTGGCGATGCAGGCCGACGGTACGCTCAAGGTCGACAACGCCAAGCTCACCACGGCGCTGAACACCAACCTCGGCGAAGTGCGCCGGCTGTTCTCGGCCAGCAACACGAGCGACCCCAGCCAGAACGGCGTGGCCACCCGCCTGCGCCTCTTTGCCGACCAGGTCCTGGCCACCGAAGGCGCGCTCACCACCAAGACTGCAGGCCTGAACACCAGCTTGTCGATGAACCGCAAGCGCCAGGACGAACTGACCGACCGTCTCGCCCTCACCGAGAGCCGCCTGCGCGCGCAGTACACATCGCTCGACACCAACATGGCCAAGATGAGCGCGCTCAACAGCTACATCACCAACCAGGTGGCCGCCTGGAACAAGAGCGGTTCCTGATCGGGCGGACTGAAGCGGGTGGGTGCCGACGTCAAGCGCCGAAAACCCGCCCACTTCCGAAACGGCGAAGGGCTCAAGCAAGGCAGGCGGGAACCGATAACAAGGCACCAGTTGTTGTTCAACGCAAGTTAAACGCCAGAGCGCCCAGACAACCATGTTTGCACCTGCCTTCTCCCCCACCAAACGCCAGCTTGGCGCCTACCAGCAAGTCCACGTGACCACCGGCGTCGACGGCGCATCGCCGCATCGCCTGGTGCAGATGCTCTTCGAAGGCCTTCTCGACTCGCTGGCCCGTGCCCGCGGCGCCATGGCCCACGGCAACGTGGCGGTCAAGGGCGAAGAGATCGGCCGGGCCGTGCGCATCGTCGAAGAAGGCCTGAAGGCCGGCCTGAACGTGGAAGAGGGCGGGCAACTCGCCCGCGACCTGCACGACCTCTACGCCTACGTCACGGTGCGGCTGACGTATGCCAACCTGCGCAACGACGAGGCCGCGATCGTCGAGTGCGTGAAGCTCATCGAGCCCATCGCCACGGCGTGGGACGAGATCGCGCAGAAGGCGGCTGCATGAAGCGCACCGCCCGCCCCGCAGCCCTCGCCCGCCACAACCCGACCGACGCCATGAACTCCGCACTGCTCCAGTACTACGAAGCGATCGAACAGGCGAGCTCCGACATGCTGCTGGCCGCCCGCGCCGGCAACTGGGACGCGGTCGTCAAGCTCGAAGGTGCCTGCGCGCTGCTCATCTCGCAGCTCAAGCATGCGGCGACCAAACAGTCGCTCGACACTGAAGAGGCGCAGCTCAAGTCACGCATCATGCAGCGCATCCTGATCAACGACGCCGAGATCCGCCAGCTGGCCGAGCCCTGGCTGGAAGACCTCGACGGCATCCTGGCCGGCAAGCCCAAGTCGGTCCACTGAGACCCGCCCGCCGCGTCGTGGACACCCTGCCCATGCAGCTCGACGCGGTGGCCGCCACCCATGGCGGGCTGGAAGATTTCCGCATCGACGCGCCGGCCGAGATCCTCTCGGTGCTCAAGAGCCTGGTCGACGGCAACGTGCTCGTCAACCTCAACGGCAGCGACGGCGCGGCCTACACCACCACGCTCTGGTCGATCGACGCCAACCGCGGCCTGCTCAGCTTCAGCGCGGATGTGCACAGCAGCCAGGTGCACCAGCTGGTCGAAGCCGAAGAGGCGGTGGCCGTGGCCTACCTCGACAGCATCAAGCTGCAGTTCGACGTGAGCGGCCTCGTGCTCGTGCACGGCGGCAAGACCTGCGCGCTCAGCTGCGCGCTGCCGCGCCTGATCTACCGCTTCCAGCGGCGTTCGGGCTTCCGTGTGCGGCCCATCCTGCGCAACACGCCCGTGGCCCGTGTGCGCCACCCGATGATTCCCGACATGGCGCTGGCCTTGCGCGTGCTCGACGTGAGCATCGGTGGCTGCGCGCTCTTCCTGCCCGACGACGTGCCGCCGCTGCAACCCGGCGTGGTGCTCAACGGCGTGCAGATCGAACTCGGCCTGGACACTCGCCTCACCACCTCGCTGCGCCTGCAGCACGTGACCTCGCTCAACCAGGACGCCAAGGGCGTGCGCCTGGGCTGCGAGATCGTTGACCCGAGTGCCGACACGCTGCGCATCCTGCAGCGCTACATCAACCAGACCCAGCGGCGCGCACGCGCGCTCGGCGGTTGAGGTTTCCTACTTCTTGCTTGACGAGGCGGCGGGCTTTGCCGCTGAGGGCGCCGATGCAGCCGGCTTGCCGCTTGCCATGTTGACCGGCCGGTCGGCGCGCTGCAGCTCGCTCCAGGTGGCGCTGCACTGCTTGTTCAGCTTGTCGTCGAGCGCGGGGCTCGGCTTGGCCATCGCCTTCTGTGCCTTGTTGCGCTCTTCCCTGTAGCGGGAGGTGCTGCGCTGCTTGGCCAGCTCGGCCCGCTGCTTGTCGTCGGCCTTGATCTTCCACAGCGCGAGGTAGGCGTCGTCGGCGCGGCCCTTCATGTGCGCGAAGCGGGCTTCGCATTTGGCGTAGCCGAGGTCGAACTGCGCCAGTGTTTTCACGCTGGGGCCGGCGTGCGAGGCTGTCGCCGCAAGCGTGAGGACGGCAGAAGCAAGAAGGGTTTTCATGGGGCGCGATTGTGGTGGCGAGCGGCCCGGCCCGCTGAAACCGAGTGTGAAGGTGTTACTTCGGTTTTGACTCGCTCGCAGCACCCGATGCCGGCAGGCCGATGCGTGCGGCGGTGCGCTCGACAGCGCTGCCGGCCTTGCGCGCACCGCGTTCGGCGGCGCTTGCGCCACGCTTCACCCCGCTGGCGGCAGCGCCCACGCCTTTCTCGATGCCGCGCTCGGCGGCACTCGCGCCTCGCTTGACGGCGCTTTCCACGCGCTGGATCACGGTGGGTTCGGCCTCTGGGCGGCAGCAGCGCCCGCAAAGGAGGCCATCAGAACGACGGAGGAAGCAGCCGCGAGGAGGGCGCGCATGAAGGTTCGCATGGTGAGCTCCAGGGGTTGTTGCAGGAGCTTTCGATGATAGCGAGCGCTCATGCGAGCGCCGATTCGGGCTTGTCGGACAGCGCAGCTACGTGCCGTCAGACCTGCATGTTCATGATTTCGGAGTAAGCCTGCACCAGCTTGTTGCGCACCTGCAGCGTGGCCTGGAAGCCGATCTGCGCCTTCTGCATCGCGACCATCGTCTCTTCGAGGCTGACGGTCGGATTGCCCAGCTGCACCTGGCGCTGCATTTCCGAGGCTTGGTTCTGGCTCTCGCTCACCGAGCGCAGGGCCTGCGTCAGTTGCTGTTGGAACCCGCCGCCCGTGACGCTCTTGGCACCGCGTGTGTGCAGCGGCTGGCCGTCGATGCCCAGACCCGCGCGGGCCACGGCCTGCTCGAAGTTGAAGGGCTTGAGGGTCACGTTCATGGCATTGAACTGTAGGCAAACATGTAAGCAGAGATGTGGGGAAGTGGGGCCGGTTTGGCGTCCTGTTCGGCCCATGCCCCACCCTCAAGTTCTCGAACAATCGTTGTCACACGGGTGCTTTCGTGCCCGGCGAGCCAACCCAAATCAAACATGGACAACGCGGTCGCCATCGCCAACCCCAACGCTCTGCCTGCCACCGCCGGCTTCGGTGCGCGGCTGGCTGCCTTGCCTGCCAGGAGCCGCATCGGCCTCGGCCTGGGCGTGGCAGCCCTCATTGCCGTGCTGGCCGCACTCACGCTGTGGAGCAGCCAGGGTGACTACAAGGTGCTCTACGCCAACCTGTCCGACAAGGACGGCGGCGCGATCATTGCCCAGCTCTCGCAGATGAACGTGTCCTACCGCTACACCGAAGGTGGCGGCGCCATCCTCGTGCCGGCGGCACAAGTTCACGATCTGCGCCTGAAGCTGGCGTCTGCCGGGCTGCCCAAGGGCTCGGTGGTCGGCTTCGAGCTGATGGACGGCGCCAAGTTCGGCCAGACGCAGTTCCAGGAACGCCTCACCTTCCAGCGCGGCCTCGAAGGCGAACTGACCCGCTCGATCACCGCCATGCCTTCCGTGCAAAACGCACGCGTGCACCTGGCGCTGCCGAATCAGAATGGGTTCTTCCGGGAACAGCAGAAACCCAGCGCCTCCGTGATGCTCACGCTCTACCCCGGCCGCACGCTGGATCGTTCGCAGGTCGCCGGCATCGTGCACCTCGTGTCCAGCTCGGTGCCCGAGATGAACCCCAAGGCCGTGAGCGTGCTCGACCAGACCGGCTCGCTGCTGTCGGGCCCGCAAGAGGGCAACAACGGCGCCGGTCTCGACGCGCAGCAGCTGCAGTACGTGAACCAGATCGAGGCCAGCTACACCAAGCGCATCCTCGACATCCTGGAGCCGGTGGTCGGCCGCGACAACCTGCGTGCACAGGTCACCGCCGACCTCGACTTCTCGCAGACCGAATCGACCTCCGAAGAGTTCAAGCCCAACCAGGGGCCTGATGCCCAGGCCACTGTGCGCAGCATGCAAAGCAGCGAGCAGACCGGCAGCCAGGGCGCCGGCCCGAGCGGCATCCCCGGGGCCACGTCGAACCAGCCGCCGGTGGCCGCCACGGCGCCGGTGACGGGCGCCTCGGCACCGCTGCAGACCGCGCAGGCGGGCGGCGGCCAGAACAACAGCAGCCGCACCGCCGTCACCAACTACGAAGTCGACAAGACCGTGAAGGTGACGCGCAATGCGACCGGCACCGTCAAGCGCCTGAACGCCGCGGTCGTGGTGAACCACATCACCAAGACCGACGCCAAGGGCAAGACCACCACCATCCCGCTCACGAGCGCCGAGCTGGAGAACCTCAACACCCTCGTGCGCGAGAGCATCGGCTTCAAGCAGGAACGCGGCGACTCGGTGAAGGTCATCAACGCGCCCTTCAAGGTCGAAGCCGCACCGAAGGACGACACCCCGATCTGGAAGCAGCCTGCCACCGTCGACCTTCTGCGTGCGGCCGTCGTGCCGGCGGCGCTGGTGCTCGTCGCGCTGGTGGTGATCTTCACGCTCATCCGCCCGGCCTTGAAGGCCGCGCTGCAGCCGTCTCCTGCCGAGGCCCGCGAAGCGCTCGCGGTCGTCGACGACAAGGAATCGCTGCCCGAAGAGGAGCCCGAACTGCTGCGCATCGAATCGCCCAAGGTCAGCGCCCACCTTGCAAGCGCCCGCACCTTCGCCAAGGAAAACCCGTCCGCCGTGGCCAACATCGTTCGCGGCTGGGTGAATGGCGACACGCTGAAAGCCTAACGAGCAAAACTCATGGACGCGCAAGGACTGGAAGACGCTGCGATACTGCTGATGTCCCTCGGAGAGGAAGAAGCCTCCGAGGTCTTCAAGCACCTCACGCCGAAGGAAGTGCAGGGCCTGGGCGAGACCATCGCCAAGATGAAGAGCATTCCGCGCGAGAAGCTCGACGACGTGCTCAGCAAGTTCGCGACGGTGGCCTCGGAGCAGAGCATGCTCGTGAGCGACACCGACGAGTACGTGAAGGCCGTGCTGCGCAAGGCCCTCGGCGAAGACAAGGCCAACCTGCTGATCGACCGCATCCTCCAGGGCGGCGACGTCTCGGGTATCGAAAGCCTGAAGTGGATGGACGCCAACTCGGTGGCCGAGCTGCTGCGCAACGAACACCCGCAGATCGTGGCTGCCATCCTGGTGCACCTCGACTTCGACCAGGCGTCTGGTGTCTTGAAGTGTTTTACCGAGCGCCAGCGCAACGAAGTGCTGGTGCGCGTGGCCACGCTCGACGGCATCCAGCCCTCGGCGCTGAAGGACCTGAACGAAGTGATGAGCAAGGTGCTGGCCGGCGGCGACAAGCTGCGCAAGGCCACGCTGGGCGGCGTGAAGACGGCCGCTGAAATGATCAACCTCTTGGGCGGCAGCGTCGAGACCGCGGTGCTCGACTACATCCGCGAAGCCGACAACGAGCTCGCCCAGAAGATCATGGACAACATGTTCACCTTCGACGATCTGGAGAAGATCGACGACAAGGGCATCCAGCTGCTGCTGAAGGAAGTGCAGAGCGAGTCGCTGGTCATCGCGCTCAAGGGCGCCACGCCGGAGATGCGCGAGAAGGTGTTCAAGAACATGTCGACGCGCGCCGCCGAGACGCTGCGCGAAGACCTCGAATCGCGCGGCCCGGTGCGCGTGAGCGAAGTCGAAGCCGAGCAGAAGGAAATGCTCAAGATCGTGAGACGCCTGGCCGACGAAGGCCAGATCGTGTTGGGTGGCGGCGGCGACGATGAGTTCCTCTAAAAACGGCGGCGCGCCCAAGCCCGCGTCACCGTACGCGCGCTTCATTCCGCGCGAGGAGCTGAACTCCTTCGCCGCGTGGAAGCCCGGTGCGCTCACCGGCAACGAAGGCGCGCCCCAGGCCCCCGTGCAGCGGGCCGAGCCGCCGGCCCCGCCCGCGCCGCCCAAGCCTTCGCCCGAAGAAGAACTTGCCGCCCACGTGAAAGCCGCGCGCAGCGCCGGCTACCAGGACGGCTATCGCGACGGCCTGGTCGCGCTCGACGGCTTCAAGCAGAGCTACGCCTCGCAGATCACTGCCCAGGTCGGCACGCTCGCCGAGTCGTACGGCCGCCAGCTCGACGCGCTGCAGCAGGACATGGCTCGTGCGCTCGCTGTCTCGGCCACGCACCTGGCCCGTCAGATCGTGCGCAGCGAGTTGACGCAGCGCCCCGAGCTCGTGGCCGCGGTGGCGCAGGAGGCGGTCGACACGCTGCTGCGCAGCGCCCAGCACATCACGCTGCGCGTGCACCCCGACGACCATGTGCTGGTCACGCAAGGCGCCGCCGAAGTGCTGGAAGCGCGTGGCGCGCGTGTGCTGTCGGACGCGAGCATCACCCGCGGCGGCTGCGTGGTCGAGTCCGACATCGGCGTGATCGACGCGAGCGTCGAGGCCCGTTGGCGCCGCGCCGCGGCCTCGCTTGGCTGCGACGAACGCTGGAGCGGTGCGGCGCAGCGGGATGAAGACGACGAGGAGGCCGACGCATGATCACCTCCCCCATCGAATCGCACGCACTCGAAGTCGGCGAGAAGTGGCACCGCTACCTCGCCGACCTGCAGTCCTTTGCCGCCGACCCGGTGCCGCTGGAAACCCAGGGCACGCTGGTGCGCGTGGCCGGCCTCGTGCTCGAAGCCGCGGGCATCCGCGTGCCGGTCGGCTCGGTGTGCCAGATCCACATGGACGACCACCACGCGCCCGGCCAGGGCCAGCCGCCGGTGCTCGCCGAGGTGGTGGGCTTCTCGGGCGACCGCGCCTACCTCATGCCCACCAGCAGCGATGTCCAGGGCCTGGCGAGCGGCGCCCGTGTGGTGCCGCGCCCGTCGCCCATCGTGCCGCTGCAGCTCAACACCCCCAACCACCCGTGGCGCCGCGGCGAAGACCGCACGCAGCACCTGCCGGTGGGCGACGGCCTGCTCGGCCGCGTGATCGACTCGCATGGCCACCCGATCGACCGCAAGGGTCCGCTGCACGACGTGCACAAGGAGCCGCTGGTGCGCCGCTCGATCAACGCGATGGACCGCGACCCCATCCGCCAGCCGCTGGACACCGGCGTGCGTGCGATCAACAGCATGCTCACCGTGGGCCGCGGCCAGCGCATCGGCCTCTTCGCCGGCACCGGCGTCGGCAAGTCGGTGCTGCTGGGCATGATGGCCCGCTACACCGCGGCCGACGTGATCGTGGTCGGCCTGATCGGCGAGCGCGGCCGTGAAGTGAAAGAGTTCATCGAAGACATCCTCGGTGAAGACGGCATCCGCCGCTCGGTCGTGGTGGCCGCACCGGCCGATGCACCGCCGCTCACCCGCATGCAGGGTGCGAACTACGCCACCGCCATTGCCGAACACTTCCGCGACCGTGGCCAGCACGTGCTGCTGCTGATGGATTCGCTCACCCGCTATGCGATGGCGCAGCGCGAGATCGCGCTCGCCATCGGCGAGCCACCGGCCACCAAGGGCTACCCGCCAAGCTGCTTTGCCAAGCTGCCGCAGCTGGTGGAGCGCAGCGGCAATGGCATCCACGGCGTGGGCTCGATCACCGCTTTCTACACCGTGCTCAGCGAAGGCGACGACCAGCAGGACCCGATCGCCGACGCGGCCCGAGGCATCCTCGACGGGCACATCGTGCTCAGCCGCGACCTGGCCGAAGCCGGCCACTACCCGGCCATCGACATCGAGCGTTCGATCTCGCGCGTGATGAACAACGTGAGCGACGGTGCGCACATCGACGCCGCCCGCCGCTTCCGCCAGCTGCATGCGAAATACAACAAGGCGCGCGACCTGATCCAGCTCGGCGCCTACACCCCCGGCCACGACCCCGAAGCTCGACACCGCGGTGCGCCTGCATCCGCAGATGGTGTCGCTGCTGCAGCAGGACATGCACCGGCCCGCGTCCCTCACCCAGAGCCTGCGCGAACTGCGCGAGCTGACCACCCACTGATTCACTGAGGCTGCACCATGAGCAACCCTTCGATCGATCCCTTGATGGCTCTGTTGTCGCAAGCGGAGCGCGAGCGTGACAACGCCGTGGCGCTGCTGCAGAAGGCCAGCGAACACTTCGCCGCCGCACAGGCGCAGGCCGACCAGCTCGTGGCCTACCGCGGCGAGTACGAAGCGCGTGCCCGTGAGCAGTTCAGCAAGAACAGCTCGGTGAGCATCCTCCAGTGCTACCAGGGCTTCAGCAGCCGTCTCACGCAGGCCATCGAGCAGCAACAGCAGATCGCCGCGCACGCCGAGCGCAAGGTCGAGCAGGCCCGCGAAGACCTGCGCGACCAGGAGATGCGTGTCGCGTCGGTGCGCAAGCTGCTCGAGCGCCGCCTGACCGAACAGCGCCTCGCCGCCGACCGCCGCGACCAGAAGCAGACCGATGAATTCGCCGCCCGCGCCGCGTGGGCGCAGCTGCAGCAGCGCCCGCTCGCCGTCTGATCCCGAGCCCAGAACCGACGCAGACCATGAACCCTGCCATCTCGTCTTTCGTTCCACCCGTCGCCCCGCAGATGCCGCCTCAGTCGCAGGCGCCCGCGTCACCGTCGCAGCCCGGCTTCTCGCAGATGCTGAGCCAGGCCCAGTCGCGCGAAGCCGAGGCACCGACGCCCGATGCGGCCCCCGACGCTGCAGCCGGCAAGCCGGCACAGGCCACCGAGCGCGGCAAGGGCGAGAAACCTGCCAAGGCCGACAAGAGCGCCAAGACCGACGGCGAGCACCGCGCCGAGAAGACGGCAAGCGAAAGCTCCAGCACCGAACCGGTTGCCGAAACCGAGGCCGACGCGAGCGCCGAAGCGGTGGATGCCGACCCGGCCCTGGCCGACTGGCTGGCCTCGCTGCAGCGTCCGCTGGCGCCGCAGGAGGCCGCGCCTGGCAAAGCCGCTGCCGGTGCCGGTGTCGGTGCCGACGAGGCCGTGGCCGATGCTACGACCGACACCGCCCCGGCCCCCAAGGGCGGTGCACGCGGCGCAGCCGGTGCCGTGATGGCCGCGGCCAAAGACGGCAAGCCCGACCCGGCCGAGCTGGCCCGCGACGCGAAGTCCGCTGCGGTCAAGCCCGAACCCACCCGCGCTGACGCCAGCCCTGCGTCGTTCCAGGCGGCGATGGCACAGGCCCAGGACGGTCGCAGCGAGCTCAAACCCGCACACGACCCCCAACCCGCCTACGCGAGCGTGGCCGCGGGCGTGCAGCTCGCCCCGGGCGCCGCGCGCTCCAGCGAGGCGGCCGCGCCGGTGGTGGTGCCGTTGCCCACGCCGGCCACCTCGCCCGAGTTTGCGCAGTCGCTGGGCGTGCAGGTCAGCGTGCTCGCCAAGGACGGCATCCAGCAGGCCGAGCTGCACCTCAACCCGGCCGAGATGGGTCCGATCTCGGTGCAGATCGCGATCGAGGGCAACCAGGCGCAGGTCAATTTCGGTGCCGATTCGGCAGCCACTCGCCAGATCATCGAAAGCGGTCTGCCCGAGCTGGCCGCCTCGCTGCGCGAGGCCGGCTTCACGCTGTCTGGTGGCGGCGTGCACAGCCAGGCCCGCGGTCGTGAGCAAGGCGAGGGTGAAAAGGGCGAACGAGGCGACCGCTCCGGTGCCCGTGCGATCAGCGGAGTTGAGACGGATGTCACACCTCGCCGAGTGGTCAGCCGCGTTTCTGCCGGCGGCGTCGACCTTTACGCCTGATCGATCCTGCGCCATGCCCGCCAAAGCGGGAATGGCGGATCGCTCCGCTGAAGCCGGGCTTTCCCCCCGCTTATCCAGCCTTCGAAAACCTCCCCGGTTTTCATAATTTCCTTCAAGCAGAGCCCCGTGCGGGCTCTCCGTTGAAGGAGTGTCCATGTCCAAAGCCGCTGCCGCCACGGTCGAAGCCGTTGCCGGCGATGCCCCACCGCCGAAGGGCAAGAAGAAGCTGATCATCATCCTCGCCGCCGTGCTGGTGCTGGCGTTGGCTGGGGGTGGCGCTGCGGTCTTCATGATGAAGAAGAAGGCCGCCGCCGAAGCCGAAGAAGACGACGGTGGCGCCGCTGCGGCCGAGGCCAAGCGCAAGGAGCACGCGGCCAAGCATCCGCCGGTGTTCGTGCCGCTGGAGCCTTTCGTCGTCAACCTGGCCGACAAGGAAAGCGACCGCTACGCCCAGATCGGTGTGACGCTGGAAGTCGAAGACCCCAAGTTCGCCGAAGAGATGAAGGCCTACATGCCGGCCATCCGCAACGGCATCCTGATGGTGCTGTCGCACAAGACCTCGGCGCAGCTTCTCTCGCGCGAAGGCAAGGTGGCGCTCGCCAAGGACATCATGCGCGAGGCGGTGCTGCCGCTGGGCATCGAGATCAAGGACGAGCCCGCCGGGGCCCCGGTCGTCGTCGAGGAAGAGGAAGAAGAAGACGAGGACGCGCCCAAGAAAAAGAAGAAAGCCAGCGCCGGCCCCGTGAATCCCGTGAAGCGCGTCCACTTCTCGAACTTCATCGTTCAGTAAATGACCACCCCCAACGTCTTCGCCGTTGCCCCCCGAGGGGGCCGGGCCTTCCTTGGGGCGGCCCGGCGCTGCGGCCCGCTCGCTAACAGAGGTGGCGTATGAATCAGCAGATCCTGTCGCAAGACGAAGTCGATGCGCTGCTGCAAGGCATCACCGGCGAGAGCCAGAAGCTCGAGCAGGAAGATGCGCCGCAGGGCGGCATCCGCGACTACGACATCGCGAGCCAGGAACGGATCGTCCGTGGGCGCATGCCCACGATGGAGATCATCAACGAGCGCTTTGCACGCAACATCCGCATCGGCCTCTTCAACTTCATCCGCCGCAGCCCCGAGATCTCGATCGGCGGCATCAAGGTGCAGAAGTACAGCGCCTTCCTGCGCGAAATCGTGGTGCCCACCAACTTCAACATCATGAGCGTGCGGCCGCTGCGCGGCTCGGGCCTCATCGTGTGCGACCCGACGCTCGTGTTCGCCGTGATCGACGCGCTCTTCGGCGGCGCCGGCAAGTTCCACACCCGCATCGAAGGCCGCGATTTCTCGCCCACCGAGCAGCGCATCATCACGCGCCTGGTGGAGGTGATCACCGCCGAGTACCGCAAGGCCTGGCACGGCATCTACCCGCTGGAAGCTCGACTACCAGCGCTCGGAGATGCAGCCCCAGTTCGCCAACATCGCAACGCCCAGCGAAATCGTCGTCGCGACGAGCTTCACGCTGGAGATCGGCGACACCACCGGCACCATCCATTTCTGCATTCCCTACGCCACGCTGGAGCCCATCCGCGACGTGCTGTATTCGACCATCCAGGGCGACAGCAACGAGCCTGACCGGCGCTGGGTCAACCTGATGAAGCAACAGATCCAGGCCGCCGAGGTCGAGGTCGTGGCCGAGCTGGCCAAGGCCGATGCGACGGTGGAGCAGCTGCTCGCCTTCAAGCCGGGCGACTTCATCGAGCTCGACCTCGAAGCCGCCATCCAGGGCAAGGTGGTGGGGGTGCCCATCTTCGACTGCCACTACGGCACGTCCAACGGCAAGTACGCCCTCAAGATCGATCGCATGTTGTCCAGCTCAAACCTGACCTGGCTTGGAGAGAACAATGTCAGCTGAAGAGAACACCCCCCAGTCCGCCGAAGACGCGATGGCGGCCGAATGGGCTGCAGCGCTCGCCGAAGCCAAGCCCGAGGTCGCCTCCGAAGTGCAGAGCGAGGCCGCGCCCGTGGCCTTCCAGAACTTCGGCCAGGCCAACCCGGCCGCCGCGGGCAACGACATCAACATGATCCTGGACATCCCGGTGCAGCTCACCGTGGAGCTGGGTCGCACGCGCATCCCGATCAAGCACATCCTGCAGCTGGCGCAAGGCTCGGTGGTCGAAACTCGACGCGCTGGCCGGCGAGCCGATGGACGTGCTGGTCAACGGCTACCTCATCGCCCAGGGCGAGGTGGTGGTGGTGAACGACAAGTTCGGTATCCGCTTGACGGACATCGTGACGCCGAGCGAGCGCATGCGTCGTCTCTCCAAAGGCGGCTGACCCGATGTCCACAGGAATCACTTCCGTGCTGTGGTTCATCGCGATCGTCGCGATGATCCCGGCCGCGCTGTGGCTGCTCAAGCGCACGCCGATGGGCGGTGCCGGCGGCCAGGGTGTGATGCGCAGCATCGCGATGCTGCCGCTGTCGCCCAGCCAGCGCATCGTCACCGTCGAAGTGGGGCAGGGCGCCGACCGCCAGTGGCTCGTGCTCGGCGTGACCGCACAGACCATCACCACGCTGCACACCATGCCGCCGCAGGCCGACGCCGCACCGACGGCGGGCCAGCCGGTGCCCCCTTTTGCGCAACTGCTCGCCAAGCTGCGCCGCGATCCTCAAGGACCCAGTGGTAGACACTGAACCGCAGGTGAACATGCCCCTCGCTTTTTTTTCGCCCCGCATGAAGCGCGCGCTGCGCCTCGCCGGCCTGTCGTTGATTTCGGCCGTTCCTTGCATGGCTTTAGCCCAACAAGCCGGCGGCCCGAGCCTTCCGCTCGTGGTGGGGCAGGGCGCGGGCGGCACCAGCTACTCGGTGCCGATCCAGACGCTGCTCTTCTTCACCGCTCTAAGCTTTCTGCCGGCCGTGCTGCTCTTGATGACCGGCTTCACCCGCATCGTGATCGTGCTGAGCCTCTTGCGCCAGGCACTCGGCACGCAGTCGGCGCCGCCCAACCAGGTGATCGTGGGCCTGAGCCTCTTCCTCACCTTCTTCGTGATGAGCCCGACGCTCGACAAGGTCTACGCGCAGGCCTACCAGCCTTACGCTGAAAACAAGATTGCCTTCGACGAAGCGCTCAAGCGCGGCGAGGTGCCGATGCGCGAGTTCATGCTCAAGCAGACCCGCCAGTCCGATGTGGCCCTCTTCGCCAAGCTCGCCAAGATCGACCCCAGCGTGAAAGCCGCCGACGTGCCCTTCAAGGTGCTGGTGCCGGCCTTCGTGACCAGCGAGCTGAAGAGCGCCTTCCAGATCGGCTTTCTGATCTTCATCCCGTTCCTGGTGATCGACATGATCGTGGCCAGCGTGCTGATGAGCCTGGGCATGATGATGCTGAGCCCGGTGCTGGTCGCGCTGCCCTTCAAGCTGATGCTCTTCGTGCTGGCCGATGGCTGGAACCTGCTCCTGGGTTCGCTCGCGGCAAGCTTTGCGCAATGACAGCCCCCACGTCGCTTCGCTCCTGCCCCCCGAGGGGGCGCCTCGCCTGGGGCCCGGCAAAGCCGGTTCCCCGGCGAGTTGCTTGATCGGCGATTCGCTTCGCTCTCTCGCTACAAGACGAACATCCATGGATTCGCAACAAGTCTTCACCGTCGGCCAGCAAGGCCTCTACCTCCTGCTGATGGTGGCCGCGCCCGTGCTGCTGGTCATCCTCGGTGTGGGCCTGCTCGTGAGCATCTTCCAGGCGGCCACGCAGATCCATGAGTCGACGTTGTCGTTCGTGCCGAAGTTGGTGGCGGCCGTGGCCGTGATGGCGATTGCAGGCCCTTGGATGATGACGACGCTGGTCGAATTCATCCAGCGCACGATCACCTCGATTCCGGGCGCGGTCGGCTAGCCCGAGCGTCTCGTGCTCACCTTCAACGACGCCCAGGTCATGGAGTGGCTGACGCCGCTGCTGTGGCCGTTCATCCGCACGCTGGCGCTCTTCACCACCATCCCGGTGCTGTCGCAGCGGCAGGTGCCGATGCGCATCCGGGTGGCGCTCGCGTTTCTCATCACCGTCTGCGCTCAGGCTTCGCTGCCGCAGATGCCGGTGATCCAGCTCAATTCCGCGGTAGCGGTGCTGGTCGTGATCCAGCAGGTGCTGGTGGGCCTGACGCTCGGCTTCGCAGCCCGCATCGTCTTTGCCGCGATCGAGTTCGCCGGTGAACTCGTGGGCCTGCAGATGGGCCTCAACTACGCCGGCTTCTTCGACCCCTCGACCGGCGGTCAAGGCACTGCGGTCGGCCGCTTCTTCGGCACGGTGGTGGCGTGGCTCTTCGTCGTGATCAACGGCCACCTCTTGATCATCATGGCGCTCGTGGGCAGCTTCCAGGCCTTCCCGGTGTCGCCCGAGCCGTTTGCCTTCCTGCGCACCCTGCAGCCGCAGACCTGGGGCGCCGAGGTTTTCCAGCTGGGCCTGTGGATCGCGCTGCCGATGGTGACGATGCTGCTCTTCGTCAACCTGGTGCTGGGGGTGATCTCGCGCGTGTCGCAGCAGATGAACATCTTCGCGATCGGCTTCCCCATCACGCTGGCCGTCGGCCTGCTCGGGGTTCTGCTCACGCTGCCGATGATGCAGGCCCCGTTCACGATGGTGCTGGAGCAGATGCTCTCGCGCTTTCAGTAGCCGCTGGCCTCGGGCGTCTCAGCGTTTGGGCGGGTCCTGGCTTGTGGACAAGGTGTGCGCGCCAGTTGTCTCGTGGTTTGTCACAGACGCGGTGGATCTTGGTTCTCATCCAACTGCCAGATGGTGGCGCCATAGTCACCGCCGATATCAGGCAGCAGTTCACCCGCTTTGAAAAAGCGGCGACTTCCCGCTTGAGCCGGTGTGAACCAGAAGCCAGCTTTGGGGCACGGCTGGAGAGCAGTGCAGTGCAGGCGAGGCTCGGGCGGGGTGGCGGGTCGGCGCAGATCAGAGCTAGGCCAGTCCCCATCGGTGTCGAAGCGTGCGAGCCATCGTTTTGTATCTGCCTGGCCAAAGCGTTCGTTTGGATCGCCGTCCCACTGTCCGAGACCGACAAGTTCGAGCTTTGGCACGCGAATGGGACGCAGCAAGTGGTTAAGGCGTACCTGCAGTGGCGGGACGCCTTCTGCGACCGGGCACAGGCTTGGTTGATCGCCCAATTCGATCCACTGCCCGGATGCGCATTCCTCAACGCGAATCTGCGGGTCATCCAAGGCCTTGCGTATCTGTTCTCGAGACAGTCCGAGCTTGGACCGCCAGCGGTTTGACAGCAGGAAACCCCAAGTGGGTGGACGGATGCCTTCCTGCAGATCCTTGGACATCCCGAACGGGAAGTCGATGTCCAGCCCGTAGAAGTGATGGGCGAGCGCACGTTCCCACGTCGCCACTTCGTAGCGGGCACCGATGTCCAGCGGATTCGCAATTGCAAAGCCGCTGTAGGCCTGGTCGGCATTGAGAAGATCTGCGGTCTGAAGGACGAAATCGCGCCACTCTTTCTGGTGGTCGAGCCACCATTGCCAGCGGAAATAGAGCTGAACCGACGAGTGGTCAATGTTGCTTCGTTCATCCCACGTCGAACTTCGCCAGAAGTAGCCGGCAGTGGCCGGTGATGAGAGTGGGTTTTCTTCATCACTGACGTTGAAAACGAATTGCTTATTCAGTGGTGTTTTGCGCGCCCACACACGCCGATCTGGCAGGCGCTTGGAGCCGTAGGGATGAGGGCGTTCCGACTCAGGGTGGGTGCCGATGCGATAGGTCTCTCCGACCAGCTTCTCGAAGGTTTCGTGCACATCCACCAGCCGCAGCGATGCCTCGACGTGGTTTGCCGGCTCGTAGGCGAAATAGAAGGTTGTGAATGGGCTGACGGCTAGGGCGTAGTTCTCGTAGAAAACTTCTGAGTTGGGCCAGTCGCTCAGTGTTGCGACGAACGATGCAACTTCGTCTGGGGAAAGAATCGGCGCAACAGTTGTCACTGCTATCTCCTGCGGTTGCCAGATGGGCTAGTGCGACGATCTCTGTCGCCGCCGGGGGTGATGTCGGTACAGTCTTCCGGTACTCGTAGCGCTGCTACCTTTTCAGGTGCTCCCATGAGCCGTGTGTAGTCGTTGAGTTGCCTCGGCTGCAACCAATCTCCCGGAAACTTGATCTCGACGGCCGCGAAAACGTTCTGAACCTCAAATGGCTGGCGCCTGTATTCAGAGATGACAAGGTCCGGAGCCAGGCTGCCGCGTGGTCTTGGCCAGAAAGGGAAGACGCGACCGATCCGATGGGGGCGGGTAGATGGAGTTCCGAGGTAGGCGCGACGGGTGCCGGCGTTGTAGCAAGGCTCCGCCTTGAGTGGACTTGTCCAGGCTAGTGCTTCGTCCACGCCTTCGAACATGAGCGACGCGGTCGTTTGCTTGAGCGTCACTTCGATGGTGGTCTCCACCATATCGCCGGGTACCCTGTTGCGTATGCGGCGTGGTACCTGGATGGGAATTGCTAGCGCAAGTCGGCACACGGTGCTGATGGCAGGTCTGAAGGGCAATCTGCGCTCGATGTAGGCGCGGAAGGTTCCACTTTCACCTGCACGCCGAGAGATAGTGCTGTTGCCTCCTGTGTCGGCTGCCGCGAAAGTTGAACTTTTCACGTCGATCTCGTCGCGCATTTTCTCGATGGTCTCGCGCATGGCCTGAAGCACCTGCTGCTTTCGGCGTGCCATGTCGGCGGCCATTTCGGCAAGTTCAGCGGCCGTCATGGCAGCTTCATAGGCACGCCATGCACGCCACGCCCAGATGGCAGCGACGATGGGAGCTGCTGGGCCGGGCATCAGGTCTCCTCCTCGTTGGGGGCCAGGTAGTCGTCTGGGATCGGATTGCGCTTCGGCGGTGTCGTGCCCTCAAGCGTGCCGTTGATGTAGCCCGCCCAGTTCTCGGTGATCTTCTGGTCGTCACGCATGATGGTTTTGTGAACTTCGATGTACTTCGCGCGGTCAGTCGAGACAAGGCCTGTCTGTCCTGTGGGCGAGGTCTTGCCTTCCAGCAGTACACGCTCGCCATCAACGATCCGGTAGCGGTAGCCCTCGAACGGGCGCTCATCCGTCTTGTTCAAGACGTACTGCCCGATGAACGGCCCATCGCTGGGCTGCAGTCCCGTCGGTAGAGAGGAGAGTGAAGCGTTCCCTTTGCCACCCCCCGCCCAGGAATGGCTGGCCGCCTTGACGGTGAAGCTGCCCGGTGTGGCGAACTCGATGTTGGCGCCATCCAGCACCACCTTGGAGTCCCCGCCGACGATCTCGATGCGCTCCTTGGCGGTGATCGTGATCTCGTCGTTGACCGAGATCACCGTGATGTCCTGGTCGGCCAGGAAGCTCCAGCGCATCGGTGTGCGCCCGCAGCGAGAGCCGGCCGTTGGCGGCGATCGCCTGCAGCTCCCCTCGTGCGTGTACAGGCTCGTCGCCTCCCCCGAGACCAGGCTGGCCGTGTGCGCCACCGCCGCATGCAGATCGCCCTGGGCGACCAGCGTCGTGTCCTGCCCCGAGTAGCTGGCGATGCTCGCCGGGCTGGCCGTGATGGCCGCACTCGGCGTGTCGAAGACCACGAACGGCCGCGCGAACTGCGCCACCGGCTCGCTCGCCTCGCGGCTCGCCCCCTGCTGCTCGCTCGCGTGCTTGCCGTCCTTCTGAACGTCGATGGCCTCCAGCAGCCCCTGCAGCGCCGCCTGCGCCTGCGCCTCGTGGCTCGTGAGCGCAAGCGCCCCTTGCGCCTTGGCCGCCTCCGAGAGCGCCTGCCCCAGCTGCTGCGCGCCCTTCAGCTGCGCCACCGCCTCCTGCACATCCAGCTGGCCGCCCTGTGCACTGCCATAGCTGCCGCGTCTGGCCGTGCTGCTCAGCAAGAGCCCCTGGCCGGCGCGCAGGCTCGCCCAGCCATCCGTGTGGGCGTAGAAGCCCGAACCCAGCCAGGCCCCGCGCTGCGCGCTCGCATAACCCTGGCTGATGATGTGCCCCAGGCTCAGCTCGCTCCACGGGCTGCCCGCGCTGTGGCTGGCCAAGCGCATGCGCAGCTGCCCGGTGGCGTCGTCGATCACCCACTGGTTGCCACCGTCGTCATCGAGCGTGCGGCTGTGCCACCCCGACAACGTGCCCGGATGGTTCGCCCCCGAGTCCACCCCGGCCGGCCAGGGCAGCGCGTCCTGGCCGTTGTAGAGCTGGCCCACGATGAGCGGGCGATCCAGGTCGCCCTCCACGAAGTCCACCAGCACCTCGGTGCCCACGCGCGGCAGGAAGACGGCGCCCCAGTTGGCCCCCGCACTCGGCTGCGCCACCCGCACCCACTGGCTGGCCGCCGCATCGCCCGGCGCATGGCCGCTCTCGGCCTGGCCCGGGGTGGTGGGGCCGCTCAGGCCACCGGGCAGCGGAGCCTGCCCACGCTGCCAGGGGAACTGCACCCGCACCCGCAGGTCGCGCTCGGTGGTCAGGGTGTCGCTCGGGTGGCCGACCACCAGCGCCGTCTGCACGCCCGGGGCCTGCGGCTTGGGGCGCTGAGGCGGCACCAGCCTGGCGGCGGCCGGCGCGGCCTGGAAGTCGTTGCGGTAGCTGCCGGCTTCCAGCTCGGGGCGCTTGAGCAGCTGGGCGGCTTCGCTGCCGAGGTTGTTGGCCGCTTCGTGCGCAACGCTGAGCACAACGAAGCGGGCCTCGTCCCCGCCGAGCGGGTAGCGGCTGTGCTCGGTGAGGGTGAAGTCGGCCCCCGGGGCGAGGCGGCGCACGCCGCCCTGGCCGTGCAGGGTCTTGTAGGCGAGCTCGTGGCGGGCGAGCGCGAGCGCGGCCTGGGCTTCGGCTGCGGGGGTGTGGGCGTGCAGCTCACCGTCGCGGAACTCCGCAAAGGCTTGCTGGCCGTGGCCCTGGTAGACCTCCAGCGGGGGCAGTGCGCCGGCCTCAAGGCTGCTCGTGGCCTGGGCGGTGACACCGGCGAGCTGGCGCGGGTCCCAGGCGCCCAGGCTGACGGTGTTGGGGCCGGCCTGGCGCTGCAGCGCGATGGCGGTGAGGGTGTCTTCGGGGAGGCCGAGGACGCTGCCGCGCAGGTCGGGGCGGCCGAAGCGCAGGGCGCCGAGGTCGGGGCGTTGGCCGGAAGCGTCGTGGATGACCAGGCAGTGGCGGGCGCTCCTGGCCTGGCTCAAGGGGCGCTCGTCGTCGCTGTGCTCGAGTCGCCAGCTCCAGCCTTCTTCGCCGAGCAACCTGCTGACAAAGGCCGCGTCGCTCTCGCGGTACTGGGTGGTGGTGGCGCGCACGGGGGCGGCGGCCAGGGCGTCGGGGCTGAAGTCTCGAGGCGGAAGTTGGCCTGCGGGTAGGCGCCGAGCACGGTGGTGAGGATGGCGTCGGCGCGCTGGCCGAGGAAGACGCGGGTGTCGTGGCGCAGGCCGAGGAAGTGGGTGAAGGCGACGAGCTGCAGCCGGTAGCGGGCCAGGCCGCCGTCGGCGCCGAGCTGGGCGGCTTGGGCCACGTAGCCGTGCCAGGTGCGGTAGCGGCCGTCGGCGCACAGGAGGCGCAGGCTCATCTGCTCGCCGATCAGGGCCTTGAGGGAGAGCTGGGCGCTGGTGCTGAGCGCATCGACCTCGGCCACCAGCGGCGACAGCATCTGGGTCGAGCCGCAGTCGTTGACGTTCTCCTGCCACTGCGCCCGCTCGACCACCAGCGTGGCGCTGGGCAGTGCCGTCTCGAGCTGCAGCAGGCGCTTGTGCTGGCCCAGGGGCAGCATGGCCGCCAGGCGACTGAGCCCGTCGGACACGGCCGCCGTGACCGCCGAGGTCATGGTGCTCGGGTTCATCTTGTACTTCTCCCTGTCTTCTTTTCTCGGCAGACGTTGCGTGGTCTGCGCACGGCTGGCCTTACACCGTCATGGCAGTGTGATCGTCACGTGGGCCGCTTGAGGCGCGAGCTTGACCACGTCCTGGTAAGCCGCGAGATCGCGTTCGGTACCGCGTGCCAGATGCCAGCGCATGGCGGTGAAGGCGAGCACGCCCAGCAGCGCGAACACCGAGGCGATCACCCACAGCGGCACTTCGTTCTTCAGCCGGTTGCGCACTTGATCGGGTGGTGCCCAGTGGGGAGCGAAAGCGGCCCGTGAGCCCTTCAGGTGCGCGATCTCGTCGCCCAGCCGCGCCGTGAGGTAGTTGAGCTTCTCGCTGCCTTCGATGAGGTACTTGCCCTGGAATCCCATCAGCAGGCACATGTGGAAGACCTCAAGGATCTGCACACGCGAAACGCCCTCGCGTCGCAGGGCTTCGAGCTTGGTGAAAAACTGCTCGCCTGCCAGCTGCTCGCCGAAGAACTGAAGCTGCAGCGGCTGGCGCTGCCAGGCATCGCGCACCTTGAACTGCGACATCAGGATCGCTTCGTCGACGGTCGCGCAGAAGGCGTACTTGCACAGGTGCACGTCTTCGGCCGAGCTGCCGAGCTTGGTGGCGCCTCGCTCCAGGCCGGTGAGGAACTCCTTGATGTGCGAACGGAAGGCGTCGGCATCGGTGGGGCCTTGCTTTGCTCGCAGCAAAAAGAGCAGGTAGAACCCGTCGTACATCAGGTCCATCAGCGTGCGAGCTTCGCGGGGTGTGCTGCCACTGGTGGGCGTGAGGCCCGGCATCGTGGCGCCGCCGAACAGGGAAGGCGGCTGGGTGGCTTGTGCATTCATGCGTTGATGGCGATGAGTTCGAGTTTGATGTCGGCGATGCCGGCGGGCACGTAGATCGAGACGGCCTGTGCCTGCATCATGCGTTCGTAGAGGGCGCCGCGCGGCTCGAGCGCAAAGTAGTAGGCACCGGGGCGCACCGGGATGGCAGCCGGGACCTGCACAGAGTGCGAAAGCGGCACCCCCGGCAAGGCTGAGAGCACGAGCTTCTCGACGTCTTCCGGTGCCCCGATCTTGAAGCGCAAGGGCACCGCATCAACCAGCTCGGCCGGCGGCATGGAGGCGCTCACGCCGAGGTACAGATTGGTCGCGCCGGTGATCTGCTGCGCATCGAGGCGGCCCTGGTGGAACGAGGGACGCACCTCCGACAGCGAGATGCCGAAGTAGCGAGTGGAGATCACGGTCTCCAGCAGCTCGCGGATGATGTGGTCGAGACGAAAGAACGCCGGCCCGGGGTTCGCATGGTCGTAGGCCGGAAGGTCGGCGAGCGTGAAGCCTTTCGAAAACGTCATCAGCGCGCCAGCAAGCTCCAGCAGGCGTTGGAAGAGACGCTCCGGGTGCAGGCCCGGGTGGCGCATCAAGTGCGCGAGTGATGCGTAAGCGCCGCTGGCGGTGTGCAGAAGCCAGAACGACGCCACGTCGCCCGAGCGGAACTCGATGATGTTCTTCGAGGGTTCGCGGTGAAAGCCGTACAGCGCATCGACCTTCGCCTGCAGCACATCGAGCAGGCGGCGCAAGTAGAGGAAGACCACCGGCGAGGCCTGGATGGTGAGCGACGGCGGCACGTAGCGCGGGTCGAGTTCGAAGCCGCCGGTGGCATTGCGCCGCACGCGCAGCACCGGCATGGTCACCAGATGGCCTCGCGGGTCGTGCTCTGAGATCAATTTGACCGACTTGCCCAGCAGGCTCAGTTGTGCGGCGGCAGCGTCGGTGTATTGGTCTTCGACGTCTTTCTGGACCTGGTAGTACCGTGCCGCCGTATCGGCTTCGTCACGCGTGGATGCGAAGTTGCTGCCGTTCGTGCGCAGCGGTGCCGCAGCGACGTGCAGCACGACTTCGTTTCCTTGCCCGAAGGCGGTGTCGAGAGCCATGGGCTCCGGCAGCTCGTCTTCGGCGGGGGCGTTGTACAACTCGCCGTCGGGCAACACCATCTGCAGCTCAGTGAGACGCAGGCGACCTGCTTGCAGGGCATCGGTGTCGACCTTGATGCTGCGCACACCCCAGGCATAAGGGTGCAGCCCTCGCACTGCTTGCGCAAGGCGCCACTCGTGATAAGCGTCCTGTTGCTGAAAGTGCTGAGGCCGCAGAAAGAGGCCTTCGCCCCACAGGACTTTGGGAGTCGGGATCAAGTTCTACCTTCCGGGCGTGTCAATTGAGGGCGCACATCGAGGTGCTGAGTTTCAAAGCGCTGGTGGGCACACCCACCGGCTGGCCGTTGGCCACGCTCAGTGCGCAGGCATGAGCGCCCAGGACGAGGCCGTCGCCGAGCTGAACGTTTTCGAGTTCGAAGGCATAGCGCCAGCGCTGCGCAGCGGGTGCACGAAACAGCGCGACGACGCCGACGTGCGTGGCCTCGCGTGCCCAGCGCTCGCTGATGCGTTGTTGCTGGCCCGGCAAGAGCACGACCTCCCGGCTTTCGATCAGCTCATCGCCGAGCGTGTCTCTTTCCAGCTTGTTGTTACCGAAGGTTTCTTGCGGTGCGTTGAGGAAGGCGGTCGGGCTACGCAGCTTGTAGACACGCACCACGAGCGAGAGCGAGCGGCCCGCTGCGTCGACGTTGAGCGAGTCGCTTGCCGCGAGCCGCAGTGTCATCGGTCTCGCAGGCTTCGCAGCCTCGGGCAACTCGGGTGTCTTGGGGACTTCTGGCTTCTTGAAGCCGATCGTCTCGAGTGCCTTCTCTCCCATATTGCCGAGACCTTCGCCGAACTTCTGTGCGCCGCCTTGAAGGCTCTCGCAACCTGACAGCGCTACCGCTGCGAAGAGCCACATCACATGCGTGAGATGTCGATGCCGTGATGAGTCTCGCGTGGTCATTTGAGGTCGTCGCAATGCTGCGAGCGCCGCAGTTTAAAGGCGCATACAAGCGGTTGCGCATGCCGCCCCCAAAGAGAGGGATGGTCCGCAAACACCGATCCGGTAACACTGCGTAAGCCTTGCGGACATTGCAGATTTTTGCGATTTAATTCTCGCCAGCAGAAGCTGGGCTCACACCACCTCACGCCAAGCACGCTCGCATTGCGAGCGATCAAGGGAGTAGTTTTCCAAATGTTTTCTGACAGTCGCCTTCAGCGGCCGTTGATGGCTCTTGCCTTCGCAGGCGGCCTCGTGTTTCTCGGTGCTTGTGGCAGCACGCCGGCCCCCGTGAAAGCAGTTCTTCCAGCCGGTTATGCCGACCTGATGGCCTCTGCCGAAGACGCCCATCGCAAGGGCGGTGTGGTGGAGGCGATGGGCTTCTACGAAAAGGCCGCCAAGGCCGACCCCTCCAAGAAGCAGCCGTGGGTGCGCATCGCGCAGGCGCAATTCGACGCACGCAACTACGGCTCGGCCATCACCGCGGCGCAAGAAGTCCTTCTGCGCGACACCAGCGACGTGACGGCCAAGAGCATCATGGCCGTGAGCGGTCTGCGCGTGTCGGCGTATGCACTCGACCAGTTGCGCATGGCCAATGCCGTGGGCGGCAATACGCGTGAAGAGGCCCAGGCACTCGCACGCATCATGCGTGACTCTCTGGGCGAATCGATTCTTCCGCCTGCTGCTCCGGCCACTGCAACTGCGATCGACAAGCCGGCGGCTCCGCGGCCCGCTGCTGTCGCCGCGCCGCAGCCGGTGCGTCGCCCAGCCGCTGCAGCGTCCATCCCTGCAGCCCCCGAACCCAAGCGCAACCCGTTCGATGCCCTCAAGGGTTGAGCGCGCGATTCCCTTCGAGAGGACAACATGGCCAAGAAAGACAGTGTTCAGAAGCGTCTTGAACGCATTCGCCCCCCGCGGGTCCAGCTCTCCTATGACGTCGAGATCGGCGATGCGATCGAAAGCAAGGAACTGCCTTTCGTGATGGGCGTGCTCGGTGATTTCACCGGCCAGCAAGACCCTGACAAGCCGCTGCCCAAGCTGCGCGACCGCAAGTTCGTCAACGTCGACCTCGACAACTTCGACGAAGTGATGGAAGGCATGGCGCCCAAGGCCAGCTATCGCGTGAAGAACCGTCTGAGCCCCGAAGGCGGTGAGTTCGCCGTCAACCTCGACTTCAAGGCACTCGACGACTTCACGCCAGAAGCAGTGGTGCAGCAGGTGGAGCCGCTGCGCAAGCTGCTCGAAGCGCGCACCAAGCTTTCCGATTTGCGCAACAAACTCGCAGGCAACGACAAGCTTGAAGACGTGCTGAGCGATGTGCTCAGCAACACCGAGAAGCTCAAGCAGCTCGGTCAGGAAGCCGGCAAGGATCAGGAGTAAGCCATGAGCGCAGCAGCACAACAAGCCCAGGCACAGGCGGCGGTCGCCGACGCGCCCGGGCTGCTCGACGAGATCGTTTCGCAGAGCAAGGTCGCCAAGACGTCCACCGAGCACAGCCGCGCGAAGGACATCATCGGCGAGCTGGTCAAGGAAGTGCTGCAGGGCACGGTGGTGGTTTCGGAGAACCTCTCCGCCACGCTCGACGCCCGTGTGGCCGAAGTTCTCGATCAGCTCATCTCGGCCCAGCTCAGCGAAGTGATGCACGCTCCCGAGTTCCAGAAGCTCGAATCGTCGTGGCGCGGCCTGCACTACATGTGCAAGCACACCAGCACCGGCGAGCAGATCAAGATCAAGGTGCTCAACGCCACCAAGAAAGAGCTGGTGCGCGACTTCAAGACCGCGATCGACTTCGATCAGAGCGCGCTTTTCAAGAAGGTCTACGAAGAAGAGTTCGGCACCTTCGGCGGCTCGCCGTTCGGTGCGCTGATCGGCGACTTCGACATTGGTCGCCAGGCCGAAGACATGTACTTCGCCGAGCAGATGGCGCACGTGGCTGCGGCTGCTCACGCACCCTTCATCTCGGCAGCCTCGCCCGAACTCTTCGGCCTCGAAACCTACACCGACCTCGGCAAACCCCGCGATCTGGCGAAGGTGTTCGACACCGTCGAATACGCGAAGTGGAAGTCCTTCCGCGAGTCAGAAGATTCCCGCTACGTGGCGCTGACGCTGCCGCGGTTCCTCGGCCGCTTGCCCTTCAACCCGAAGGACGGCCTGACGACCGAAGGCTTCAACTTCGTGGAAGACGTGACCGGCGCTGACCACAGCCGCTACCTTTGGATCAACACTGCCTACGCCTTTGGTGCCCGTTTGACGGCGGCGTTCGAAACCTACGGCTGGTGCGCAGCGATCCGCGGTGTCGAAGGTGGCGGACTGGTGGAAGACCTGCCGACGCACACCTTCAAGACGGATGAAGGCGAAGTGGCGCTCAAGTGCCCCACCGAGATCTCGATCACCGATCGCCGCGAGAAGGAACTGAGCGACCTCGGTTTCATTCCGCTGGTGCACTGCAAGAACACCGACTACGCCGCGTTCTTCGGCGCGCAGTCGGCGCAGAAGCCCAAGAAGTACGACAGCCCTGCGGCCAACGCGAACTCGGTGCTGTCGGCGCAACTGCAATACATGTTCTCTGTGTGCCGCATCGCGCACTACCTGAAGGCGATGATGCGCGACAAGATCGGCAGCTTTGCGTCTGCCGACAACGTCGAGATCTTCCTGAACAAATGGATCCAGCAGTACATCACGACGGATGACATGGCCACGCCGGACGTGAAAGCCCAATTTCCGCTGCGCGAAGCGCGTGTGGAGGTGTCGGAGGTTCCGGGCAAGCCCGGCACCTATCGCGCCGTTTCGTTCATTCGTCCGCACTTCCAGTTGGACGAATTGACAGTGTCCCTGCGTTTGGTTGCGGAGCTTCCGCAATCGGCCAAGGGTTGATCATCTAAAAGGAGCGGATAAGAAATGAAAGACATTTACGTTGACTTCAAGGCGGGCGGCATCAAGGGCGACAGCAAGGACAGCACCCACGCTGGCACGGTGGAAGTCACTTCCTTCAGCCACGAGATCCGTCAGCCGAAATCGGCGACCTCGTCGACCGCCGGTGGCCACACCTCGGAGCGTGTTGAGCACGGTGAGATGATTTTCACCAAGGACATCGACTTCGCCTCGCCGGCGCTGCTGGTGGCTTGTTCGTCGGGCACCGTCATCAAGGACGTGGAAATTCACTTCTATCGCGCCTTCGGTTCCAACACCGCCGGTGGCACCCAGAGCCGCAAGAAGTACTGGGCCATCAAGCTGAAGAACGTGATCGTGGCCTCGGTCTCGAACGTCATCAGCGGCGAGGGCTTGCCCGGCGAGACCTTCAGCCTGAAGTACTCGGCCATCGAATGGAGCTACGACGAAATCAAGGTCGACGGCAGCCAAGGCAACAAGATGACCAAGCAGTGGAACCTGCAGAACAACACCCCGACCTTCGCTTGATGCGAATCGCCGTGTGAAGAGGGCGAGCAATGCTCGCCCTTTTTTGCGCCCGATTTGCCCTGACTCGCCATGCAGCGCTTCACCCCGTCGTTGTTCGAGCGCTTGTTCGAAGAGCCCTCTTCGGCGGGTGCCGACCATCTGCTACGCGGTCTCACCATCGATCAGATGAAGGCCAGCGTGGCGCGTGACCTCGAGGCTTTGCTCAACAGCCGAACAGGTTTGATGGCCGAGATGACAGCAGATTTCCCGCATGCCAGGTCTTCCGTTCTGACGTTCGGCCTGCGCGACTTTGCAGGCATGAGCTTCGAGAGCCCGGCTGACCAGCGCAGCATCTGCGAAGCCATCAGCCAGACGGTCGAACGGCACGAACCGAGGCTGCGCAATGTGGCAGTCGAACTCAACAACCCCGACAAGCATCTGCAACTGCTCAACTTCTCGGTGAAGGCGATGCTCGTGCTCGACCCGGCGTATGAACCGGTCAGCTTCGATGCTTTTCTGCAACCGATGACCCACAAGTACGACGTGGCGTTGTCGAGGCGCTGAACCGCCCGCTCTTCGATATCGCAGGCATTCGCATGGACGAACTTCTCCCGCACTACGAACGAGAACTCGCTTTCCTGCGCGAAGACGTCAAGGGCTTTGCGGCACGCTACCCCAAGGTGGCGGGGCGTCTGCAGCTGGCGAGTGGTATCGCCGAAGATCCGCACGTCGAGCGTTTGATCCAGTCGTTCGCGCTGCTGGCGGCTCGCGTGCACAAGAGGCTCGACGACGATTTCCCGCTCGTCACCGAGTCGTTGCTGGACGTGCTGTACCCGCACTACCTGCGGCCGTTCCCCTCGTGCTCGATCGCGCAGTTCGATCTCGGCTCGGCATCCGGGCAGATGAGTGCTGCGAGCCTCATCCCGCGGGGCACCTTGCTGAACACGCGGCCCGTGCGCGGAGTGGTGTGCAAGTTCAGGACAGCCTACCCGCTCACGCTCGCGCCCGTGCGCGTGAGTGCTGCAAGCTTTCGCAACACCGTGGGGGCGCCCGAAGGCACCCGCGTGCCGCAGACCGCGACATCCGTGCTGTCGATCCAGCTTGAACTCACCTCGCCGCGTGCGGGGTGGGGCGTGCTCGGCGAGCGCCTGCGCGTGTACCTCGACGGCGAACCGTCTCAGGTGAGCGCGTTGCGCGAGGCGCTGTGCGAGAAGGTTGTCGCCGTGATGCTGCAGACCACGCCGCACAGCCCCTGGGTGGCAGGGCCTCGCTCGGCGCGGCCGGCGCTGGTGGGCTTCGCAGACGACGAGGCGCTGATCGACTACGACGAGCGCTCGCACCCGGCATATCGCCTGCTCACCGAATACTTTGCGTTTCCCGACAAGTTCAACTTTGTCGACCTGCCGGTGCCCTTGTCGTCTGTGCCGGGCCTGCCGTTGGACGATGACGAAGGTGCCACCGCGCGGCCGAGCCGCATCACCCTGCACCTCGTGTTCGCCGGCCTGCGCAGCGATTCCGACCAGGCCCGTTTGCTGGAGTCGATCTCGACCGACAGTTTTGCGCTGGGTTGCACGCCGGTCGTCAACCTCTTCAAGCAGAACGCGGATCCCATCCGTGTCACGCATGCGGCGACGCGCTATCCGGTGGTCGTCGACGCACGCAAGGCCTTTGCCTACGAGGTGTATTCGGTCGACCGCGTGTTCCGTGTGAAGCAGACGCCGCACGGCGAGTCGGTCGACGAATTTCGCCCCTTCTTCTCGCTCTACCACGACGACCTGCTCGGCAAGGGCGACGAACTGGGCGAGCGCCCGCCCGGCCGCTACTGGCATGTGCAGCGCGACGAGATGCTGGCCAGCAGCAGCCCGGGCTATGAAGTCGAGATGTCCATCGTCGATGTGGATTTCGAACCGACCGCACCGCAGGTCGACACGCTGTCGCTGCAGGTCACCTCGACCAACCGCGACCTGCCCAGCCAGCTCAGCTTCGGCAGCGCCGGGGGTGACCTCTTCATCGAAGGTGGCAGCGTGGCACGCGAGATCCGCATGTTGCGCAAGCCGACGCCGACGCACCGCCTTGAACGCGGCCGTGGCAGCCTGTGGCGGCTGGTGTCACACCTCTCGCTCAATCACCTCTCGCTCAGCGGCCGCGGCGTCGAGGCGTTGAAGGAAATGCTGCGCCTCTACGACCTGCCGCAAGACGCCGCCAACCGCCGCCAGATCGAGGGCGTGGTGTCGGTCGACTTCGTGCCGGCCATCGCCTGGCTCGCCGGTGAACCCTTTGCCACCTTCGTGCGCGGCACGGAGGTGAAGCTCGTGGTCGATGAAGAGAGCTACGTCGGCACCGGCTTGCACCTCTTTGCCAGCATGCTCGACCGCTTCTTCGGGCTGTACGTCCACATCAACAGCTTCACCAAGCTGACTCTGATTTCGGCGCGGACCCAGCAGCCGCTCATCACATGCCCACCCCGCAACGGCGCGACAGCACTGGTCTGATCGACCAG
This sequence comes from Rhizobacter sp. J219, assembly GCF_024700055.1. Lineage (GTDB taxonomy): Bacteria > Pseudomonadota > Gammaproteobacteria > Burkholderiales > Burkholderiaceae_C > Rhizobacter. The sequence goes on from NZ_JAJOND010000001.1 coordinate 5,338,687, forward strand.
CTGTTCGAGGACCCGCACCGCTTCGAGTTCTTCCAGGCGGTGCGGTTGCTCGAACGCACGCTGACCGCGCGGCATGGCCCGAGCGCCGATCTGCTGCCGTCGCAGCTGCGTTTTCGCAACTCGTCGTCGCTGGCGTTTCCGGCGAGCGAGATCGAATCGCTGAAGGTGCGCTGGACAGCGCCTGAAGGCAACGCCACCCCCGAGATCGACAGCATCGACATCACCGCAGCCTTCATGGGCCTGCTGGGGGTGTCGGGTGCGCTGCCCTACGTCTACACCGAGCAGATCGCGCAGCGCGAGCTGTACCAGAAAGACTTCGCCGCCCGGAGCTTTCTCGACCTCTTCAGCAACCGTTTGCTGGCGCTCTTCTACAAGGCCTGGAAGAAGAGCCGACTGCAGTTGCAGTACGAGAGCGATCGGCGCAATCGTTTCGCGCCCATGGTGCTTGCCCTGGCCGGCATCGGGCAGGCACCGCTGCACGATCGCCTGCGCCCCGACGCGGGCGGTGTCGACGATGAAGGGCTGGCCTTCTTTGCCGGAGCGCTTCAGCAACGCACGCTGTCGGCTTCCCAGCTGCGGCAGCTGCTCTCGCGCTACCTCAAGGTGCCGGTGCGGCTCGAGCAGTTCTGCGGCCGCTGGTACACGCTGCCTCCGGAAGCGCGCACGGTACTCGGCCTGAGCGGAGGTCAGCTCGGCCGCAACGCCCTGTCAGGCGAGCGTGTCTGGCAACGCGACTTGCGGGTGCGTGTGGTGCTCGGCCCGCTGGACCACCGCATGTTCCTGCGCTTCCTGCCCGGAGCGCCGGGCGCCACCGCGCTGCGCGAGATCCTCACGCTGCTGAGCGGCGTGAGCCTCGAGTACGAGATCAACATCGTGCTGCGCGCCGATGCGGTGCAAAGCGGCACGCTCGGCTCCGACCGCTCGCCGCTGGCCGGGCGCCTGGGCTGGGACACCTACCTGCAGACCCGCCCGTCGACGGTCGACCGGGCGGACGTGCGCTACGACATCCACGCCGCGGCCGCCTGAACGCGCCGACCCCGTCAAACCAACATCGCTGTCATCCATCGCCCATGTCTACCAACCTCAAGACCCTCATCTCCAAGCTGAACGACACCACCCGCCGCGCTGCCGAAAGGGCGGCCAGCCTGTGCATGGCGCGTGGCAACTACGAGGTCGACCTGGAGCATCTGTTTCTTGCGCTCCTCGAAAGCCCCCAGGGTGATCTCGCGCTGCTGTGCAAGCGTTTCGGCATCTCGAGCACCGAGCTGCAGCGCGACCTGGAGAACGAGATCTCCCGCTTCAAGACGGGCAACAGCCGCACGCCGGTCTTCTCGCAACACTTGCCGGTGCTGCTGGAGCATGCGTGGCTGATCGCCTCGCTCGAATCGCACACCAGCCGCATCCGCGGCGCGCACCTGCTGCTCGCGTTGCTGACCGAGCCCAACCTGAGCCAGCTCGCGTTCCGTGGCTCCAAGCTCTTCGTCAAGTTCAAGCTCGACGAGTTGAAGCACAAGCTGGCAGAGCTGACGCAGGGTTCGCAAGAAGCTGCTGAATCCGTGCGCGAAGCCGGTGCCCCGGCGGCCGACAGCGAGGCCGACGCCGCCGAGCAGGCCGCAACCCCTGGCGCGAAGACCCCGGCGCTCGATCAGTTCACCACCAACCTCACCCAGCGTGCGCGCGACGGCAAGGTCGACCCGGTGATCGGCCGCGACCCCGAGATCCGCCAGTGCATCGACATCCTCATGCGGCGCCGCCAGAACAACCCCATCCTCACCGGCGAAGCCGGCGTGGGCAAGACGGCGGTGGTGGAAGGCCTCGCATTGCGCATCGCCCAGGGCGACGTGCCGCCGCCGCTGCAGGGCGTGGAGTTGCACACGCTCGACATGGGTCTCTTGCAGGCTGGCGCCTCGGTGAAGGGCGAGTTTGAGAACCGCCTGAAGAACGTGATCGACGAGGTGAAGAAGAGCTCGCACCCGATCATCCTCTTCATCGACGAAGCGCACACCATGATCGGCGCCGGTGGCCAGGCGGGCCAGAACGATGCGGCCAATCTGCTCAAGCCCGCGCTCGCGCGTGGCGAGCTGCGCACGGTGGCTGCCACCACCTGGGGCGAGTACAAGAAGTACTTCGAGAAAGACGCGGCGCTGGCCCGCCGCTTTCAGGTCGTCAAGGTCGAAGAACCGAGCGAGCCGCTCGCCGCCGCCATGCTGCGCGGCATGGCCCCGCTGATGGAGAAGCACTTCAACGTGCGCCTCTTCGATGAAGCGATCACCGAAGCCGTGCGCCTTTCGGCGCGCTACATCAGCGGCCGCCAGTTGCCCGACAAGGCCATCAGCGTGCTCGACACTGCCTGCGCCAAGGTGGCACTCGGCCAGAACGCCACGCCGTCGATCATCGAAGACACCCAACGCCAGCTCGAAAGGCTGGGCGCCGAACGCGAGGCTTTGCTGCGCGAGCAGGCCGCCGGTGCCGACCACGCCACGCGCCTGGGCGAGCTGAACGACCTGCGCCAGCAGCTCACCGACCAGGCCGGCGCACTCAAGTCACGCTGGGAGCGCGAGAAGGCGCTCGTGGCCGAGATTCGCGAGATGCGCAGCCAGCTCGAAGCCGCACCGGCGCCCGCGCAGCCCGAAGATGCAGCGCCCGAACCCAAGCCCAAGGCGAAGTCGGCGGCGTCCAAGTCTGCGAAGGTGGCAACGCCCGAACAGGCCGCGCTGCAGGCCAAGCTCGCCGAGCTGGAGCAGCTGCAGGGTGAAAGCCCGATGGTGCCGATGCAGGTCGATGGCACCGTCGTCGCCGAGATCGTGGCCGCGTGGACGGGCATTCCGCTCGGCAAGATGGTCAAGGACGAGATCAAGACGGTGCTCGGCCTCTTGCCCACGCTCAAGGAGCGCATCATCGGCCAGGACCATGCGCTCGAAGCCGTGGCCCAGCGGGTGCGCACGGCGCGAGCCAACCTCGAAGACCCCAACAAGCCCAAGGGCGTGTTCATGTTCGTCGGCCCCTCGGGCGTCGGCAAGACCGAGACGGCGCTGGCGCTTGCCGATGTGCTCTACGGCGGCGAGCGCAACATGATCACCATCAACATGAGCGAGTACCAGGAGTCGCACACCGTGAGCGGCTTGAAGGGCTCGCCCCCGGGCTACGTCGGCTACGGCGAAGGTGGCGTGCTCACCGAGGCCGTGCGCCGCCGCCCCTACAGCGTGGTGCTGCTCGATGAAGTCGAGAAGGCCCACCCCGACGTGCTGGAGATGTTCTTCCAGGTCTTCGACAAGGGCGTGATGGACGACGCCGAAGGCCGCGAGATCGACTTCCGCAACGCGGTGATCATCCTCACCAGCAACGTCGGCTCGCAGACCGTGATGCAGGCCTGCCTCAACAAGCCCGCCGAAGAGCTGCCCGACGCCGACACACTGGCGGAGCACCTGCGCCCGCAGCTCTACAAGGCCTTCAAGCCGGCCTTTCTTGGCCGCATGAAGGTGGTGCCGTACTACCCCATCTCCGACGATGTGCTCGAGCAGATCATCCGGCTCAAGCTCGATCGCATCGCCGCTCGGGTGGCGACCAACCACAAGGCGCAGTTCGACTACGACGACAGCCTGGTCGACGCGGTGCTTGCCCGTTGCACCGAGGTCGACACCGGCGCCCGCGCCGTCGACCACATCCTCAACGGCACCCTGCTGCCCGAGATCGCCGAGAGCGTGCTCGCCCGCATGGCGGAAGGGCAGGCCATCAGCCGCATCAAGGTCAGCGCCGGCAAGGACGGCAAGTTCAAGTACAGCGTCAAGTGAGGCTGGTGGTTACCAATGTTTACCTCCATGGGTGTTGCTTCATCCCTCTGAGGGATTGCCTGCATGAGCGGCGCGCAGGGATGATTCACACCCGGCTTACCGCACGTTGACGGCGCCCACGAGCCTGTAGCGCAACTTCCTCATGTCCGCCTTGTCTGCCGTCCAATCTGTGGTGCAAGCCCTGCTCGCAGCGCTGGGGCCCAACCAGAACCAGCGTCTGCTGAGGCTGCACACCCCCCTCGGCCCCAACGTGTTGCTCGCCGAGCGCCTGCTTGGCACCGAGACGATCGGCCCGCGGGCGCCCTGTGTGGCACCGTCGGCTGGCTTCAAGTTCGAAGTGCTGGCGCTCAGCACCAACGCCCACCTGCGACTCAAAGACCTGATCGGCCAGCCGGTGCGCGTGGACCTGCTCACCGGGCAGAGCCTGACGGCACTGCGCCCGTTCCATGGACACGTCACCGCCTTTGCCCTGTTAGGCAGCGACGGTGGCTTGGCGCGCTACAAGCTGACCATTGAGCCGTGGCTGAGCTTTCTGTCGCACCGGCAAGATGCCTGGGTCTTCCAGGACAAGACGGTGATGGAGATCCTCGACGAGGTCTTCGCCGACTACCAGGCCCAAGGCAAGCTCGCGCCCGCGTGGCGCTGGGAGCTGGCCGACACGAGCGTCTATGCCCGGCGCAGCCTGTGCGTGCAGTACCACGAGAGCGACTTGGCCTTCGTGCAGCGCCTGATGGCCGAAGAGGGCCTGTTCTGCTGGTTCGAGCACGAAGCCGCAGACAGCGACGCACTCGGCCAGCACACCCTGGTGATCGCCGACCACAACGGCTGCTTCAAGCCCAACGTGCAGGCGCGTGTGCGCTACACCCAGAGTGCGTCGGCCAGCTTCAAGGAAGACAGCATCACCCGCTTCGACGAAGCGCGGCGCGTCGCGCCCACGCTGCTGTCGGCCGCCAGCTGGGACCACCGCTCCGTCTCGCAGCCTGCGGCTGAGGCGTCCGGCGACGAGCGCGCCAGCGCCGATTCACTCACCTTGGCCCTGCGCGATCAGCCGGGTGCCTATGCCTACGAGACCACCGCGCAGGCCGAGCGGCTGGTGCGTCGCCACATCGAGGCCGTGCAGGCACCGGCGTGGCGCTACCAGGGCGAGGGCGCACTGCGCCAGGCCGCATGCGGCACCACCTTTTCTCTGGCCGAACACCCGAGCGTCGACGCGTCAAGCCAATGGGTGCTGCTCACCGTGCAGCACCGTGCGCGCAACAACATCACGGCCGATCTGTCGACCAGCCTGCAGTCCTTGCTGGGCAAGCTCCCGCCGGCGTTCGATGAGGCCCCCGCCAGTGAAGCCCCCCCGGCGTGCCGAACGCCCCAGTCTCTTCAGAGGCCCGGCCAACCAGACGACCGAGCCCCTCTACCTCGCCCGCTTCTTTGCGCAAGACGCCAGCCTGCCGGTGCGCGGCACTCCCAGCTTGGGCGAACGCGGCGACCTCACCTTTGCGCGCCCCAGGGTCGCCGGCACGCAGACCGCCATCGTCGTGGGCCTCGGCGAACCGGTGCACACCGACCGCGACGGCCGCATCAAGATCCAGTTCCATTGGCAGCGGGGCGCGCAGAGCGCATTGCGGCTCGACCACCCCGCCGGCAGCAACGCCCCGGGCGACGACAGCACCGGCACCTGGGTGCGTGTGGCCCAGCCCTGGGCCGGCGCCAACTGGGGCGGGCACTTCACGCCGCGCCTGGGCCAGGAAGTGCTCGTCAGCTTCATCGAAGACGACATCGACCGCCCGGTCGTGATCGGCAGCGCCTACAACGGCGCGGGCAGCGCCGACGCGCAAGGCAACCAGGTGGGCAACGGCGCCGGCACCTCCACCGGCAATGCAGGCGCGTGGTTCCCCGGCACCCGCAAGGCCGGCGAACTGGAAGGGCACCAGCACCCCCAGGTGATGGCAGGCTTCAAGAGCCAGAGCCTGGACACGAGCGCGAGCGGCACCGGCGGCTACAACCAGCTCGTGTTCGACGACACCCCGTCGCAGGCGCGTGCGCAGCTGTCGAGCACCACGGCCTCGAGCTGGTTGCAGATCGGCCACCTGCTGCAGCAGAACGACAACCAGCGTCTCGCCAAACGCGGACATGGACTGGACCTCAGCACCACGGCATACGGTGCGGTGAGGGCGGGGTCTGGCTTGTACCTGAGCGCACATGCACGAAGCCAAGGCAGCCAAGCCACGGCCCAGCCGGCAGACGCGCGTGCCGCGGTGGCGCAGCTGGAGGCTGCCGCAGAGCTGACCCAGACGCTCAACGACACGGCGCAGAAGCACAACGCCAAGCTGAGCGGCGAGCCGCAGCCGAAGGAGCTGCCCGTCCGCAAGGGCCAGCAGGCGGCGATCGAGAGCCTGGAGGCCGATGACAGCCGAGGTGATGCCGCCGCTGCGGGTGGTGACGGCGAGATCGTCGCCATTCAAGGCGGCGCGGGCAGTGTGAGCGCCTGGTCGCGGCCCGAGCTGCTGGTCAGCGCGCCGGGCGGCGTCGGCGCCGCCACACCGGCCCATGCGGTGTTGAGCGCCGGCACCCACGCCAGCTTCACCGCGGGCCACGACCTCAACCTCGAAAGCCAGCGCAACACGGCGCTGGCGGTGAAGAGCGGCCTGACCTTCTTCACCTATGGCAAGGCGCAGAACGCCGACAAGCCCAATGCCGAGACCGGCATGCAACTGCACGCGGCGAGCGGCAGCGTGAGCGTGCAGGCGCAGGGCAACACGCTGCACCTTACGGCCGACAAGGCGGTGAGCGTAGCCAGTGTGACGAATGCGATCACGATGGGCGCACCCAAGCATGTGCTGCTCACGGCGGGTGGGGCGTCGTTGCGGATCACCACTGGCGGCATCACGCTGACCACCAGCGGAGCGGCGCAGTTCAAGGCGGCGATGAAGGAGTTGACGGGGGCGGCGTCGGCGAGTGCGAGCTTGAGTTTGCCGAAGTCGTCGGAGCTCAAGGGTTGTGCCCAGCGCCAAGTCAAGGGGCTTGATGTCATCACGGATTTTTGATTCGTGCTCGAGTTTGGTCATCAGTTCTTTCATCGCCACGTCCTCGCGCATCCCTACGCGCTGATTGACGCTGCGTGGCGCGATGAGCTTCCTTTGCATTGGAACTGTCTGGCTGTGGCTCCATCGTTCTTGGGCAACGACCTCTCACGCTGTCCGGTACTGATAGACATCAACTCCCTAGCAACCCACGAGGCTGGCGCATTGATGGACAGCCTGAATGTTCAGGTCGCGGCGCGAGAGGACACGGTTTGCAGCCTTCTGCTGCATTCGAAGTCGACTTTGCGAGAGGTGGCCAAACACCTGGGAAGCCGCATAGCCATACATTGGCCCAGCGAAAGTTCTCCGAAGCAGTTTCGCTTCTTCGATCCCGGATCGTTCCTCCAGCTTCCGCAGGTACTGGGCGAAGAGGGAATGTCGTGGCTGTTGGGGCCGATATCCTCGGTCCTCGTACCCTGGGCTGGGCAGTGGACGTTCGCGTCGAACGAGCGCAGCAACGGAGCAGGCTTCCGATTGAACGCCGATCACCGAGAAGCGCTATTGCTGATGGGGGCGGTCAATCGGGTCGCTATGCAGTTGGAGCCACCGGAGTCCGCTGCGGCATGGGTTGACCAAGCCGAACGGATTCGTGGTCATCTGAAACGAGCGCTGTTTCAGTATGGTCTTGTGCAGCAGGACGACCTGGTAGCTTTCGGTTTGCACGCGTGCAAGTGGCATCCGTTTTTTGACAAGCATCCACTGGTCGCCGACTTGATGGTCAAGTTGCGTAACGTTAAGCCTGAGGACGAGCTTGACTATCGTGAATTGACTGCTCGCCTGAATGCTGACGATTGGGCCAAAGTCCAGAGCGAGTTGCCTCCGATCAAACAAGGAAAGAACTTCTCATGAGCGTCGCGCCAAAGATGTGCCCAACTCCTTGTGAGACCTGCGCCAAGGAAGGTCTTCCTTTGCTTCTAACGCGTTATGCGGTCATGCCCGCGGACATCAAGGCACCTGTGCTGGGAGGAAATCTGCTTTCTCCCGTCCTGAACGGAGTGAGGCTTGGAGATTCGGCTCGATACGGTCTGCGTTTGCTGAGGAGTGGCTACGTCTACGTCTTTGACGAAGCGCGTACTCAGTGGGATGAGTACTTCGTGACGGCTGACGGCTTTTTGACCAAGGTGCCTCCTCGCATTAAGGCGCTAAAGGTGCAGCGCAAACCGCAGACGGAATTTCAATGCGCGAGAAATGGCGCTGCTCCTCTGGCGGGCGTCATTACCATTCGCAATCCGCGCCATGCCAAGAACATCTGGATTGGGTTTAGCGACGTAGAGTGGACTGATCAGGTGTTCGCGGATCACCAGTCCCCAGAGCACCGCAAGCAGCACATGTCATGCATCGTCATCACGGGGGGTAAGGTCGCTAATCAGCCGGATACCGCACCGGTGGAAGAGGTGGAGAAGTGGATCACAGAGTTCAAGCTCAGCGGGAGCGTAGAGAAACGGTTCGATGAATGGTGCCCGCATCGATACAACAGCCGCGCCGGAATGGCGGGTGCGGTTGTCCAAGCTGCAAAGAAGATGCTCCCAGACGGAGGGGCGGCGATCGTAGCGTTGCATGACCCTGTTGGGTTGGTGCAAGAGATCGCGTTTTTGATGGAAGTGCGCAAACAGGCCTTCATCCAAGAGGAGCGCCACGTAAAGCCCCGGTTTGCCGCCCACGCGATTGCAAGTCTTGAAGCTGCCGTTCGTAACCAGGCGAGATTGAGCGAAGTCCTCGCGGGGGAAGAACTGGCTCAGCGTGAAGAGAGAGGTCTCCACGCTTGGAATCCCAACATGGCGTTGGCCAACGAAACAGGCGATCCCGTGAAAGCGGAGCAATGGCGGACTCACACTCCACAGTCATTGCAAAGAGTTGCGGACGCAAAGTGGCGGGCTTACACGCATCGCCGCAACGGCGAGATGCGCTTCGACCAGCGTAGCAGTCAGGAGTGGCTCTCCAAGTATCACGAGCAGTTCAGGGCATTTGATAGCGCAAATATCGCGCCGTTGGCAAGAGCACATGCCGAGTGGATGAAGCACCCACGCTTGGCGAGCTGCATGAAGTGCAATTTCGACAGTAAAGACCTCAGTAGTGGCGCTGTTTACACCGCCACGGTGGCGCAGTTGCTCCGGCACACGGCCGACAAGCGGATGAGCTATGAGCTGTATGTGTCTTGGCTCATCAAGGGTGACTTCGCCGCTGGAAATCTTGTGATGCGAGCGCTCGGCTTGAACAATGATGAGTTGATTGCCGCGATCCAGAAGGTGGATTCACCTCCATTGGACGGGCGAGCCTTTCCAACAGACGCTGTGATGGGCGGAATCGCATCGCATCTGGAAAAAGTTTCGGAAGAAGCGAGGAGGGCTCTCGGCGATTTGATGGACGGGTTGAGCGGTGCGGCGACCAAGTACTGGAACGAGTTTCACGAGGGGCGCGTTGGCCACAAGGCCGCGGCGGCGCTAGCCGTTGCAAGTGGCAAGCAGTTCGTTCGCGTACCCGTGGTAGGGACCAAGGGTGACTTCGTGCAGGCGCTGGTGGAGCAACTCTACAAGCTCGATCCGGATCTGAAGGTCAAAACAAATGACTTGTCGAAAGCCGTCGCGGCGCAGCGGAAACTGCTCGAAGTCGAGGGTGTAAAAATGGGCAGCAAGAGTTCCCTGGGCTGGTACGTTGTGTTGGACAAAGACGTCGTGAAAAAAGCGGGGATCTCCGGGTTGAAAGGCCAAGCCTTGGCCGACTACTTGAAGACCGCGATCGTGAGTCCGGCAGCGCTCAAGGAGCTTGAGGTGGCCGGCACTCTGCGGGCCACGACGGCAGGTCGCTTCTCGACTGGAGCGACAGTACTGGGTGGCATCTTGATGGTCTTCAACTACACCAAACTGGTCGAAGACGCCGTCAAGGGCATGAGTCATGAAACGAGCGAAGCCGTTCTCCGGCTACACGCAGGGACTGCTGCCATTGCAGGCTTTGCAATGGAGCAAGTGGCCGCCGGTTTGAAAAAGCTGGGTGATTTCCGGTTGAAGAATGCTCCGGGTTTAACGGCTTGGCGTACTCCTTCCATTCTGCGGATAGGGGGGCGCTTGTTGGGCGCTGGTGCGGGCATATTTGTAGGCTTTCTGGACTTGTCCAAGTGGTGGGATGAACGAAAGCAAGGAAATCCATCGGGTCTCGCGGGTTGGTACTTTGCCTCTGGGGCGCTTGGTGTATCACTGGCCTTCTATGTCCTCTTTGCAGCTGCATTTGGAATTTTCGGCTGGATACTCCTGCTCGGAGTTCTGTTTGTCGCCGCATTTGTGGAGTTAAACAAGGAGAACAAGGTGCAGGAATGGCTGTCTAGGTCTCACTTCGGATTGGGAGCCGACAAATACGCTGACGCAACGTTGCAAGAGGCGCAGTACAACCTGGCCACGGAATGACAACTCTTAGTCCGTATGGGATGTTCGGGTTCAAGGTCAACCGGCCGCTGGACCAGACTGAGAAACGTCACCACTTCGATACTCGTTCGCCCGTAAGCAGTTCACCCCACTATGAACTTGCGCTCATTAAGCTGAACTCCACGTTTGTGGAGAGCGTGGACAAGTGGTATTCCATGCGAGGGTGGGTTGCCATGGGAATGACCATGTTCGGGGGGTTCGCTTTGTTCGCCATGGCGGCACTGTTCTACGTCGAATGGCGATTTGGTGATGACGGGTCGTTTTGGCTTGTCGTGCTGCCAGTGGCCATGCTGGCTGTTGCCGTCTATGCCTTCACGCGCGATGCCTTCACGTATACCCACTATCCCATTCGCTTCAATCGCAAGAACCGGCAGGTCTATGTGTTCCGACGCAACGGCACAGTGCTCAAGGCAGAGTGGGAGCGGATCTATTGGACGATCTACAGCACGGGCTGGGGCGATCTTTGTGTCATGGGCCATTTGCTGGAAAACGACCTGGAGACGGTCAAGGAATCATTTGCTCTGAGCGTGGTGACGGCAGGCGACGTGGGTGTGCAGGACCTGCGCAACCATTTCGAATTCTTCCGCCGTTACATGCAAGATGGGCCCGCGCAGGTTCTGGAAGCGATCAAACCGACGCCGCTGATCATGCTGCCCGGAATCGACAGGCAGAAGGAAAGCTGGGCCTTCGGATGGGAGCGGCTAACGCTGAATATCAACGGGTTCCCTTTGGCTCAGCTTGCTTTTCAGGTGTTTTTTCTGCCCATGAGCCTTTTCCGCTGGATGGTCATGCGCACCAGCAAAATTCCGCAATGGCCGCAATGGGTAGAGGAAGAGTGCGCGATCGCGGCCGACGATCCGTGGGTGAGGGACGGCCGTCATCGGGCGTGAAGCAAGTGCCATCAGGGCAGCACGGCGGCTTGTCCTACACGACCAGAGCCGTCTCTGGCGACAGACAGCGCCCACCACAGCGCTAGCATCCTCGCCTGGGATTCGCATCCGGAGGCAAACTTATGGCCCACCTTGAAAGCGCCGCTCGCCGCGCCCCGCGGCACTTCTCCATGCTGCGCGGCTTCCACCTGGCCGATTTCGTGACGCTGGCCAACGCCGCCTGCGGCACGGCGGCGGTGTTCCTCGCCATGCTGTTCATGGCGTCCCAATCGCTGCAGCATTTCTACGCCGCCGCCGTGATGGCGCCGTTGGCTTTGATGTTTGACGTCCTCGACGGACGCGTCGCCCGCTGGCGGCAGACGCACTCTGCCCTTGGCCGTGAGCTGGACTCCCTCGCCGACATCGTCTCCTTCGGCGTGGCGCCCGCAGCACTGGGTTTCGCCGCCGGCCTGCAAGGCGGATGGGACGTGATCGCGCTCATCTACTTCGTCTGCTGCGGCGTCTCTCGCCTCGCCCGCTACAACGTGACCGCCGAGACACTCTCGGCCGGTGCCGCGAAGGTGCCCTACTTCGAGGGCACGCCGATCCCAACGAGCGTGCTGCTGACCGGGGTGCTCGCCGCAGCGGCCTGGCAGGGCGCGCTGGGCGATTCGCTGTGGGGCGGTGCGTGGGTGCTGGGCCCGTGGGTCCTGCACCCGTTGGCGCTGATGTTCGTGCTGTCGGGCACGCTCATGGTCAGCAAGACGCTGCACATCCCCAAGCTCTGACGACGCTCAGACGCGCTCGAAGATCGCAGCGATTCCCTGTCCACCGCCGATGCACATCGTCACGAGTGCATAGCGGCCCTGGGTGCGCTGCAACTCGTACAGCGCCTTCACGGTGATGATCGCGCCGGTCGCCCCCACCGGGTGGCCGAGCGAGATGCCCGAGCCGTTGGGGTTGACCTTGGCCGGGTCGAGGCCGAGGTCCTTGCTCACCGCGCAGGCTTGTGCCGCGAAGGCTTCGTTGGCCTCGATCACATCGAGGTCGCTCACCTTGAGCCCGGCCTTCTCGAGCACCTTGCGCGTGGCCGGCACTGGGCCGATGCCCATGTAGAGCGGGTCCACGCCCGCGTGCGCATAGGCCACCAGCCGCGCCATTGGCTTGCACCCGCGGCGCTCGGCTTCGGCGCGCTCCATCAGCACGAGCGCGGCGGCGCCGTCGTTCACGCCCGAGGCATTGCCGGCCGTCACCGTGCCGCCATCCTTCTTGAACGCCGGCTTGAGCTTGGCCATGTCGTCGAGCTTGGCGTTGAAGCGCACATGCTCGTCGGTGTCGAAGGTGACCGGGCCCTTGCGGCTCTCTTGCACCACGGGAACGATCTGCTCCTTGAAGTGACCGGCCTCGATGGCTTTCTGCGCGCGGCGGTGGCTTTCGAGCGCAGCCTCGTCTTGCTGGCCGCGGCTGATGTCCCACTTGGCGGCCACGTTCTCGGCGGTGATGCCCATGTGCACGTTGTGGAAGGGGTCGTGCAGTGCGCCGACCATCATGTCGACCATCGACGCATTGCCCATGCGCGCACCCCAGCGTGCCTGCGGCAGCGAATACGGGCCGCGGCTCATGCTCTCGGCACCGCCGGCAACGGCGATCTCGGCATCGCCGAGCAGGATGCTCTGCGCTGCGCTCACCACGGCCTGCAGGCCCGAGCCGCAGAGGCGGTTGACGGTGAGGGCAGGGGTGTCGTGGCCGATGCCGCCGTCGACCGCCGCCACGCGGGCGAGGTACATGTCGCGCGGCTCGGTGTTGATGACGTGGCCGAAGACCACGTGGCCCACGTCCTTGCCGTCGACCTTGGCGCGGGCCAGCGCCTCGCGCGTGACGGTGGCGCCCAGCTGGGTGGGTGGCACGTCTTTCAGCGCGCCGCCGAATGTTCCGATGGCGGTGCGCACACCGCTCACGACCACGACTTCTCTTTTCATGATGAGCCTCGATAGGGTTACAAGGGAGAAGCCGCATTGTGAACACTCCGACAATGCACCTCGTCCATTCAACCCATCGAACGACCATGAGCGAACCTTGCATCGTGATCACCGGCGCCGCGGGCGCTCTGGGCCAGGCGGTGGCGCAGCACTTCCTGGCGGCTGGCCACAAGCTGGCCTTGCTCGACCACGACGAGCAGCGCCTGCGCACCGTCTTCGGCACGCCGCCCCGCACGGTGCTGCACGCGGCCGATGTGACCTCGCCCGACCGGATCGGCGCCGTGATCGCGCAGGTGCTGCAGGCCCATGGCCGCATCGACGCGCTGGTGCACGTGGCCGGCGGCTTCGAGATGGGCGAAGGCGTGCACCAGATCACCCGCGCGTCGTGGGAGCGCATGATGAACCTCAACGCATGGTCGTTCGTGGCCCTCGCGCAGGCGGTGGTGCCGGTGATGCTGCGCCAGGGCGGCGGGCGCATCGTGGCGGTGTCGGCCGCGGCGGCGAGCGAAGGGCAGGCGCTGAAAGGCGCGTATGCCGCGTCCAAGAGCGCGCTGCAGCGTCTGGTGGAGTCGCTGTCGCACGAGCTGCGCGCCCAGGGCATCGCGGTCAACAGCGTGGCGCCGACCACGCTCGACACCCCTGCCAACCGCGCCGCCATGCCCGATGCTGACCGCTCGGCGTGGGTGCCGCTCGACGTGGCGGCCCGGGCGATCGCCTTCCTCGCCACACCCGAGGGCGGCGCCGTGCACGGGCAGCACGTCCAGCTCGGCAGCGCCTGAGCCATGTCCCACCCCTCGACTCGTGTGCGCACCTCGCTCGGCGAGCTGCAGGGCCTGCACGACGGTGGCGTCAGCGCATGGCTGGGTGTGCCCTATGCGCAGCCGCCCATCGGTGCGCAGCGGTTCATGCCGGCCTCCCCGGTGGCGCCATGGGGCGGCGTGCGCGATGCCACACGCTTCGGCGCCGCCTGCCCGCAAAAGGTGATGGGCAGCATGAAGTCGCTCGGGCCCGCACTCGACGAAGACTGCCTCACCCTCAACATCTGGAGCCCCGCGGCCGATGGCAAGAAGCGCCCGGTGATGGTGTGGATCCATGGCGGGGCCTTCCGGCTCGGCAGCGCGCGGGCCTACACCGGTGCCCACCTTGCGGCCCAGGGCGACATCGTCGTCGTGGCCATCAACTACCGCCTCGGCATCTTCGGTTTCGTCAACTTCGGCGAGGCGCTGGGCGACAAGCGCATCGCCAGCAACCTGGGCCTGCGCGACCAGGTGCTCGCGCTGCAATGGGTGCGCGAGCACATCGCGGCCTTCGGCGGCGACCCCGACCAGGTGACCATCGCCGGCGAATCGGCCGGCTCGATGTCGGTCTCGCTGCTGATGCATGCGCACGAGGCGCGGCCGCTCTTTCACCGCGCCATCATGCAAAGCGGTGCCTTGAGCCTGATCCACGATCGCGAAACGAGCCTCCAGGTGGCGCGCCTGTACCTCGATCACCTCGGCGTGAAGACACTCGCCGAGCTGCAGGTCTTGCCGGTGCCGGCGCTGCAGGCGGCGCAGGAGGCGGTGCATCGGCAGGTGCCGCAGACCGTCCCGGCGGCGCCGTGGTTCGATGGATCGTGGTTGCCGGCCTCGCTTGCCGATGCCCGCAGCGCATCCACGGCGCAGGTGCCGCTGCTGGCCGGCTACAACCGCGACGAGATCCGCTTCTTCGAGCTGTGGCGCGGCGTGGCCGACGTGTTCCTGTCGCGCGAGCGCATGGCGGCCGTGCTGCAGCGCCAGCATGGCGACGGCTTCGCGGCGCAGGTGCTCGCGGCCTACCCGGAATCCACCGACGGGCGCCGCCGCCTGGGCACGCACATGAGCTTTGCAATGCCCACGCTGCACTTCGCCGAACGCCACGCCACCCGGCATCCCACCTGGTTCTACCGCTTCGACCACGGTCACCCGTTGCTCGGTGCCGCGCACGCGATCGAGCTGTTCTACCTGTGGGACATGAAAGGCCTGCTGCCGCTGATGTTGCGCGGCGGTCCGCTGTGGGGCAGCCGCCGTGCGCTGGCCCATCGCCTGCGTCGCCACTGGATCCACTTCGTGCGCGAAGGTCGCCCGGGCGACGACTGGCAGCCATTCGACGCCTCGCGCCGCGCCACGCTGCTGTTCGGTCACCGCGACCGCATGGTCGACGACCCGGAGGGCGCCGCCCGCGCGGCATGGGCGGCGCAAGACAGCGCGCCCGGCATGGCGAGCCTCGGACCAGGCTGACGGCACGCCGTTTGCCGGGGAAGGGCATCGCCCCTCTGGGCACAGCGGAAACCGGGCCTCCCTGGGGGGCACCAACGACCTCTTGATGAAGCAGACAGAGTCTGAACAACAACCCAGGCGCTCGCTCAGCGGAATCTCCGGGCTGGACGACATCCTCCATGGCGGCCTGTTGTCCGGCCGCTTTTACCTGGTGGACGGCAATCCCGGCGCCGGCAAGACCACGCTTGCGCTCCAGTACCTGCTGGAGGGCGTTCGCGCTGGCGAGACCTGCCTCTACATCACGCTGTCGGAAACACGCAACGAGCTGATCGCGAACGCGCGTTCGCATGGCTGGTCGCTCGACGGCATCGAAATCTTCGAGCTCTTCTCCGAAGAGTTGCAGGTCGACGGCGAAAGCGACCTCACCATGTACCACCCGTCGGAGGTGGAGCTGAGTGCCACCACACGCCGAGCGCTCGAAAGGGTGGAATCGCTCAAACCGCAACGCATGGTGTTCGACTCGCTTTCGGAGATGCGCCTGCTGGCGCAAAGCTCGCTGCGGTACCGCCGGCAGATCCTCGGCATCAAGCAGTTCCTGGTCGGCCGCAACTGCACTGTGCTTCTGCTCGACGACCGCACCGCCGAAGGCCCCGACATGCAGCTGCAGAGCATTGCGCATGGCGTGATCTCGCTCGACTCCTACGTGCCGGCCTATGGCCGAAGCTCGCGGCAACTTCGGGTGGTGAAGTTCCGCGGCAGCGATTTCCGAAGCGGCCTGCACGACTTCACCATCACGCGCGGGGGCGTCACCGTCTACCCGCGCCTGGCGGCCTCGGAGCATGGCTCGGCATACGCCCGCGAGACGGTACCCAGCGGCGTGCAGGCGCTCGACGCCCTGCTCGGCGGTGGCATCGACAGGGGCACGGCCACGCTGCTGGTCGGGCCGCCGGGTTCTGGCAAGTCGACCATTGCCTTGCAGTACGCCAACGCGGCTGCATCGCGTGGGGACCACGCGGTGATCTTCAGCTTCGAGGAAGCCAAGGCCATCCTGTTCGATCGTGCGGACGGCCTGGGCATGCCCATCATCGAGGGTACTGGCTCCGGCCAGATCGAGGTGCGCCAGATCGACCCTGCGGAAGTGGCGCCCGGTGAATTCGCCGGCCTTGTGCGGCAGGCCGTCGAGCAGGACGGTGCACGTGTGGTGGTGATCGACAGCCTGAATGGCTACCTCAACGCCATGCCGGAGGACAAGTTCCTCACGGTGCAGCTGCACGAGTTGCTGTCATACCTCAACAACCACGGCGTGGCCACCTTTCTGGTGGCGGCGCAGAGCGGCATGCTCGGCCCGACGATGCGCACGCCCATCGATGCAAGCTACCTGGCCGATGCCGTCGTGATGCTGCGCATGTATGAACATGCCGGCAGGGTCAAGAAGGCCATCTCGGTGATCAAGAAACGCAGTGGCGCGCACGAAGAGTCGATCCGGCAGATGTGGTTCGACGCCTCGGGTGTGCACCTGAGCGAGCCCTTGATGCATCTGCGCGGTGTGCTCACCGGCGTGCCGGTGGAATTGCTGGACGGCGCAGGCGAGCGCAACGAGTCGCGACGGTCGAGCGATGTCTGATCACACGCTCGGCAACGAGCGCCTGCTGGTCCTTCCGGTCACCCGCCGCGATGGCGAGGTCACGGAGCAGCTCCTGCGCAAGGCGGGGGTGGCGTGCTGCATCTGCGACAGCCCGTCTGGCATGGCCGATGAGATGTCACGCGGCGTCGGCGCGCTGCTGCTCACCGAAGCCGTGCTCGTGATGCCGGAACTGCCGGTGCTGCTGGAAGCGCTGCACCACCAGCCATCCTGGTCGCATGTGCCTTTGGTGGTGCTGATGCGCGACCACGGCGCTTCGGTCGCCGGCATCCAGCGGCTGGAGCAGCTCGACAACGTCACCGTGCTCGACCGGCCGGTGTCGTCGCGCTCGATGATCAGCGCGGTGCAGTCTGCGCTGCGCGACCGCCGCAACCAGTACCGCATCCGCGACCAGCTCGAAGAGCAGGCCCGGGCCGACCGGCGCAAGGACGAATTCCTCGCCACGCTCGCGCACGAGCTGCGCAACCCGCTCGCGCCCATCCGCACCGGGCTGCAGATCCTCTCCAAGCTGCCGACTGCCGACGACAAGACTCGGCGCCTGCACGAGATCATGGAGCGGCAGATGGTGCAGATGGTCAAGCTCATCGACGAGCTGCTCGAAGTGGCGCGCATCTCCACCGGCAAGGTGGTGCTGCACAAGGAGCGCGCCGACATGCGCCGCGTGATCGGCGTGGCGCTCGAAGGCAGCCAGCCGCTGGTCGACGCCGCCCACCACACGCTCGACGTGCAGCTCACCGATCAGCCGGTGTGGGTCTATGGAGACCAGGCGCGGCTCGCGCAGGTGGTGAGCAACCTCGTCAACAACGCCGCCAAGTACACGCCCAACGGCGGGCGCATCGGGGTGCGCATGACGCACCTGGACGGCGTGGTCGAGGTGAGCGTCGACGACAACGGCGTGGGCATACCCGCCGAGATGATCGAGTCGGTGTTTGACATGTTCGCCCAGGTCAACCGCACGCTCGACCGGGCGCAGGGCGGGCTCGGCATCGGGCTTGCGCTGGTGCGCCGGCTGATGGAGCTGCATGGCGGCACCGTGCGCGCCGAAAGCGCCGGCACCGGCCTTGGCTCGCGCTTTACCTTGCGCCTGCCGGCGCTCGACCACGTGCCGGTCGAGCAAGGCCTGGCCGCCACCGACGGCCCGCATGACGCGGCCGCCAAGCGCCTGCGCCTGCTCGTCATCGACGACAACCAGGACGCGGCCGAGACCCTGGCCATGCTGCTCGAATCACACGGCCACAAGGCCCTCAAGGCCTACAGCGCGCAGGCGGGCCTGGCGGCGGCGGCGCGCTTCCGGCCGCAGGCGGTGTTCTGCGACATCGAGATGCCGGGGATGAGCGGTTTCGAGGTGGCGCGACGCATGCGGGCCGATCCGCGGCATGCGCCGGCGCTGCTGGTGGCCGTGACCGGGCGCGGCGCCCGCGAAGACCAGCAGCGTTCGCTGCAGGCGGGCTTCGACTCACACCTCACCAAACCCGTCGACTACGAGACGGTGCGGCAGGCCCTGGCCCGACTGTGAGGCGGAGGGTTACTTCAAGACGCCGAGTCGGAGCAGCAGCCGGGCGTATTCGACCTGGGCATGCAGGGCTTCCATCTCGCGCTTGAGTTCCAGCCACTTGGCCACCTTGGCCTGCATGGCGGGGTCGGTCGGGGGCGGGGGCGTTTGCTTCGGCGTTTCCATGCGGCCATGGTGCCCGGCCGCGATAAAACACCAATCCCGTACTCAGGGGCGGGCGGGCACTCGCTTCACCAGACGGGTGGTTCGCTCAGCAGGCCGGTCTTCAGAAAGTAGCCCACGATCTTGTCGGCGCCGCGTGTGCGATGTGCGTGCGTCGCCGGGTGGGCGAGCGCTGCCTGGCGTACTTCGTAGGCATCGGCGATGCCGGCGTCGCGGTACACGCTCGGGTTGTAGTAGTCGGCCCAGCAGGCTTTCAAGAACGCGGCCAGCCACTCGCGGAACGAGGCCAGTTTCTCGGGCGACCACCCCGGGCTGTAGCGCTCGAACAGCTCGGCGAGATAGAGCCGGCCGAAGGCGAGATGCCGGGCCTCGTCGATGTGGTGCACCTTGTTGATCTCGCGCACCAGCGGGTCGACCCGCTCGTCGCGGCCGATCAGCACGTTGTAGAAGTCGCCCAGTTCCTCGACCACCATCGCCATGCTGAAGAAGACCACTTCCTCCTGCCCGCGGTCCATCTCTTTAGGGAGCGGCAGCTTCTTCTCGGGGTACACCTTGCCGATGTAGCGGTGGCAGAACTCGCCGAACATCACCATGTGCTTGTTCTCTTCGTCGAGGAAGTGGTGCAGGTACTCGGTGATCTCGCGGTTGTTGCTCGTGCTGTAGAGGCGGTGCGCCAGCCCCTGCACGAGGATGCGTTCGCCCTGTAGCACGAGGCTGAACATGTTGGCCACTTCGTGCAGGCTCAGCTTCTGGCGGGTCGCGTCATCCAGCGTGTCCCACACCGGCGTGCCGTAGAGCGAGATCAGCTCCGGCGGCATGCACCAGGCGCCTTCCTGCAGGCGCTCGGGCCAGTCGAAGGCGTTGTAGACGTCGTAGAACTTCCTGCACGAGGCGCGAGAAAGGCGCACGGCGATCTGCGAGGCGGTTTCGGGGAGGGCGGTCTGTGGGGTCGCGGTTTCCATGCGGGGAATGGTCCGGCCCGGCGCGAGGCCTCGGTTTGATGTTCGTCAAGGCGCTCCGGCGCGTCCTGCAGGCAGGGGGGCGTGCGGCGGGTGTTTAACCTGGATCAAACACGGCGACCGCCGCGCGCCATCGAATGCCGGCATGCAGATCGATCCCCACGCCCACCAAGACCGCCCGCTGGCCTTCAGCCTTTACTACTTCGGCAGCGACGAGGGCGGGCCACAGGCCAGCGCCCAGCGTCGCCTGCTCTTCGAGAGCGCGCGGTTCGCCGACGACAACGGCTTCTCGGCCGTGTGGGCACCCGAGCGCCACTTCCATGCCTTCGGCGGCCTGTCGCCCAACCCGGCGGTGATGGCGGCCGCGCTGGCGGCGAGCACGACGAACGTTCGTATCCGCTCCGGCAGCGTCGTCGTGCCGCTGCACCACCCGGCACGTGTGGCCGAGGAGTGGGCGATGGTCGACTTCCTCTCGGGGGGCCGGGTCGACCTGGGCTTGGCCTCGGGCTGGTTCCCCAACGACTTCGTGCTCGCCGCACCCGGCCACTACGAGCAGCGTGGCGAGCTGGTCTTCGAGCGTGTGGCCGAGCTGCGCCGCCTGTGGGCCGGCGAGCCCTTCGAGGCCGTCAACGCGCTGGGCGACCGCGTGCAGCTGCGCACCATGCCGCGCCCGGTGCAGCGCGAGCTGCCGATCTGGATCACCGCGGCCGGCAACCCGCAGACCTTCCGCCGCGCGGGCGCGATGGGCCTGAACGTGCTGACCCACCTGCTCGGCCAGTCGCTCGAAGCGCTGGCCGACAAGATCGCCGCCTACCGCGAGGCCTGGCGCGCGGCCGGCCATGCGGGGCAGGGCACCGTGACGCTGATGCTGCACACCTTCGTCGGCCAGAGCGAGGCCCAGGTGCGCCGCACCGTCAAGGCACCGATGCTGCGCTACCTCGCCAGCTCGGCCAACCTCGTCGGCCAGTACACCGCGGCCGTGCCCTTCTTTCAGAAGCAGTGCGCTGTCGGTGCGGCCCCTTCCACGCAAGACGACCTCAACGATGCACTCGAGTTCTCGTTCGAGCGCTACTACGCGACGAGTTCGCTGCTCGGCACGCTCGACGACTGCCTGGGCATGACCGACAAGCTCAAGGCCGTCGAGGTCGACGAGGTGGCCTGCCTGATCGACTTCGGCGTCGACCCCGACGAGGTGCTGGCCGCGCTGCCTGCCCTCGCCGAGCTGCGCGACCTGGCGCAGGTGCCGATGAGCGAGGAGGAGATGCTGCTCAACGGCTGAGCCGTCCATGCCCCTTCCGGCAACCGCGTCTCCGGGATTCCTTCCGGGGACGGGCGACGCGCCGGGCCCAGAATCGTCGCCTCGTCAACCCGCATGGCGGTCATCGAAAGGAGCGCGACGATGGTGAGCAAGAACACGATCTGTCTCTGGTACGACGGCACGGCCGAAGAGGCTGCGCGCTTCTACGCCAAGACATTTCCTGACAGCTCGGTGGGTGCCGTCCACCGCGCGCCGGGTGACTACCCCGACGGCAAGCAGGGCGACGTGCTGACGGTCGACTTCACCGTGATGGGCATTCCCTGCCTCGGCCTCAACGGCGGCCCGGCGTTCAAGCACACCGAGGCTTTCTCCTTCCAGGTCGCCACCGACGACCAGGCTGAGACCGACCGCCTGTGGAACGCGATCGTGCAGAACGGCGGCGAAGAAAGCGCCTGTGGCTGGTGCAAGGACAAATGGGGCCTGTCATGGCAGATCACCCCGCGTGTGCTGATCGAGGCAATCTCCGACCCCGACCCGGCCGCGGCCAAGCGCGCCTTCAACGCGATGATGGAGATGCGCAAGATCGACATCGCCAAGATCGAGGCGGCACGCCGGGGTTGACCCTGCTCGGCGCCGCGAGGGCGTGGCTTCAGCCTTGCGTGGGCGGTTTCGCGGCCGTGCCGAAGCGTGCGGTGGCGCAGAAGCCGGTGCCGTCGGCCTTCGGGCCGAAGCTCAGCGTGAGGCCGTGCAAGGTGGCGATGCGCTGGGCGATCGAGATCCCGAGGCCGCTGCCCGGTTCGGCCTGGCCCTCCGGCCGGTGGAAACGCTCACCGAGCCGCGCGAGGTGGTCGGGTGCGAGGGCCGTGCTGGCGTTTTCGATCGACAGCGCCATCTCCGCGATCGTCATCTTCACCGTCGTGTGTGGCGTGGCGTAGCGCACCGCGTTGTCGAGCAGGTTGCGCAGCATCACCGTCAGCAGCGCCGTGCTGCCGAGCATCGGCAGGGCGTGCGTTTCGTCGGCCGGCCAGTCGCAGCTGATCTCGACGTGGCGCCGCTCGGCCAGGGGCAGGCAGTCGACCACCGCCTCCTCGACGACGGCTCTCCAGTTCACTTCGTCGGCGGCCGGGACCCCGGCGCTGCGCAGCGACTCCACGCGCGAGAGCATCAGCAGCTGCGCGACGAGGCGGTCCATGCGGTCGAGCCCGGCGGCGAGCCGTGCCTCGGCCTGGGCG
The DNA here is from genome assembly GCF_024700055.1 of Rhizobacter sp. J219. Lineage (GTDB taxonomy): Bacteria > Pseudomonadota > Gammaproteobacteria > Burkholderiales > Burkholderiaceae_C > Rhizobacter. The sequence goes on from NZ_JAJOND010000001.1 coordinate 5,360,822, forward strand.
CGCGCCGGGCCCGGGGCGGCGCGGCGCACCACGTCCCACTGCGCCCGCAGTGCGGCCAGCGGCGTACGCAGCTCGTGCGCGGCGTCGCCGGTGAACCGCCGCTCGCGCGCCAGCACGTCGGCCACCCGCGCGAAAAGGCCGTTCATGGCGGCGAGCAGCGGTTGCAGTTCGCCGGGCTGACCGTTGCTGCCGATGGGGGTGAGGTCGTCGGCGTCGCGGCGCGAGAGCTGGCGCACCAGCCCCTGCATCGGGGCCAGGGCTCGCCGCACGGCCCAGGCCAGCGCGAGCACGAGCACCGGCAGCATCAGCAACCACGGCAGCAATTGGCTGAGCGTCACGTCGATCACCAGCTCGTCGCGTTCGTGGTGGCGCTGCCCCGCCGCCACCAGCCATTCGCCCGCCGGCAGGTAGTACACGCGCCAGGCGTCCGGGCCGATCGTCTCGTCGACAAAGCCGCTGTGGCCGGGCCGATAGGGCATGGCGATGCCGTCGCGGTCGAGCACGCGGCGGCCGCTGCGATCCCAGACCGCGATCGTGAGGTCGCGCAGGTCGGCCGCACCGCTGTCGGCCGTGCCCGCGTCGGGGGCGGTCGGCAGGGCGGCGAACGAGATGCGGGTGGCATCGCCATCGGGCGGCAGCAAGGCATGCACTTGCCGCACCATGCGCATCAGCTGCGTGTCGAAGAGTTCATCCACTTCGCTGCGTGCGCGGTCGAACGAGACGGCGAAGGCCACCGCCCAGACGAGCGGTGCGCACACCAGCACGTAGACGAGCAGGCGCCGCTGCAGGGTCATCGTTCGGCGCGGGTGGCGGAGGAGGGCTCGCAGGCACCGAGCGCATACCCCACACCCCGCACCGTGCGCACCACGCAGGGGTCGAGCTTGCGCCGCAGGTGGTGGATGTGCACCTCCAGCGAGTTGGCGTCGGGTTCGCTGCGCGACCAGTCGTAGAGCTTTTCGAGCAGCGCGGCCTTCGACAGCACGCGGTGCGGGTGCAGCATCAGCACTTCGAGCACGGCCATCTCGCGGGCGGTCAGGTCGGCGGGCTGGCCTTGCCAGGCGACGGTGCGCGCCGCCGCGTTGAACGACAGCGCGCCGTGCTGCCACACCGACTGCGTGCGGGCGCCGGAGGCGCGCCGCACCAGCGCCCGCAGGCGGGCCGCCAGTTCGTCGATCGTGATGGGCTTGACGAGGTAGTCGTCGGCGCCGGCGTCCAGCCCCTCGATGCGCTGCTCGACCGCGTCGCGCGCCGTCAGCACCATCACCGGCACGTGGATGGCACGGCGGCGCCATTCGGTCAGCCACGAGAGGCCATCGCGCTGCGGCAGGCCGAGGTCGAGCACGATGGCGTCGTACGGGGCGACGCCGAGCGCGCTGTCGGCCTCGGTGCCGGTCGTGAACCAGTCGACCGCATGGCCGAGCTGGCGCAGCCCCTCGGCCAGCGCTTCGCCAAGGGGGCGATCGTCTTCGATCACCAGCACACGCATGCACACCTCTCCCAGATCGGAGCCCGCCACAGTGTATGCAGCGCGGGGCCCGCCAGCACAGCCGTTTCAGCCGGCACGGGCGCGTTCGAGGAGCTGGCGGGCCTCTGCGCGGCGGCCGTCGTCGGCGACCTGGCGGCCGGGCCGGGCCGGCGCAGCGAGAGCGCGCTCGAGGTAGGGCACCGCGTCGGCGCGCTGGCCGGTTTCGAGCAGGTACTCGCCATAGAAGTAGTTGGTGTCGATGCCAGTCGGGTTGATCGCAAGCGCCTTCTGCAGCAGCTCGCGGGCCTTGGTCTTGTCGCCGAAGCCGACCGGCCAGCCCGGCACTTTGAAATACAGCACCCCCAGGCTGTTGTAGGCCGAGCCGTCGAGCACGTTGCCGTCGATTCGGATGGCGTCTTCGTACAGCGTCCTGGCCTTCTTCACGAGGCCGAGCCCGCTCAGGCCGCCTTTCTCGCCCGCGAGCGAGCTGACCACGATGCCTTCCCACACCAGCGGCTCACTGCGGCGCGGTTGTGCCTCGCTCAGCCGGTGCGCCTTGGCGGCCAGGTTTTCGAACAGGCGCTCGCGTTCGGCCGCCGGCCGCTGGTAGCGGATCTCGGCCCATTCGCGCTGGATCTCGGCGATGCCGTCCTCCAGCGGGCCGGCCAACGCCGGCCGCACCGGCCCGAGCGTGATCAGCACGCATAGTGCAAAGGCGCCCATCGCGCCGAAGGTCAACTTGTCCATCGGGTCTCTTCTCTTTCAGGTGTGGGGTTGCAGGTTGCGGCGGTGCTTGCGAAAGGCCCCGTCGAGCCATGAGTTGGCGATCGCGTTGAGCCGCACCGCGATCGATTCGGGGTAGCCGACGTAGCGCTCGGCGCGCTCGCTTTCCAGCAGCTGCAGCAGCGCGTCGCCCACGCGGGCGGGCGGGTCGAGTGCGGCGCCGGTGGCGGCAAGGTAGGCCTCGATGCGCGCATCGTTGAAGCCGGTGCGCGTGCTGCGTGGGCCGAGGTATTGCACGAGCACCGGCGTGTCGGCCAGTTCGCGGCGCAAGGCCTCGGCAAAGCCGCGCAGGCCGAACTTGGTGGCGCTGTAGGCGGCGAAGCCCGGCAGGCCGATGCGGCCGAGCGCCGAGCCGATGCACACCACCTGCGCCCGCGGCTGGCGGCGCAGGTGCGGCAGCAAGGCCTGCGTGAGGCGCATCGGGGCGACGAGGTTGGTGTCGATGAGCGACTGCATGAGCGCCGTGTCGAGATCGGCGAAGGGCCCGAAGGCGGGCACGCCGGCGCCATGCACGAGCACGTTGCAGCGCCAGGCCGCGGCTTCCTCGGCCAGCCGCGCCAGGGCCTGCGGCTGGGTGACGTCGGCCACGCACCACGCGATGTGCGATGCATCGGCGGGGTCGGTGCCGGTGGCCGCGGCCAGGCTGCGCGCCTGGGCGGCGAGCCGCGCCGGAGAACGGCCCACCAGCATCAGCGCGGCACCCGAGTGCGCCAGCCGCTGTGCGACGGCCTGGCCGATGCCGCCGGCCGCGCCGGTGAGCACCACACGGGCGTCGGCGGCCTTCATGCGACGGCCTCCGCCTGCGGCATGGGCAGGCCGCGGAACACGTCGCCGTAGAGCTTGAAGAACACGTTTGCGGCGTGCACCACCGCGGCTTTGTCGTCTTCCGAGGTGAGGCGGTTGACGAGTTCGGCGAAGTGGTCCACATGCTCGCGGTCGAGCGTTCCGTGCGAGCGCAGGTAGGTGAACGCCTTGTCGGGCAGGCCGAGCGCCTGCTGGATCTGGTCGGCCGCCATCAGCGCGAGCGACACGCTGGTGCCTTCGAGCACATAGACCATGCCGAGGAACATCAACGGGTGCCGCCGCGCGATGGCGTCGTACGCGTAGGCGACCATGACCTCGGTCGCCTGACCCGGCGCACCGTGGCGCACCGCCTCCGCATCGCCGCCTGCGGCGCGGATGTCGTCGAGGATCCATTCGTCGTGGCCCGCTTCTTCGGCGATGTACTCGTCGAGCGCGGGCTGCATCCATGCCAGCCGCGGGGGCAGGGCGGCGCGGCAGGCCTGCAGCAGCGGCACCGTGTGGCGCACGTGGTGGTAGGCCTGCGTCAGGAACTCGAGGTAGCTCGGCAGCGAGACCCGGCCCTGCAGGCAGGCGTGGATGATGGGCGCGCTCAGCAGCATGCTGCGTGCGCCGGTGGTGTCGAAGCCGAGCTGGTCGTGGAATGTCATGTCGGTGGTGATGAGGGAGGTGGAGGTGGCGTGCAGTCGCTCGATCGCCTCGCGCCGCGGGCGCCCGTTGGGGGTGGCGAGGCCCGAGGCTGCATCGAAGGGCGCGGCGGCGCGCACCCAGCGGCCGATGCGCGCGTAGTCGGGCAGCGTCTGGTTGGCGGCGGCGACGGCAACGTCGAGCACCGTGTCGTCCGCCTGCGGGTCGACGGGCCACAGCACCGCCCACAGCGCCGGTTCGCCGTCGCCGAAGACCACCGCCTGCAGCACCGCCGGCTCGTCGCGCAGCGCCGTCTCGACCCACTCGGGCGACACGTTGCGCCCATAGGCCGTGATCAGCACATGCTTGCGGCGGCCCTGCAGGTGCAGAAAGCCGTCGGCGTCGAGCGTGCCGAGGTCACCGGTCGGCAGCCATTCGCTGATAGGCGCGACTGGCTCGCCGGTGTAGCCGAGGAAGAGCGAGCCGGCGATCTCGACCTCGCCGCTCGTGTTGAGGCGCACCCGCGCGTGTGGCAGCGGCCGGCCGACGCTGCCGGGGCGGTCGGCTCCGGGCAGGTTCAAGGTCTGCACCGAGGCGGCTTCGGAGAGGCCATAACCTTCATAGGCCGGCAGGCCGACGGCACGCGCCAGCGCGAGCAGCTTGGGCCCGACGGCGGCCCCGCCGACGGCGACGAAGCGCAGCGACGCCGGTGCCGGCTGGCGGCTGGCGTGCAGCCAGCCGGCCCACGCGCGCAGCATCTGCGGCAGCAGCACCAGGCTGTGCGGTTCATGGGTGCGCACCGCGCGGTCGAAGGCCGCGGGGTCGAAGCGCGACGAGCCGGTGAGGCCAAGTTCGTGCAGCGGCCGGATGACGCAGGTCGCCCCCACCACAAACGGCGCGAGCAGCCCGGCGATGTTTTCCAGCAGCACCGGCAAGGGCAGCGCGCACAGGTGGCGGGTGATGTGAAGTGGCCGCAGCGCCTCGGCCAGGCCTTCGGCCACGCGCTGCAAGGCCGCTTCGCCGAGGCACACGCCTTTTGGCGTGCCGGTGGTGCCGGAGGTGAAGGTGATCTTCGAGGTGCCGGCGGGCACTGCGTACGCGGCGTGGGACTGGTGCGTGAGGCGCAGCGCGCGTGTGGCCACGGTGAGGTTGACCGGCTCGCCGGCGCGCGACTCGGTGACGAGCGTGCCGACGCCGCCTGCCTGCAGCGCATGCTGCACTTGGGCGGCGGTGAAGAAAGCCGGCAGTGGCACATGCACCAGACCCGCCTGCGCGCAGGCGCGGTCGAGCACGGCCCAGGCCGCCGAGTTGTCGAGCAGCGTGGCGATCCGTCCGCTCGGGGCCGCGGCGGCGAGTTGCGCGGCGCAGGTGCTCACCGCGGCGTCGAACTGCGCGCGGGTCCAGCACACGCGCTCGTCTTCGATCAGCAACGGGGTCGTGGTGGTGCTCATGGCTGCGGCGCCTCGTGCGGGAAGGCCAGCGTGTCGCCCTGGTGGCAGCGGCGCTGGGCGGCGTCGAGCCGGCCGATGGCCTGCGGCAGGTGGCCGGCGAGGATCACCGGCTCGTGGTCGTAGTAGCGGCCCCAGCGCAACCGCTCGTCGCCAAGCGCTTCGGCATGGGCCGCGCCCAGGGCCAGCGGCGTGATGCCGAGGCGCGAGAACAGCTGCCGCAACTCGCGCGTCACCGTGCTCACCACCCAGGTGTAGCCCTCGTTGACGAGGTGCTGCGTGAGGCAGTGGATCAGCCGGCGCCCATCGCCCGCGCGCAGGGCCGCGAGGTGGCCCACTTCGACGATCTGCTCGCGCGTCACGCGGCCCGCGGCGCTCGCCGGCAGACAGTGTTCGACGGGCCGGTCGAGGTAGCGTTCGAGGAACAGCGGCTCCTGGTGCGCCGGCCGGTAGCCTGCGGCGGCGACCGGGCCCTGCGCGTCCGATAGGCTCACCAGCATGGGCGTGAACGCCGCAGGGTCGGCGTCGTAGCGGCGGCGGTAGACCGTGCGGATCAGCGCTTCGACATCGCCGCGGCGCGGCGAGGCATGCGTGTGCTGCTCGAAACGACAGGCCGGGCAGGGCGCGCCCGGCGTGTCGGGCGTGTGGCGGCGGTGGGCTTGCATGAGAGGCGCTGGGTCAGCTCCGAAGCAGAAGGAGCCTCCATGCTCGTGTGCGCCGCTTAAGGCCAGCTTAGGGCGATACGGAACGAGCCCGCGCTTGATCCAGCACAAGGCGGAAGACGCGGCGCAGCGCACAGTCGGCCGTTGGGCCGAAGGGAGGTTTTCGACATGGACAGCAAGGTGCCGGGGTTCCTGCGTCATCCGACGCGCTATCTCTTTTTCACCGGCAAGGGTGGTGTGGGCAAGACCTCGCTGTCGACCGCCGCGGCCTTGGCCCTGGCGGATGCGGGCCAGAAGGTCCTGCTCGTCAGCACCGATGCGGCGTCGAACCTCGACGAGATGCTGGGCATCGAGCTTCGCAACACCCCTGTGCCGGTACCCGGTGCACCCGGGCTCTCGGTGTTGAACATCGATCCCGACAACGCAGCCGAGTCGTACCGGCGGCGTGTGCTGGCGCAGATGGGAGTGGGGGCCAGCGACGAGGAACGCTCGACCGTGCGCGAGCAGCTGTCGGGTGCCTGCACCACCGAGATCGCCTCTTTCGACGAGTTCGCTTCGCTCTTGTCCGGTGATGGCGAGCCTTACGACCACGTCGTCTTCGACACGGCTCCGACAGGGCACACGCTGAGGCTGCTGAGCCTGCCCGGGGCCTGGACGGGGTTCCTGAAGGGAAACGACCGAGGTGCCTCCTGTCTCGGGCCTCATTCGGGATTGAAGATGCAGGAGTTGCGGTTCAAGGCCGCGCTCGATGCCTTGAGCGACTCCGCCCGCACGACGGTGATCCTGGTGACGCGCCCCGACAAGGCGGCGATTGCCGAGGCGGCGCGCACCGCAGGCGAGCTGAAGGCGCTGGGCCTGAGCAACCAGCGGCTGGTCGTCAACGGCGTCTTTCACGCGAGCCAGCGCAGCGACGAGGTGGCCTGCGCCATCGAAGACCTCGGACAGCAGGCGCTCGACGGCATGCCCGAGGTGTTGCGCAAACTGGCCCAGGACCGTGTGCCGCTTCGGCCCTTCGACATGGTCGGCCTGCCCGCCCTGCGTGCGCTGCTCTTCGACGGGCCCGCTGGGGCCGCCGTCCCTGCCATCACACAAGGGCCGGTTGCCGGGCCCGTGGATCGGCTCCCGGGGTTGGGGGAACTGGCCGATGAACTGGCCGCGGCCGGGCACGGGCTCATCATGGTGATGGGCAAGGGAGGCGTCGGCAAGACCACCGTGGCCGCCGCGCTGGCCCTGGGCCTGGTCGAGCGCGGGAAGGCCGTGCACCTGAGCACCACCGATCCGGCCGCGCACCTGGCGGACACGCTCGACGGCGAGGTGCCGGGGCTCAAGGTCAGCCGCATCGACCCGAAGGTCGAGACCCGGAACTACATCGACAAGATCATGGCGGCCAGATCACCCGGCCTCGACGCGCAGGAACAGGCGCTGCTGCTCGAAGACCTGCAGTCGCCCTGCACCGAAGAAGTGGCCGTCTTCCATGCCTTTTCGCGAGTCGTCAGCGAGGGCCGCAGTGCGTTCGTGGTGCTCGACACCGCGCCCACCGGCCACTCGATGCTGCTGATGGACGCCACCGGCGCCTATCACCGGCAGATGACGCGAGAGTTCGAGGGTCACGGTGCCGCGCACATCGTCACTCCGCTGATGCGGCTGCAAGACCCCGCGTTCACGAAGATCATTCTGGTCACGCTGCCGGAGGTCACGCCGGTGTCGCAGGCGGCTGCCTTGCAGGAGGACCTGCGCCGTGCCCGCATCGAGCCCTATGCATGGGTGCTCAACCGCAGCGTGCTGGCCGCCGGCACACACGACCCGCTGCTGGCGGCACGTCTGGACGGCGAGCGCCGGCAGGTGGAGCGCATCTCCGCAGGGTTGGCGCGGCGCCTCTTCACGCTCCCCTGGCTGGCGGTGCCGCCGGTGGGGCGTGGCGAGTTGACGAGGCTCGTGTCCCGGGGAGCGTCAGGGCACCAGCACGGCGGCGCCTTGCAGGCGGCCGGCGCGTAGCGCGTCGAGCGCCTCGTTGGCCTGCGCAAGCGGGTAGGGCGTCACCTCCACCTGCAAAGGGTGGTCGTGCACGAAGGCGAAGAAGCCGGTCGCATCGGCCCGCGTGAGGTTGGCCACCGAGCGCAGCGTGCGCTCGCCCCAGAGCGTGGCGTAGGGGAACGACGGGATGTCGCTCATGTGGATGCCGGCGCACACCACGGTGCCGCCGGGCCGCACGTGCGACAGCGCGAGCGGCACCAGCGCGCCGTCGGGCGCGAAGAGGATCGCGGCGTCGAGGGGCTGCGGTGGCGTGGCGTCGGTGCCGCCGGCCCAGGTGGCGCCGAGAGAGCGCGCGAACTGCTGGCGCCGCGTGTCGCCCGGGCGTGTCATCGCGAACACCATGCGGCCTTGTGCGATGGCGACCTGGGCCACCAGGTGCGCCGATGCCCCGAAGCCGTAGAGGCCGATGACGCGTGCGTCGCCCGCTGCACGCAGCGCGCGCCAGCCGATGAGCCCGGCGCACATCAGCGGTGCCGTGCGAAGCGGGTCGGCCGCATCGGGCAGCGGGATGGCGTAGTCGCTTTTCACGACGATGTGCGAGGCATAGCCGCCGTCGCGCGTGTGCCCGGTGAAGAGCGCGCGGCCGCAGAGGTTCTCGCGCCCGTGGGTGCAGTGCTCGCACTCGCCGCAGGTCCAGCCGAGCCACGGCACGCCCACCCGCTCGCCGAGCCGGTGCCCGGTCACGCCGTCGCCGAGGCACTCGACCTCGCCCACCACCTCGTGCCCGGGGATGACGTGGTCACCGTGCAGCGGCAGCTCGCCGTCGACGATGTGCAGGTCGGTGCGGCACACGCCGCAGGCCAGCACCTTGATCCGCATCTCGCCGCGGCCGGGCTCGGGCAGCGGCCACGATTCGAGTGCGAGCGCACGACCGCCACCGCGATACACCATCGCGCGCATCGGTGTGCCGGTCCTTTCGTGTGCCACGGCCCGACTCTAGAGCCGATGCCGCCTCGCCGGTTGATGCAGCGCAAGACCCGCAGGGCCATCGCGGCGGACGATCGCCGCGATGGTTGGGCCTGTCCACGGTTTCTCTTGCGGCCGCGCCGCGCGGTGGTGTGCGGCCGGGGCGCCCGCCGTGGTGCTGGCCATGGCGGTGGCAGCGGCGACCGCGCAGGTGCCGCTGCGCGAGGCCTTCGCCCGCTCGGTGCCGAATGCGCTCGACCCGCCCGATGTCGTGGTGGCCAGCTATGCGGTGCTGCTCGACGACGTGCTCGGCCGCTACGATATCTACCTGCCGCGCGATCAGTTCGTGCTGCTGGTGGACAGCGCCCCGGCGGTGCAGGCCCTGCTGCTGATGTGGGGCAGCAGCACCTCGGGCTGGTCGCTGGTGGGTGCCGCGCCGGTGTCCACCGGCCTGCCCGGGCGCTTCGAGCATTTCGTGACGCCGTTGGGCGCATTCGAGCATTCCCTCGCGAACCCGGATTTCCGCGCCGAAGGCACGCGCAATGCCCTGGGCATCCGCGGCTACGGCGTGAAGGGGTCGCGGGTGTACGACTTCGGCTGGGTGCCTGCCCGCAAGGGCTGGGGCGACCACGCCTGGAGCGTGATGCGCCTGCAGGTGCATTCCACCGACCCCGACGTCCTGGAGCCGCGGCTCGGCACGGCCCAATCGAAGGGCTGCATCCGCATCCCGGCGGCGGTCAACGAACTGGTCGACCTGCACGGTGTGCTGGATGCCGGATACGACGAGGCGCTCGACGCCGGCCAACGCCTGTGGGTGCTGCGGCCCGACCGGCAACCCCATGCGGGCGCCGGGCGCTGGCTGGTCTTGATCGACTCCGAAGCGGTGTTGCGGCCCGGCTGGGTCCCACCACCGCTCCAGAGCCCCGAGCCGCTGCGGCTTGAGGCAGATCAGCCGGCACGGCCGGGCACGGCTCGATGATGGACAGCGCAAAGCGAGGACCCATGACCGACACCACTCCCCCACACACCGCCACCCGATGGACGTGCCGCTGAAGGCGGCCCTCGGGCGCCTCACGCACGGCCTGTCGCCCGCGGCGCTGGCGCTCGCCTTCCAGGACTGGTGGTGGCACCTCTGCTCCTCACCGGGCAAGCTGGCCGAACTCTCCAGCAGCGCCTCGCATGGTCTGGTGCGCAATGCGGTGCTCGCGCAGCAGCAACTGCTGCTGCAGGCCCCGGGCGAGCCGCTGCAGGACAAACGCTTCACCCATCCCGCGTGGGCGCGCGAGCCCTTCGGCACGGCGGCGAAAAGCTTCCTGATGGCACAGGCCTGGTGGGCGCAGGCGACGACCGGGGTGCCGGGCGTGTCGACCCACCACGAGCAGGTGGTGTCGTTCATGGCGCGGCAGCTGCTGGACATGCTCTCGCCGTCGAACTTCGTCGCGAGCAACCCCGAGGTGATCGAGAAGACCTGGCGCACGCTGGGCGACAACCTGCGCTCCGGCATGCTCACCTGGTGGCACGAGGCGGGCCTGGTGCTGGCCGACCAGCCGCCGCCCGGGGCCGAGCGATTCCGGCCCGGCGAGGCGGTGGCGCTCACGCCGGGCAAGGTGGTCTTTCGCAACCGGCTGATCGAACTCATCCAGTACGAGCCGGCCACCGGCACCGTGCACCCCGAGCCTCTGCTCGTCGTGCCATCGTGGATCATGAAGTACTACATCCTCGACCTCTCGCCGCACAACTCGATGGTGAAGTACCTGGTGTCGCAGGGGCACACCGTCTTCATGATCTCGTGGCGCAACCCCGACGAAGCCGATCGTGAGCTGGGGATGGACGACTACCTGCAGCTCGGCGTGATGGCCGCGCTCGAGGCCGTGCAGCGTGCGCAGCCGCGCCGCCTCGTCCACCTGGTGGGCTATTGCCTGGGGGGCACGCTCGCCGCGATTGCAGCGGCCAGCCTCGGCGGGCGCGGGAAGGACTCGCCGCTCAAGACCTTCACCCTGCTCGCGGGGCAGACCGACTTCAAGGAGCCGGGCGAGCTGGGCCTCTTCATCGACGAGAGCCAGATCGCGTTCCTCGAACAGGTGATGGACGAGCAGGGCTACCTCGACGGCCGGCAGATGGCCGGCGCCTTCGCGCTCATCAACTCGAAGGACCTGGTGTGGTCCAAGCTCGTGCGCGTGTACCTGATGGGCGGCACCGTGCCGCTCGACGACCTGCATGCGTGGAACGCCGACGCGACGCGCCTGCCCGCCCGCATGCACAGCGAGTACCTGCGCGGCCTCTACCTGCGCAACGACCTGGCCGAAGGCCGCTACCTCGTGCAGGGCCAGCCGGTGGCGCTGTCGGACATCCGCGTGCCGATGTTCGTCGTCGGCACCGAGCGCGACCACGTCTCGCCGTGGCGCTCGGTCTACAAGATCCACCTGCTGACCCACACCGACACCACCTTCGTGCTCACGAGCGGCGGCCACAACGTGGGCATCGTCAACCCACCGGCAGATGACGAAGCGGCCGCGTTGCGCAGCCACCGCATCGCGCAGCGGCATGCCGGTGAACCGTATCTCGCGCCCGACGTCTGGTTCGATCAGACCCCGAGCCGGCCGGGCTCATGGTGGCCCGGCTGGCACGAGTGGCTCGCCGCACGCTCCGGTGCACTCGGCAAGCCGCTGCCCCTGGGTGGAAGCGGGCCCACGCGGCTGGTGCCACTGGGCAACGCGCCCGGCCTTTACGTGCACGCGCCCTGAGCGTGCGCAGCCTGCGCGGCGTCGCCGCTCAGGAACCCGCCGCGGTCGTGGCGAGCTGAGCCTGCACCCAGCGCACGATCTCGCGCGCCGGCATCGCGCCGGCGCGGCGTGCCACCTCCTGGCCGCGGTGGTAGAGCACCATCGTCGGGATGCTGCGGATGCGGTTGCGCACGCTGGCCTGCGGTGAGGCTTCGGTGTCGACCTTGGCGAAGCGCACCTGCGGCATCTGCGCCGCGGCCTCCTCGAACTGCGGCGCCATCGCGCGGCAGGGGCCGCACCATTCGGCCCAGAAGTCCACGAGCACCGGCAGCTCGGTGCCTTCGATGAAGGCGGCGAAGCGTTCGTCGCCGAGTGCCACCGGCTTGGCGGCCATCAGCTCGGTGCTGCAGCGGCCGCAGATCGGCGCGTCGGTGAGGCGTTGGTCGGGCACGCGGTTGCGGGTGCCGCAGGCGGGGCAGACGAGTTGCATGTCGGCCTCCGGATCAGCAACCCGCGGGCACGCCGAGCTTGCGCAGGATGATCTCCAGCGGGCACCAGCGTGTGAACGAGTCTCTGCAGCAGGTTCAGGCCCACGAAGGCGGTGAACGCGAGCCACCAGGTGCTTACGTAGAGCATGCTGCCTGGCACGCCGAGGGCGAGCGACAGGAGGATGAATGTGCCTGCGAACAGGCGGACAAGTTGCCACGAGTTCATGCGTGTGCTCCTTCTTCAGTGAATGAAACGGCGCTGGTCACCGGCGCATGCCGGTAGGCCACGAAATACAGCAGCGGGATGACGACCAGCGTCAGCAGCGTGCTGACGAAGATGCCGAAGACCAGCGAGATGGCGAGCCCGTTGAAGATCGGGTCGTCGAGGATGAAGAACGCGCCGAGCATCGCGGCCAGGCCGGTCAGCAGGATGGGCTGCGCGCGGGTGGCGGTCGAGCGCACCACGGCGTCTCGCAAGGCCATGCCCTGTGCCACCTGCAGGCGGATGAAGTCGACCAGCAGGATTGAGTTGCGCACGATGATCCCGGCCAGCGCGATCATGCCGATCATGCTGGTGGCGGTGAACGGGGCGCCCAGCAGCGCATGGCCCGGCATCACGCCGACGATGGTGAGCGGGATCGGCGCCATGATGATCAAGGGCGTGAGGTAGGAGCCGAACTGCGCCACCACCAGCAGGTAGATCAGCACCAGGCCGACCGCGTAGGCCGCGCCCATGTCGCGGAAGGTCTCGTAGGTGATCTGCCACTCGCCGTCCCACTTGATGGCGTAGTCGCGCCAGGTGTCGGCGGGCTGGCGGATGAAGCTCTCGCCGAGCGTGCCACCCCCGGGCGTGGCGATGGCCCCGAGCGCGCCGCGCATCTGGAACATGCCGTACAGCGGGCTGTCCACTGCACCCGCCATGTCGGCCACGACGTAGTGCACCGGCAGGCCGTCCTTGTGGTGGATGGGCTGCTCGCGCAGCGTGTCGCTCACCGTCACCAGCTCGCGGATTGGCACGATCTGGCCGCTCGCGCCGCGCACCCCCAGCTGCAGCAGGGCGCCAAGATCGCCGTGGCGCTCGCTCGGCAGCTGGATCGTTGCCGCCGCGGGGTACTTGCTCTGGTCGTGCAGATAGGCGGTGGCCTCGCCGGCCAGTCCGGCGCGCAGCGTGCTCACGATGGCCGACTGCGGCACGCCCAGCAGCGCGGCCTTGCGGCGGTCGACGAGCAGCAGCTTGCGCGGCGCGTCGGCGATGCCGGAGTCGTCGACATCGACGACGCCGGGTGTCTGCTCGAAGGTGCGCCGCACGGCGCGGGCCACCTCGCGGCGGCCTTCGGCCTCGGGCCCGTAGACCTCGGCCACGATGGGCGAGAGCACCGGCGGCCCTGGCGGCACCTCGACCACCTTGACGTTGGCGCCGTGGCGCGCGCCGATCTTCTGCAGCTCGGGGCGCAGGCGCGTGGCGATGGCATGGCTCTGCTCGCTTCGCTCGTGCTTGTCGACGAGGTTCACCTGCAGGTCGCCCACCTCGCCGCCCGAGCGCAGGTAGTACTGGCGCACGAGGCCGTTGAAGTTGATCGGGGCGGCCGTACCGGCATAGGCCTGGTAGTCGGTGACCTCGGGCTGGCGCACGAGGTGGGCACCCAGCTCGCGCAGCACGGCGGCCGTGCGTTCCACCGGCGTGCCGGCCGGCATGTCGACCACGACCTGGAACTCCGACTTGTTGTCGAAGGGCAGCATCTTGAGCATCACGAGCCCCACGGCCGGCAAGGCGAGCGAGACGGCGATGAGGGCCGCGACGCCCACGCCCAGCAGCTTGCGGTTGCGAGCGCCGCGGCGTTCGTCGAGCAGCGGGCCGAAGAGACGCTCGAAGAACGGCCCGATCTTCGCGGCCAGGCCCTTGGGTTCTGCGGCGGCGTGGCCGGTGTGCTTCATCCACAGTCGCGCGAGCCAGGGCGTCACCACGAAGGCGATCGCCAGCGACAGCAGCATGCCCATGCTCGCGTTGATGGGGATGGGGCTCATGTACGGGCCCATCAGCCCGCTGACGAAAGCCATCGGCAGCAGCGCGGCGATCACCGTGAGGGTCGCGAGGATGGTGGGCCCACCCACCTCGTCGACCGCGCCGGGGATCAGCTCGGCGAGTGTCTTGTCGGGGTGCAGCGCCATGTGGCGGTGGATGTTCTCCACCACCACGATCGCGTCGTCGACCAGGATGCCGATCGAGAAGATGAGCGCGAAGAGCGACACCCGGTTGAGCGTGAAGCCCCAGGCCCACGAGGCGAAGAGCGTCACCGTGAGCGTGAGGATCACCGCGCTGCCCACGATGGCGGCCTCGCGCCGCCCGAGTGCCACGAACACCAGCGCCACCACCGAGGCGGTGGCGAAGAGCAGCTTCTGGATCAGCTTCATCGCCTTGTCGTTGGCGGTGGCGCCGTAGTTGCGCGTCTCGGCCACGCCCACGCCTTGCGGGATCAGTGTGTTGCGCAGCGTGTCCACGCGCTGCATCACCGCATCGGCCACGGCGATGGCGTTCTCGCCCGGCTTCTTGGTGATGGTCAGGGTGACGGCGGGGGCGTCGCCGTCCTTTCGGCCGTGCCACACATAGCGCTGCGGCGGCAGCGGGCCGTCGACCACGCGCGCGACGTCTTGCAGGAACACCGGGCGGCCCTGGCGCACGCTCACGATGAGCTCGCCCACGTCGCGCGCATCGCGCAGGTAGGGGCCGGCTTCGAGGGCGAGCGCACGGTCGCCGCCCAGCAGCTCGCCCACCGGTGCTCCGAGGTTGGCCGACTGCAGCGCCTGGCGCAGCTCGGCCACCGTGACGCCGGCGCCCGTCATGCGGGCCGGGTCGATCTCGACCCGCACCGCGCGGCCGGGCCCGCCGATCGTCGTGATTTCGCGCGTGCCGGGCACCCGCTTGAGTTCGGCTTCGAGCGTGTGAGCCACGCGCTCCAGGTCGTAGGCGCCGGTGTCGGCGTGCTGCGCATGAAGGGTGAGCGTGACGATGGGCACGTCGTCGATGCCCTTGGGCTTGATCAGCGGCTCGCCCACGCCCAGGCCGCGCGGCAGCCAGTCGGCGTTGGCATTCACCGCGTCGTAGAGGCGCACGAGCGCCTCGGTGCGCGGCACGCCCACCTGGTATTGCACCGTGATCACCGCGAGCCCCGGCCGCGAGACACTCATCACGTGCTCGATGCCGGCGATCTGCGACAGCACCTGCTCGGCGGGGGTGGCCACCATCTGTTCCACGTCTTTCGCGGCGGCGCCGGGAAAAGGGATCAGCACATTGGCCATGGTCACGTCGATCTGCGGCTCTTCCTCGCGCGGCGTCACCGCCACGGCAAAAGCGCCCAGCAGCAGCGCCACCAGCGCCAGCAGCGGGGTGATCTGCGCGCTCTGGAAGTAGCGCGCGATGCGGCCCGAGATGCCCATCACCGCACCCTCGCCGCGGCTTGCGGGTCGAGCGCGACCCGCTCCCCGGCGGCCAGGCCCGCGAGCACTTCCACGGCGTCGCCGTTCGGTGTGCCGAGGCGCACCTGACGCAGCAGCGGGCGGCCGTCGGCGCCGATCACATACACCGCCGTCAGCTCGGCGCGCCGCACCACCGACTTCGCCGGCACCACCACGCGCGCCGCGCCGGCGGCGCCACCCGGCAGCCACACCCGCGCGAACATGCCGGGCGCGGCGGCTGTGCCGGTGGGCAGGTCGAGGCGCAGCTGCACGGTGTGCGTGGCCGCGTCGAGCGCCGGCAGCGCCTGCCAGCGCAGCGGCACGATGCGCGCGGGCGCGAGCCCCGGGACTTCCGCCAGGGGTTTGCTGTCCGACGTTGGCGTGGCGGTCTGCGGCACCGAGGCCACCACGCGCAGCGCCGCCGGGTCATGCACCGTCACGAGCGGGCGGCCCGGCAGGGCCATGTCGCCCAGCACCACCGACACCTCGGAGACCACGCCGTCGTACGGCGCCTTGACGGTGTAAAAGCCCGACTCGGTACGCATCGCCCCGGCCGAGGCGAGCTGGGCCGCGGCCTGCGCACGCGCCGTCTTGTACTGCGACTCGGCGCGGTCGAGCGCGGCCTCGCTGATGTAGTTCTTCTGGAAGAGCTGCTTCTGGCGCTCGAACTCCTTGGTCGCGGCGTCCTGCAGGGCCTGCGCGGCCTGCGCCTGCGCGCCGGCCGCGGCGGCCTGCTGCTCGGCGGCCCGGGCGTCGAGCCGCAGCAGGACCTGGCCGGCCTTCACCCGCTCGCCCGCGCGCACGAGCACCGCCACCACGGCACCCGGCACCTGCGCGGCGATGGCGGTCTGGCGCACGGCCTCGACCACGCCGTCATAGCTGGCCGAGTGCGAGGCCGCGCCGGAGGCGACGGCGACGCTCGCCAGCGGTGCAGGCGCATCGGCCGCCGCCGGGGACGGCGACGACACCGCCACCAGACAGGCACCCAGCAGGGGAAGAAGCAACAGCTTGGGGTTCATTCGAGTTCTCCACGGCCCTGTCAAGGACCGCTCTATGTACAAGTATTTAACTAAGTGTTTAAATAGTCAAGTAGATGATTGCGAAATGACTCACAGGAAGGCGCGACGATGAGGCATCATTCGGGACCGCAGTCCCTCTCTTGTTTCCCCATGGAAGGTTTGCCGCCCGAAGCCTTGACGCAGGTCGCCTCGTACTTCCAGGCGCTCTCCGAGCCCACACGCCTGCAGATCCTCAACATGCTGCGAGGCGGCGAGCGCAACGTCGGCGAGCTGGCCCAGGCCTGCGGCTACACGTCGGCCAACATCTCGCGCCACCTGTCGCTTTTGATGCAGCACGGGCTCGTCGAGCGCGAGAGCCGGGGCACGGCGGTCTACTACCGCATGGCCGACGAATCGGTCTACGCGCTGTGCGACCTCGTCTGCGGCAGCATCGCGCGCCGGCTGGAGCGCGGCGCCCAGGAGCGCAAGGCCTTCGCACGCGCCCGGCCCACCGCGCGCTCTCAACGGTCCTGACGATCTCATCGCGAGCCTCCACGGGGTTGTGGCGAGAGGCTTCAGATTGGATGCGCGCTTCGTCGCGGCCGGTTGATCCAGATCACGGGCGCGGCCTGTGCAGCAGGCATGCTGCGATGGCAGGCATCGACCACGGCCTGACAGGAGAACGCACATGAACCGAAACGAAGGTGGACTCGACCGCGCCCTGCGCGCCGTCGCCGGCATTGCACTCATCGGCGCCACGCTCGCCGGAGCCATCGGCCCCTGGGGATGGATCGGCGTGGTGCCGCTCGCCACCGCGGCGATCGGCTGGTGCCCGCTTTACACGGCGCTCGGCATCAACACCTGCGGCCTGCGCAAGTAGGCAGGGCGCCATGAGCATTGCCGCGATTTCCAGAACTGACGTCCTGTCGGTCGACCAGCATGCGAGCCTGCGGGAAGCCGCGTCGCTCATGCGTGAACACCACGTCGGTGTGCTGGTGGTGACGGCCAGCGACGGCCAGGGCAGCCAGGCGATCGGCATGCTGACCGACCGCGACCTCGTGGTGGAGGTGATGGCGCGAGACCTGGCGTGGAACGACCTGACAGCCGGCGACATTGCGACCCGCACGCTGGTGTCCGTGCGCGCCGACGCCGACATCGCCGACGCCGTGGCCACGATGAACAATGCCGGCGTGCGCCGCTTGCTGGTGACCGGGTCGCATGGCGAGATCACCGGCATCGTCTCGCATGACGACATCATCGAATCGCTGGCGGCGCAGCTTGCCGGCGTGGCCCTGGCCATGCGCCACGGCGTCACCCGCGAAGCGGCGCAGCGGCAGCAGCTCATCGAGCACCGGCGGCCGGTCTTCCTGCCCTACGGCACGCCGGGCATGTAGCACCCGCGCATGGCCGCACCGCACACTGGCACGTGGCCGTCGATCGACCCCTGGCTGTGGAGCAGCACCGCCGGCCAGGTGATGGCCGCTTCTGTCGCCGGGCCGAAAGCGCTCGCGACCTTGCAGGCGGCGCGGCTGCGTGCGCTGCTGGGCCACGCGAGGGATGCGTCGGCCTACTTCCGCGGCTTGCTGCGCGACGTCGACCCGGCCACGGTGGCCCTGCAGGACCTGCCCGTCACCCACAAGCGCGACCTGTTGGCGCACTTCGACGAGTGGGTCACCGACCCGGCGCTACGGCTGGGTGAACTGCAGGCGTTCATGGGCCGGGGTGAGTGCATCGGCGGTGCCTATCAGGAGCGCTACACCGTCTGGCAGAGCTCCGGCAGCTCGGGCGAGCCCGGCGTCTTCGTGCAGGACCCGCCGGCCATGGCGGTCTACGACGCGCTGGAGTCGCAGCGGCGCCTGTGGTCGGTGCGCCGCTGGCTCGACCCGTGGTGCATGGGCGAACGCATCGTGTTCGTCGGTGCCACCGACGGTCACTACGCGAGCGTGGTGTCGATGCGCCGGCTGCGGCGCCTCAACGGCCTCCTGGCCGCGCACCTTCACGATGTGTCGTTCCTGCAGCCCACGGCCGCACTCGTCGCGCAGCTGAACACGCTCGCGCCCACCGTCATCACCACCTACCCGAGTGCCGCCGTGCTGCTGGCCGACGAGTACCGCGCGGGGCGCCTGCGCTGCCGGCCGCGCGAGGTGTGGACCGGTGGCGAGTCCCTCACGCCGACGATGCGTGGCTGCATCGAGCAGGCCTTTGGCTGCACGGTGGTCAACAGCTTCGGCGCGTCGGAATTCCTCGCGCTGGCCTCGCAGTGCCGCGCCGGTCGGCTGCACCTCAACTGCGACTGGGCGATCCTCGAATCTGTCGACGAACACGGGCGGCCCGTGCCTGAAGGCTGCCTGGGCGCGACCTCGCTGCTCACCAACCTGGCCAACCGGGTGCAGCCGCTGATCCGCTACGACCTCGGGGACCGCATCGCGGTGCACACCCGCGGCTGCGAATGCGGCTCGTCGCTGCCGGTGATCGAGGTCCACGGGCGGCATGACGACACCCTGCATCTGGCGCCGGCTGGTGGCAAGCCGGTCAGCCTGCTGCCCCTGGCGGTGTGCGCGGTGCTGGAAGAAGAAGCGGGCCTGGTCGACTTCCAGGTGGTGCAGTGCGGGCCGGCCGAACTCGACGTCCTCATCGGCCGGGACGACTCGCCGGCGCATGTGGCCTCGCAGCGCGCGGTTGACGCGCTTGGCCGCTACCTCGCGCGCATGGGCGCCGCGGGCGTGCGTGTGTCTTGCCACGAGGGCCGGCCGCTTCAGCACGGCCCGGGCGGCAAGGTGCAACGTGTGGTCGCGCTCGGCGCCACGCGGGCGGCGGACGTGCGCCGCAGAACCTGACCTGGGGCCCAGGCCCCGCGCCTGCACACGGCCCCGGAGGGTCAGGGCGCGGGAACGGTGCGTTCCTGGTGGATCAGGTCGTCGCGCAGCTGGCGGTGCAGCACCTTGCCGAGCGGGGTGCGCGGCAGCTCGTTGCGGAACGCGAAGATCGTCGGCTGCTTGTAGCGCGTGAGGTGGGTGCGGCAGTGCTCGCGCAGCCTCTCTTCGGTGAGGCCGGGGTCGCTGCGCACGACCACCAGCGCCACGGCCTCGCCACCGGCGGCGCTCGGCACGCCGACCACGCCGCAATCGGCTATGCCCGGGCAGGTGCGCACCACGTCCTCGATCTCGGCCGGGTAGGCCTTGAAGCCCGAGACCACGATCAGGTCCTTGGCCCGGTCGACGAACTGCACGTAGCCGGCCGCGTCCATCCTGCCGATGTCGCCGGTGCGCAGCCACCCGCCTTCGAGGAACACCTTGCGGGTTTCGTCGGGGGCGTTCCAGTAGCCCTGCATCACCTGCGGGCCGCGCACGCAGATCTCGCCCACGCCCTCTGGCGGCAGCGGCTGGCCGCTGTCGTCGAGGATCGCCACTTCGGTCGAGGGGATCGGCAGCCCCAGCTTGCCGGTGTATGCCATCGCGTCGACCCGGTTGGCGCAGACGATGGGCGAGGTCTCGGTGAGGCCGTAGCCTTCGACGATCGGTACGCCCATCACACGCTGCCAGCGCTCGGCAACCTGGCGCTGCACCGCCATGCCGCCGGCCACGCAGAGCTTCAGGGCGCCATCGTTGGCACGCCGCACGCCGTCGATCCCCGGCGCGTTGAGCAGGGCATTGAACAGCGTGTTGACGCCGGTGATGACCGTAAACCGCGTCTTCTGCAGCAGCTCGATGAAGTGCGGAAGGTCGCGCGGGTCGCTCACCAGCACATTGGTGCCGCCCAGCTTCACGAACATCAGCAAATTGGCCGTGAGCGCGAACACGTGGTACAGCGGCAGCGCGGTGATCACGGTTTCTTCGTCCGGCGCGAGGGTGTGGCCCAGCCATGCGGTCGTCTGCTCCACGTTGGCGAGCAGATTGCCGTGGGAGAGCACGGCGCCCTTGGGCCGCCCGGTGGTGCCACCGGTGTACTGGATGAACGCCATGTCGTCGGGCCCGATCGCCACCGGCACGCTCGCCCGGCGCTCGCCCACCGCAAGCGCCTCGCGCAGCGTCAGCGCCTGCGGGATCGACCACGGCGGCACCAGCTTCTTGATGTCGCGCACGACGAAGTTGACGAGCCATCGCCGCGCCGGCGTGAAGAGGTCGCCGATCTGCGTGACGACGACGTGCCGGAGCGTCGGCACGCGGGGCAGCGCCTCCTGCAGCGTGTGCGCGAAGTTCTCGAACACCACGATCACGCTCGCCTGCGCATTGGAAAGCTGGAACGCCAGTTCGCTGGCAGTGCACATCGGGTTCACGTTGACCGCGGTCAGGCCCGCCTTCAGCGTGCCGAAGACGGCGATCGGGTACTGCAGCGAGTTGGGCAGCATGACCGCGACCCGCGCGCCGCGCGGGAGGTTCAGCCCCTGCAGGAAGTTGGCGAACTGGTGGACCAGCCGCTGTGCTTCTTCGAAGCTCAGCCGGCCGCCCATGTTGACGAAGGCGGTGCGCGCGCCGTAGCGCTCGCAGCAGCTGTCAAAGAAGTCGCCCAGCGAGCGGAACGGGTGCGGGTCGATCACGGCCGGCGTGCCGGGCGGGTAGCTTTTCAGCCAGGGCTTGTCCATGGGGTGTCTCCGTCGTGTGGGGGTGTGTGTCCAGTCCACCCTAGTGCGTCGACGGCCACCGTGCCTTGCGCCTTGTCAAAGGCGCGCCGGTGCCGGCACCCTTCTGCGATTGCGGGATCTCAAGCGCCGGGACACGCCACACCGGCAGACTGCGGCCGATGCACGACGCGCCTCTCGATCTCGCCGGCCACGCCGCCTACCTGCAGGCCCTGCGCCGACAGCTGGAAGCCTCGACCGGCCAGCCGGTCGAATGCCTGCAGACGCACATCTCCAGCCTCTTGCTCACGCACGGAACTCGTCTACAAGTTCAAGAAGCCGCTGCGGCTGCCGTTCGTCGACTTCAGCACCGCGCAGCGGCGTGAGCAGTGCTGCCGCGACGAACTGCGGCTGAACCGGCGGCTCGCACCCTCGCTCTACCTGCGGGTGGTGCCGGTGGCGGGGCCCGTCTCGGCGCCGCACCTGGGCGGCGAGGGCACGCCGATCGACCATGCGGTGTGCATGCGGCGCTTTCCCGCCGGGGCGCTGTTGTCGCAGCGCCTGGCCGAAGGCCGGCTGTTGCCGGAGCACATCGACGCCCTGGCGCTGCGCCTGGCGCAGTTCCACGCCGCCGCGCCGCACGCCGCGCCGCAGTCGCCCTTCGGCTCGCCGGCCTCAGTGGAGTCGCGCCTGCAGGCCGTGCTCGACCAGCTCGCGGCGCAGCACGCCGACGCGTCGCCCGTCGGCGCGTGGGCGCTGGCCCGCTGTGCCGCCCTGCACGAGGTGCTGGCGCAGCGCAAGGCCGATGGCGCGGTGCGCGAAGTGCACGGCGACCTGCACCTCGCCAACACGGTGGTGCTGGCCGACGGCGAGGTGACCGCCTTCGACTGCATCGAGTTCGACCCCGCGCTGCGCTGGATCGATGTCATGGAGGACATCGCTTTCACCTGCATGGACCTCAAGGCCCGCGGCCGCCCCGAGCTTGCCTGGCGGCTGCTCGACGCCTACCTCCAGCACAGCGGCGACCACGCCGGCCTGCAGGTGCTGCGTTTCTACGAAGTGGGCCGTGCGCTCGTGCGGGCGCTCGTCGGGCAGCTCACGCCACCCGGGGGCAGCGCGGCCGCGGTGGACTACCTCGCATGCGCGCGCCGGCTGGTGCAAGAGGGCGACCGTGGCCCGCGCCTGGCCCTGACGTGCGGCGTGTCGGGCTCGGGCAAATCGGTGCTGGCAGCGCAGCTGCTGGAAGTGACCGGTGCGGTGCGCCTGCGCTCCGACGTCGAGCGAAAGCGGCTCTTCGGCCTGGCGCCGCTGCATCGCTCTCGCGAGGCCGGTGTCGATCTCTACACCGCCGAGGCGACGCAGCGCACCTTCGAGCAGTTGCGCGAGCGGGCGCAGCGGGCGTTGCAGGCGGGCTACCCGGTGATCGTCGATGCCGCCTTCCTGCGGCGCGCCGAGCGCGATCGCTTCCGCCAACTGGCCGGCGAACTCGGCGTGCCCTTCGTCGTCTTCCACTGCACGGCTGGACTGCGCACCTTGCGCGAGCGTGTGGCCGATCGTGCGGCGGTCGGGGCCGACCCATCCGAGGCCACGCCCGAGGTGCTCGCCCGCCAGCTCGAACAGCAGGAAGCGCCGGCCGCCGACGAGGGCACGTGGACGCTGCAGGTCGACACCGAACGGTCTCTCGACCTGGCCGCGCTGTCGGCGCGCTGGCGCGACGGCTCAGACGCGCCGGCGTGCACCGCGTGAGCGGGGTTTCGCGACACGCCGCCGTGCCCGCGGCGTCACGCGGCGCGCGAGGGCGGTGAACTCGCGCTCGAAACCCTGCGTGATGGCCTGCGGGTCGGGCACCAGGCCGGCATCGGCCATCACCGTGAGCGTGGCCATGCCGCGGTAGCTGAAGAGGCTGATGCCCACGCCGAGTTCGTCGCCCGGATGCGGCACGCAGAACATCATGCGTTCAACCGGCACGCCGGCCAGCTGCACTGTCTCGCGCGGGCCGGCGACGTTGGTCAGCACCAGGCTCGCCTTGCTGCCGAAGACCTTGCTCGCCACGTCTTCCAGCACCTTGGGCCCGCGGCCGAAGAGGTCGAAGAGCGCCTGCATCGCCAGCGCCTGAGGCGACTGCTTGAGCGCGTCCATGCGGGCCTTGGTGAGGGCCAGGCGCCGCGCGGCGGTGGCGGCCGACACCGGCAGGTCGAGCGTCACCAGCCCGAACGCATTGCCGAGCAGGCCCACGCGCTCGGCCGGGCGCAGGTTCACCGGCACCATCGCGCGCAGCGTGGCTTGCCGCGCATCCACGCCCTGGCGCAGCAGGTAGCGCCGCAGGGCGCCGGCCGTGGCCGCCACCAGCACGTCGTTGACCTTGGCGTCGACGGTGGCGCCAATGGCCCGGGCGTCGGCGATCGGCACCGGCTTCGACCAGGCCACCCCCTGCGTGGCGGCGACGCGGCCCTTGAACGGCGACACAGGATCGGCGGGCTTGAGCAGCACCGTCGCGAGCGACGAGACGGCGCTCGCCGCTTCGAGTGCGGTGTCAAGCGTGGTGGTGTGTGGCGTGCGCGGGCGCGCCGCCGCCGGCATCGCGACGCGCCGCCGCGGCACCGAAAACACCTTCGCTGCCACGCTCATCATCGCCAGCCCGTCGCCGATGCAATGGTGGTAGCGGAACACCAGCGCGCTGCCGCGCCCGACCCGGTCGACCACGTGCGCCTGCCACAGCGGCACCGCATGGTCGAGCGGCTGGCTCGCCAGCTGGCCGACGAGCGCGAGCAGCGCTGCCTCGTCGTGCGGCGCCGGCAGGGCGATGCGGTGCAGGTGGCGGTCGATGTCGAAGTCGGGCACGTCTTCCCAGGCCGGGGCCGCCAGCGGCCAGCCCGTCTCGACCACCCGCTGCCGGAAGCGCTCGAAGAGGAGCAGACGCCGTTCGAGCACGCTGCGCACGCGGGCAAACGCCAGTGGCGCGGCCGTGGTGGCGATCATCGTGACGATCGCCGGGTTGGACGCGCTGTCCATGTGGTACCAGGCCGCGTCGACGGGATCGAGCGTGTTCATTTCCGCTGCGGCCTCACCAGGAGCACTGGCACCGGCGTGTGGCGCAGCACACCCTCGGCGGTGCTGCCCATCAGGAGGTGCGACAGGCCCTGCCGGCCGTGCGTGCCCATCACGATCAGCTCGCAGGGCCACGAGCGTGCTTCTTCGACGATGGTCTCGGCCACCTGCCCCGTGCAATCGCGCAGCACCGTCTCGCAGTCGACCGAGCGACGGCGGGCCTTCTGGCGTGCGTGCGTGAGCACCCGTTGGCCCTGCGCGCGCAACTCGGCATGCACGCTGCCGTACTCGGCGGCGGTGAGCATGTCGGCCGCGGCGGTGGACGGGTCGACCACGTAGACCACGCGCAGCGCGGCGCCCTGGTCGCGTGCCAGGGCCAGCGCTTCGCGCAGCCCCTCCTCGGAGGCCTTGCTGCCGTCCACCGGCACGAGAATGTGTTGGTACATCGTGTCCCGTCCTTGCGCTGTCAGCCATTCTGGTGAGCCGCGGCGGGGGCGGCTTGAGGCAGCGCAAACGCGGGGCCGGCGCACGGCTGCACGATGCGGCGATGAATGCGGTCGCACCCGTTGCTACGCCATCGCCGCCACCGGCACGCAGGCCGGACAAATTCAAGGTGCTGTCGCTCGCGGGCGGGGGCTTCCTCGGCCTGTACACCGCCTGCGTGCTGGAGGCGCTCGAAGCCCGCGCCGGCAAGCCGCTTGGCCGCTGTTTCGACCTCATCGCCGGCACCTCGGTCGGCGGCATCCTCGCGCTTGCGCTCGCCTTCGAGGTGCCGATGAGCCGGCTGATCCGCCTCTTCGACGAGCACGGCACCGCGACCTTCTCGTCGCGCGGCCTGCCCGCCGGGCCGATGTCGAGGCTGATCGACCTCACGCGCTCGGTGCTTGGCCCGAAGTACTCGGGCGAGGCGCTGCGTGCCGTGCTCGCGGCCGAGCTGGGCGATCGCACGCTCGCGCAGGCCTTGCACCCACTGGTCATCCCGGCGGTGGAGGTGAACCGGTGCTGCACCAAGATCTTCAAGACGCCGCATGTGCCGGCGTCGGCCGGCGACGAGACGCTGCTGGCGGTCGACGTCGCTATGGCCACCAGTGCCGCGCCCGCCTACTTCCCGGCGCAGCGCATCGGCGAGCGCCTGGCGAGACCGACATGCGCTGGCTCTTCGGCAGCTTCCTGGCCGGGTGACGTGGCGCTTCATTGCGCCATCGTTCAATGCGCCATCAGCACCGGCAGGCCCGGGTCGCGTGTCATCGACTTGGTGGTGCCCCCGAGCAGCCATTCGCGGGTGCGGCTGTGGCCGTAGCAGCCCATCACCAACAGGTCGGCATCGACCTCGGCGGCGAGCGAGCGCAGGGCCGATGCGGCGTCGCGCGTGTCGGGCAGGGGCGGCGCCATGACGCACTCGACGCCGTGCGCCGACAGGTACTGCGCGATGCGCATCGCGCTGGCCGGGCCGCTGTCGTCCAGCGTTTCGGCGGTCACCAGATGCACCCGGTGCGCCTGCTTCAGCCACGGCAACGCATGCGCCACCGCACGCACCGACTCACGCGTCGGCTTCCATGCCACCAGCACCGTGGTGCCGATCTCGGCCGGCGGCGTCGCCGGCAGCACCAGCACCGGCCGGCCGCTGTCGATGGCCACGGCGGCGGCGTAGTCGGGCGGCAGCTCGTTCTGTGCCGCCGCACCGCCGCGCATCACCACCAGGTCGACGTACATGGCCTGCAGCGGGAAGTCCCAGCTGGTGGTCCGCACCGCCTCGCACCAATGCACGCGGGGCAGTTCCTTGAGCGCCGTGATGAGCCGGATCTTGGTGAGCGCGCGCTGCTGTTTGTCGAACTCGTCGAGCTGCGCGGCGGCCATGTAGCTGCCGTCGAGCGCCGTCGAGGCGGGGAACCGCGCCACCGAGGGGGTGACGGCGTAGAGCACCTGGGCCTGGGCGTCGAAGCGTTCCGCGAGGCGCTGGACGGTGCGCGCATGCTCCGTGCACCCGGGGTTGTCGTCCACGTGCAGCAGGAGGGTCTTGGGGGTGTCCATCTTGGGCCTAGGGTGGGTGTGTGGGGGGAGGGGGGCGTTCAGCCGGGCACGCGCTCGTCCAGCGGCCATAGCCTTGCCAGCCGGGCCAGCGTCTCGGTGCCGGTGCCCGGCGAGTCGTAGCGCCAGGTCACCGGGCCCATCGACAGCTTGCCGATCCGGCCCGACTGGATGTTGACGTGGCGTGCCGGCAGGCCTCGGGCGTTGAGCGCGCGGGCTTCGTCTTCGGTGCCGGGGTCGCCCTGGAAAAAGAGCCATCCGGAGATGAACTGCTGTTGCAGACGCGACAGCTCCGGGCGCAAGGCTTCAGGCACCGGTGAGTCCTCGGGCTCGCCCCGGCCGTGCCGGCTCAGCGCCACCCAGCGGCCGCGCACATCGTCTTCCAGCGAACGATAGAGGACGTCGGCGCGGCCGTCGGGGTTGGCCGGCAGCATGAAGTAGCTGCATTCGTCGACACCGTCGCGCATGCCGACGTACCAGCCGTAGACGTCGCCACGCTGGGCGAACCACATCACCGCATAGAGCAGCCCGGCCCCTCGCGGCGCGTAGGCGAGGTGGACATGCGATTCGATCATGGCATTCGTGCGCCCACGCTTCAGTGCGACATGAGCACCGGCACCGTCATCGACTGCAGCAGGCCCCGCGTGGCACCGCCGAGAATCCGCTCCGACAGGCGCATGTGCCCGTAGGCCCCCATGACGATGAGGCCGGTGCCGAAGTCCGACGCGCGGGAGAGCATGGCTTCGGCGATCGGCATGGCCGCGGTTTCCATGCGCACGTCGGCGGTGACGCCGTGCCACAGCAGCCATTTCTGCAGGGCGTCGAGGCGGCGTCGCATCGCCTCGCCGGTGCTGGTGGGGTCTTCGTTCCACGCGACGACCTGCACGCTCTCGCACTTGCGCAGGAGTGGCAAGGCGTCGGAGACGGCACGCGCCGCTTCGCGGCTGTCGTCCCAGGCCACCAGCGCGGGTTTGGAGAGCGAGTCGAAATGCCCCGCATGCGGCAGCACGAGCGTGGGCCGGGCGCAACCCAGGACCACCTGCTCGACCAGGTCGGAGGCGAAGGCCCCCAGGGGCGACTTCGCTTCGTCCTGGGTCAGGATCACGAGGTCGCTGCAGTGCGCACGCTCGATCAGCGAGTCGGCCTTGTCGCGTTCGTCGATGACGACTTCGAAGGACTTGAAGCCTGCCTTGGTGCAGGCATCGTGGAAGCGCTGCGTGGCGGCTTCCGCCTGGTCGCGCAGCGCGTCCCAGGCGAGTGCCATCAGGTCGGACTGCGCGGCGGCAGCGGCCGGCACCGTGGGCATGTATGCCGCACCCGTGGGGGCCGCGCCGACCAGATGGCAGTCGTGCTCGCGGGCCAGCCGGATCGCGAACTCGATGCGCTCGGCGCAGTGCGCGTCGCTGTCCAGGTGGACGAGGAAGCTGTGGAATTGCATGGCGGTCCTGTGTGCGCGCGTCGGTCGTCGGGCGAGGCGCTAGCGGGCGGCGCCCTGTTTCGGTTTCAGCGGCAGGCAGGCGTCGCGCCTTGGCTGGCCGGGCATGTCTCGGCCCCGCTCCTTGGCCCGCGCCGTCATCTGCTGGTGATGCTCATCCATGTAGGCGCGGCATTCCTCGTAGGTCTTGAAAGACGACATGCGCTCGCGATGCGTCTGCCGTTCTTCGCGGCTCATCATCGGCCAGCCGGGGGTGTCATCACGGCCCCAGCGTGGCCCCGGTCCCGGTCGGCCACCCGGGGCAACGCACCCGGCGGCAGGCGCGCTCGCGCCGGAGGCGAAGACGAGGAAGAGAAGCGCTGATTTCATGGCAGACCTCGCAAATCGTTCGACGCCATTTCAGCGCCAAAACCGAACGGCACCTTGACGTGGATCAGAGCCGGCCGTCATCGCCGGCAACGACCCGCTTCGTCGACGATCGCATCGGTGGCGCGCTGGGCGGAGGTTTCGCACACCACCGATTCGCTGGCGATGGGTGGCGCTGGCGCCTGCGCCGCGTGACCACTCGGTCGATCGAAGAGACCGCTCCCGGCCATGTGCCGACCGTTCGTCTCATGGGACTGTCCGCACGTCGCTCCACCGCCGAAAGTGCAGCCATCGAAGACATCCCGTCCTCGATGCAACACGAAGGAACCTCCATGAACGCCACCCCGCAAACCCCCTGCAATTGCACCACCTGTCCCGGCGCTGGCTGCGCCTGCGGCTGCCAGCAAGCTGCCGCACCGACCGCCTGCGCCTGCGGCCCCCAGTGCCCCTGCGGTCCGCAGTGCCAGTGCGGCATGCAGTGCCAGTGCGGCGCAGGCACCCGCTGCTCGCAATCCTGAGCCCGCGGGTCGATCCCGTCCCGCGCACCCCACCCACAGGAATTCACCCGTGAACAGCTACTTTCTGGCCTATCTCGGCGGCATCGTCGGCGCCGTGCTGATGGACGTCACCGAGTCGCTCGCCGCGCGAGCGGGCCTGACCAGCGGCGTCAGTGTTGCGCTCGTCGGCCGCTGGGCACTGGGCCTGCTGCGTGGGCAATGGGCGCATGCCGACATCACCCGCTCCCCGGCCCGGCCGGGCGAGGAGCGGGCGGGCATGGCGTTCCACTTCCTCGTGGGCGGCGGCGGCGTGGCCTTGCTTTATGCCGTGTGGCTGCAGCTCACCGGCTGGACGCTGCCCGCGCATCGCCTGTGGGGCGGTGTGGCCTTCGGCGCGGCGACCTCGCTGCTGCCCTGGCTCGTGCTGCTGCCGGCCTTCGGCTGGGGCTGGTTCGGGCGGCGCGCCCCGAAGGGGTCGAACGCGCTCCTGGCCAGCATGGTGTCGCACCTGCCCTATGGCCTGGGCGTCGGGGCCGTGATGGCGCTCGGATCCGGTCTGTAGACCGCCGTCGCTTGGCACTGTTCGGTGCCGACCCTAAAGTCGATCCGCCACTCCGCACGAGCGACGACACTGTCCGCATGTACCTGTCTTCCACACCCCGCGCCGAGCCGAGGCCTCGCAGTTCGAGAGCTGCCGTTCAGTTCGTCGTGGCCTCGGCGGTTGTCTGGGCCGTCGCCGCGGCCCTGCTGTTCATCCTGGTGCCGGGGCTGGAGAGCTTCCCGCGTCTGCTCGTGTTCTCCGAATGTGTGGGCCTGACGATGGTGGCCTGCGTGGTGCTGCTGCAGCGGCAGCGCCGGCTCGAACGCCTGGCCGCCGGCACCCGCTGGCTGCTGACCGGCGTGATCGCGATTCCCGTCGGCTACCTGCTCGGTCACCAGATCGCCTTCCTGTTGCTGGGCGAACCGATGCGCCTGGTCGGGCACCAGCACATCAGCCTGGTGCCGATCCTCTTCACGGTGCTGGTGGGCGGGCTGGGCCTGCGCCATTTCGCCACGCGCGAACAACTGGCCCGGGAGGCCGCGGCGCGTGCCGAGGCCCAGCACCTCGCGGTCGAGGCGCAGTTGCGCCTTCTGCGCACGCAGCTCGAGCCGCACATGCTCTTCAACACGCTGGCCAACCTGCGCGGGCTGGTGCGCGAAGACGCGGATCGCGCCGAGGCCATGATCGACCGGCTCATCGTCTACCTGCGCGGCACGTTGTCGGCGTCGCAGACGGAGTCGGTGCCGCTGGGGCGTGAGTTTGCGCAACTGCGGGCCTACCTGGAGATCATGTCGTTGCGGATGGGGCCAAGGCTGACCTTCCGGCTGGAGCTGCCCGCCGAACTGGAAGGCACCCAGGTTCCGCCGATGCTGCTGCAGCCCCTGGTGGAAAACGCGATCAAGCACGGACTGGAGCCCAAAGTCGGATCGGCACGCATCGAGGTGGTGGCACGCGCCACCGATGCGGGCATCGAGATCCGCGTCGACGACGACGGCCTGGGTCTGCCCGCGCCGGATCACGAGACACCCGAAGACGGCGCCCCGGCCGGCCCCGAAAGTTCGAGCTACGGTCTGCGGCACGTGCGTGAGCGGCTGAAGGCGGTGTATGGCCCTGCGGCGCGCCTCGACCTCGAGCGGCGCCAACCCGCCGGGGTGAGTTCCATCGTGTTTTTTCCCCGGCCCACCTGAGCGCCCACGTCGCAGAGAAAGACCCCCATGACCCTCGACCGCCGTCCCACCGCCGTCATCGCCGAGGACGAACCGGTGCTCGCGCGCACGCTGACCCGGCTGCTCGAACAGGCCTGGCCCGAGCTGCACATCGTCGGCGTTGCCGAGGACGGCCTGCGGGCCACCGAACTGGCGCTGGCGGAGGTGCCCGATGTCGTGTTCCTCGACATCAAGATGCCCGGCCGCAGCGGCATCGAGGTCGCCGAGGCCGTGGCCGACGACTGGCCCGACGACCGGGCCGAGCCGCTGTTCGTGTTCGTCACCGCCTACGAGGAATTTGCGGTCTCCGCGTTCGAGCGCGCCGCGGTGGACTACCTGCTCAAGCCGGCCACAGCCGAGCGGTTGCAACAGACCGTGGCGCGGCTGAAGGCCAGGCTGGCCGGCCGCACGGCGACGCCCGATGCCGGCGGGCGCGCCAGGCTGATGCAGCGCATGCAGTCGATCGCCGCACCGCCGGTGGAGGCGGGCGAACGCATCAAGGTGATCCGGGCCGGCGTGGGCAACACCGTGCGCATGATCCCGGTGGCCGAGGTGCTGTGCTTCGAGGCGACCGAGAAATACGTGAACGTCGTGACACCGACCGGCGAAGCGCTGGTGCGCATGAGCCTGCGTGAACTGATGGCGCGCATCGATTCGACCGAGTTCATCCAGGTGCACCGCAGCGTGATGGTGAATGCGAGCGCCATCCTGAGCGCGACACGCGACGAGAACGGGCACTACAGCCTGGCCGTGCGCGGCCTGCAGCGGCCGCTGAAGGTCAGCCGCGCGTTCGGGCACCTGTTCCGGCCGATGTAGCCGGTCTGCTGGCAAGCGCCTCGGGCCCAGCGCTCCGGGTGTCGGCCACCGTTCGGTCGAGCGGATCGACCGTTCCCGGACGTCCGCGCACGGTTGATCGCCTGGCGCTGTCGCGGGGACGGCTGGGGTCCGACAGTGTGCACAGCCCGCTGCCGCGCTGTGCGGCCACCGGGCCCCTTCCACACCTCTTCAATCCATTAGGACACCACCATGAACCGCTACATCGTCACGGCGCTCGCCCTCGCGGCGCTTGCCACCTCCGGCTGCATGTCGCCGCCGAAAGACCTCGACCTCGCGCTGACGCGCCCGACTGTCGACGGCAAGTACGTCGTCACGCTCCAACCGCCGGCCAAGCCCGCGGCCATCAACCAGCTGCATGCGTGGCAGATGAAGCTCACGACACCCGCGGGGACACCGGTGCCGAGCTCGCGCATCCGGGTTGACGGCGGCATGCCGGGGCATGGCCACGGCCTGCCGACGAAGCCGCAGGTGACGCGCGAACTGCCCGACGGCGGCTACGTCATCGAGGGCATGAAGTTCAGCATGACCGGCTGGTGGGAGATCAAGCTCGCCATCGAAGGCCCCGCTGGTGCCGACCGGGTGACCTTCAACACCGTCGTCGCCGAGACCGGCCCGGGCCGCTGAGGCCGCTGCCGATCCGGCCGACCACTGTAAGGAGATGACGATGCGCAGACCTCCATCCATGACCTGGGTGCTCAGCACCACGGCAGCTGCCCTGTGCGGGGCGCTGACCGTGACGCTGGCAGATGCCTACGACCCGGCGCCGCCTGCCGGCCTGGTGCGCTGGAGCGCCGATGAGAAGGCCGTGCTGGCCTCGCTGAGCCTGAAGCGCCTGCCGGCGGCGCCGGTCGATCCGTCGAACGCGGTGGAGCGGCAGCCCGCTGCCATCGAACTCGGCCGGCTTCTCTTCGAGGACAAACGCCTCAGCCGCAACGGTGACGTCTCGTGCGCGACCTGCCACGATCCCGCCAAGCAGTTTCAGGACGGGCTTCCGGTGAGCCGGGGTGTGGGCACCGGGACTCGCCGTTCGATGCCTATCGTGGGGGCGGGCCATGCCGTCTGGTTGTTCTGGGATGGCCGCAAGGACAGCCTGTGGGCGCAGGCGCTGGGCCCGCTGGAGGATGCGGTGGAGCATGGCACCAACCGCACGCGGGTGGCGCAACGCATCGCGCTGGACCATCGCGGTGCCTACGAGGCGGTGTTTGGTGCGCTGCCGCGCCTGGACGATCTGCCGGGCGATGCCAGCCCCAAAGGCAACGCGGTCGAGCAGGCGGCTTGGTCGGCCATCCAGCCGCACCGCCGCGAGGCGGTGTCGCGAGTCTTCGCGAACGTCGGCAAGGCCATCGCGGCGTACGAGAAGTCGCTGCTGCACGCGCCCACGCGCCTGGACGCTTATCTCGAAGCGCTGTTGCGCGGCGACCGGGCAGCCGGTGGACTGCTGCGTGCCAACGAGGCGCGGGGCCTGCGTCTTTTCATCGGCAAGGCGCAGTGCGTGAGCTGCCACAACGGGCCGTTGTTCAGTGACCAGCAGTTTCACAACACTGGCGTCCCGCCGCGCGACACCACCCGGCCCGACCGCGGGCGCGCGGCCGCAACGGCGGCGGTGCGAAGCGACGAGTTCAACTGCCTTGGGCCGTTCAGCGACGCCCAACCCGAGCAGTGCCAGGAGCTGCGTTTCATGGTGACCGATGACCCGGCGCTCGAAGGTGCCTTCAAAACGCCGGGGCTGCGCGGTGTGGCAGATCGGGCGCCGTACATGCACGCCGGACAGTTCGCCACGCTGGAGCAAGTGGTGCGCCATTACGTCGCCGCACCGCATGCCGCGCTGGGCCACTCCGAACTGACCCATCGGCACGACGGTGCTGGCCCACCGAAACATGCCGAACGCGCGCCGATCGAGCTGAGCGAGGCCGAGATCGCCGATCTGGTCAGCTTCTTGAGAACACTGAGCCCCGTGACCTCGAAAGCCTTTGAGGTCGATTGAGATCTCTCGTGAGAGCGCAAAGGGTGCAAAGCCATCCTCGGCAGCGATGTGCACCGAACACCCGAAGCGCCCGACATCCAAATGAGTCTTTGGTCAAGCGCGTCGATTGGCAGCAAGGTGGACAGGCTCTAGCGAATCGTCGCTTGGTGCGTTCGGCAAGTACCCAAGCGCTCCCGATGCGAGCGTCGCCTGCAGCAACAATGCGTCAAGCACTTCGCTGCGTCTGGGTTCTCGCAAGCGGTTCGAGGGAGCGGCGATGCTGAGCGATGCGATGACGATGCCCATTCGATCTCGTATGGGAGCGGCCAGCGCCGCGATGTTGTCCGCCCGCTCGCTATCGGAGAACGCGTAGCCGCAGATCCTCACGCGTTGCAGTTCGTCCACCAGGGCTTGGCGGTCGGTCAGAGTGTTCTGTGTGAACTGGGTGCGGGGTTGGTCCAAGACGGCCGCTTGAACATCTGCCGGTGCGAAAGCCAGGAGCAGTTTGCCTGAAGCGCCTGCGTAAAGCGAATGCCTGCTGCCCACGGACCCACTGGGCCGCAGCACCCGCGTCGACCCATAGCGCGACACGCACACGCTCTCGTTGCCCTCGCGCATCCTGACCACGACGGTCTCGTTGAATGCGGCCGCCAGCATGTCCATCGGGTCTCGCAGAATGCTGACGGCATCCATCTGCCCTTGCGCTGCGGTGCCGACCTCCAGTGCTGCCACCCCGAGGTAGTAAGCCGTCGGCGCAAAAGAAAAGTGCTTGAGTCCTTTCGGAGTCAAGCACTTAGATGTTTGTTGGTGGAGAGGAGGAGGATCGAACTCCCGACCTTCGCATTGCGAACGCGACGCTCTCCCAGCTGAGCTACCCCCCCACAAACGAGCCGGAGTCTATCAAAAGTGCCGGCCGGTCGCCGCGCTTGGTGTTGCGGGCGGAAGGGGTTAGAAAGGCGCTCCACGTCCGATTGGCTTGCGCACACCATGACCACTTTCGACCCCGGCTGGCTCGACGTTCAATACAACAACCGCGCGAGGGTGCCCGGCCACCAGCAGATCTTCGAGCGCTGGCGGCTGGCGTCGGCGCGGGTGCGCGAGGGCATGACCTGCGTGGCCGACGTGCCCTATGGCATCGGTCCCGACGAGACGCTCGACATCTTTCCCGCCGCCGAACCCCGCTCCCCGGTGTTCGTGTTCATCCACGGCGGCTGGTGGCGTAGCCTCGACAAGGCCGACCATTCCTTCCTCGCCGCAAGCTTCGTGAGCGCCGGCGCGATGGTGGTGATGCCCAACTACTCGCTGTGCCCGGGCACCGACGAGGCGCCGGTGGGCATCGACACGATCGCGCTGCAGATGACCCGCGCGCTGGCGTGGGTCTACCGCAATGCGGCGCTTTACGGCGGCAGCCCCGGGCGCATCGTCGTCGCGGGCCACTCGGCGGGGGCCCACCTTGCCGCGATGATGCTGTGCTGCGAATGGCCCGAGGTCGACAAGCGCCTGCCGATCCGCATGGTGCGCGAGGGCCTGGGCATCTCGGGCGTCTACGACCTGAAGCCCATCCAGCAGACGCCCTTCCTCCAGGCCGACCTGCGCCTCACGCCCGAGGCGGTCGACCGGCTGAGCCCAGCCCGCTTCCGTGCGCCGCGCGAAGCCTGCTTCTATGCGGCGGTCGGGGCCGACGAGAGCGAGGAGTTCCTGCGCCAGAGCCAGCTGTTGCAGCTGGCCTGGGGCAAGGCGGCGGTGCCACGCTACGAAGCGGTCGCCGGGGCCAACCACTTCACCGTGCTGCACGACCTGGCCGACCCCGAAGGCGTGTCACACCGGCTCGCCCTCGACCTGCTCGGCCTGCCCCGCGTTAACCCTGAAACATAGGGCACTGCTATCGAGCCGAATTGAATCTTTGTATTGGCGAGGAGAGAGCCCCTGGGGTACGGTTGCCGGCGTTGGTCCCCACCGCGCACCAACCGTCGACCACAACCTAGGAGAGCAATGATGGCCAGCTTGAAAGGATCGAAAACCGAGCAGCACCTGAAAGACGCCTTCGCAGGAGAGTCGCAGGCCAACCGCCGGTACCTGTATTTCGCGAACAAGGCCGACATCGAGGGCCAGAACGATGTAGCCGCGCTGTTCCGCTCCACCGCCGAAGGCGAGACCGGCCATGCGCACGGCCACCTCGAATTCCTGGAGGCCGTGGGCGACCCCGCCACCGGGCTGCCCATCGGCTCCAGCCGCAACAACCTGAAGGCCGCCGTGGCCGGCGAGACGCACGAGTACACCGACATGTACCCGGGCATGGCCAAGACGGCGCGCGACGAAGGCTTCGACGAGATCGCCGATTGGTTCGAGACGCTGGCGAAGGCCGAGCGCTCGCACGCCAACCGTTACCAGAAGGCCCTCGACGCGCTGGTCGACTGACCGCCGCGACGATCACCGAGCAGTTCCGGCCCCGTTCGCGGGGCCGGCTTGTTCTTGCAGGAGAGAAAGCACAAGACGACTGGAGCGCGCATGAGCACACGGGAAGGCAACCTTGAGGCACCCACCCGGCATCCGATCGACTGGAAGAATCCTGATTTCTACGACGAAGAGAAGTGCTTCCATGAACTGGAGCGCATCTTCGACATCTGCCACGGCTGCAGGCGCTGTGTGAGCCTGTGCCAATCCTTCCCCAATCTCTTCGATCTGGTCGATGCCACTGATTCCGGAGAGGTGGAAGGCGTCGCCAAGGCCGACTACTGGAAGGTGGTCGACCAGTGCTACCTGTGCGACCTCTGCTACATGACCAAGTGCCCCTACGTGCCGCCGCACCCGTGGCAGCTTGACTTCCCGCACACCATGCTGCGGGCCAAGGCCATCAAGTTCAAGAAGGGCGAGGTCAAGGCCGGCGAGAAGTTGCTCGCCTCGACCGACGTGCACGGCCAGTTCGCGGGCATCCCGATCGTCGTGCAGGTGGCCAATGCGCTCAACAAGACCAAGCCAATGCGCAAGGTGCTCGACAAGACGCTCGGCGTGCATCCCGACGCGTGGCTGCCCGAGCTTGCCAGCAGCCGCTTCCGCTGGAGCGCGAAGAAGAAGGGCGATGCGAAGGACGTGAAGAACGGCGAGCGTACGCCGGGCAAGGTGGCGATCTACTCCACCTGCTACGTCAACTACAACGAGCCCGGCATCGGCCACGACCTCGTGAAGCTGCTGGAGCACAACGAGATCCCCTACGAGATCGTGAGCAAGGAGTCGTGTTGCGGCATGCCCAAGCTCGAGCTCGGTGACCTTGACGAGGTGGCCAGGCACAAGGAGGCCAACATCCCCGTGCTCGTGCGCTATGCAAAGGAGGGCTACGCGATCCTCTCGGCCATCCCGAGCTGCACGCTGATGTACAAGCAGGAGCTGCCGCTGATGTTCCCGGGCGACGCCGACGTGGCCGCGGTGCAGGAGGCGGTGTACGACCCCTTCGAGTACTTCATGGCGCGCCACAAGGATGGGCTGCTCAAGACCGACTTCAAGCAGGCGCTCGGCAAGGTCAGCTACCACATCCCCTGCCACGGCCGGGTGCAGAAGATCGGGCGCAAGACCGAAGAGATGTTCAAGCTGATCGGCGCCGCCGTCACGGTGCAGCTCAACACGGTGGAGCGCTGCTCGGGCCATGCCGGCACGTATGGGGTGAAGACACCCACCCACCCGGTCGCGATGAAGATCGGCAAGCCCGTCTTCAAGAGCATGGCGAACGGCGAGCCCGACTACATCAGCTCCGACTGCCAGCTCGCCGGCCACCACATCGCGCAAGGCATGCAGCAGCAGGGCGCGCCCGAATCGAAGCTCGCGCACCCGTTGAGCCTGGTGCGTATCGCGTACGGACTTTGATGAAGGACACCGAGATGACCATTACCCGAGACAACCTGCTCACGCTCGAGGCCTACGCCAAGATCCGCAAGTCGAGCGCCCCCGAGGTCATCGCCCACCGCCGGCGCCGCACGGTGCGCCTGGGCGAG
Organism: Rhizobacter sp. J219; assembly: GCF_024700055.1. Lineage (GTDB taxonomy): Bacteria > Pseudomonadota > Gammaproteobacteria > Burkholderiales > Burkholderiaceae_C > Rhizobacter. The sequence goes on from NZ_JAJOND010000001.1 coordinate 5,397,674, forward strand.
CACATCACGCTGCAGTTCGAAGACGAAACCACCATCCGCCGGCAGATCCAGGAGATGCTGCACATCGAGAAGATCTTCATGGAAGAAGGCATCCAGGGCGAGATCGACGCCTACCTGCCGCTGGTGCCTGACGGCAGCAACTGGAAGGCGACCATGCTGATCGAGTACCCCGACGTGCACGAGCGCAAGCGCGAGCTGGCCCGCCTCATCGGGGTGGAAGACCGCATGTTCGTCGAGGTGGAGGGCCATGCCCGCATCTACGCCATCGCCGACGAAGACCTCGACCGCGAGAACGACGAGAAGACCTCGGCGGTTCACTTCGTGCGCTTCGAGTTCCCGCCGGCGGCGAAGCAGGCGGTGCGGGCCGGTGCACAGGTCAAGCTCGGCTGTGACCACACGAACTACCCCGCCCACGTGCAGATCGCACCGGAGACGCTGGCCAGCCTGGCGGGCGACCTGCGCTGACCCTCCCACAGGGCTGACAGCACAGCCCTGCGCGGCGAACAGACATTTCCTACAGGGGATCGACGGCCCGGGCCGATGTCGCCCGGGCGGCTGCATTTCTACAGTTCGGATCAAGGCATGCACTGAAAGCCGTGCGGGACCGTCCCCACCGGTGCAGCGCCGACGAGACGAACGAGAAAGGAAGCCCCATGAACGCATTCAAGACCACGACCACCGTTGCCGCCCTGGCCGCCGTCTTCGCCCTGTCGGCCTGCGACCGCAACGCCGATGAGCGCACCGCCGGCGAACGCCTGGATGGCGCCGTCGCCAGCGCCGAGCGCCGCGCCGACGAAGCCAGGTCCGACATCAAGCGCGAGTCGGCCGAGGCCCGCAACGACATCAACACCGCCGCCAACCAGGCCGGCGACAAGATGAAGGACGCCTCGATCACCACCAAGGTCAACGCCGAACTGGCGCGCGACAACGACCTGAGCGCACTCAAGATCGACGTCGACACCAGCGACGGCCGCGTGGTTCTGCGCGGCGCCGCCCCGACGGCCGAGGCCCGCGACCGCGCGACCATCATTGCGCAGCGCGTCGAAGGCGTGCTGTCGGTCGACAACCAGCTCACCGTGGGTCAGCGGGGCTGACCGGCCGCGCCGATCCCAGTGCGATCGGCGCTCCTCACTGGCGCCTGACCCGCGCCCTGGCCCCGCCAGCCGCCGCTCACGTTTTCGTGAGACGGCGGCTGTTTCATTTGGGAACGCGTTCTCGCCGGCGCAGGCACGCCGTTCGCCAAGAGAGTCGATCCAACGCCTTCCCCGGGACACCACCATGCAACGCGAGTTCGATTTCGTCAGCCCGCAAGACGTGCTCTACATCGAGGACCACCCGACCAACGTTCACCTGATGCAGGCGCTCTTCAAACGCTGCCCGCACCTGAACCTGATGGTGGCTCGCGATGGCCAGGAAGCCCGCGAGCTGGCCCGCGCCGCGCGGCCGACGCTGCTGCTGGTGGACCTGCGCCTGCCCGACTGCCACGGCAGCGACCTGCTCGAAGAGCTGCGACTGCTGGAGGGCTATGCCGACATCCCCGCGGTGGCCGTCACCGCCGAGCCGGCTTTCCAGATCGAGGGCACGAGCTTCTGCGAGGTGTGGCCCAAACCCCTGGACCTGGCCTTCGTGCTCGATCGCCTGGCACAGCTCGTGGAACGCGCGCCGATGGTGCCCGGCCGCGAGAGCGCGCCGGCCCCGGCGCTCCATGACACATGAGGACGCACACCGATGAACCTGATGAGCTTCTCCCGCCATGCCGGCGGTGCCAACACCCCGCAGCCCGTGCCCTTCGTCCCACCGCAGCCGCTGCCGCCGACGCAGCCGCTGCTGGACACGCCTCCTCCCCAGATCGAAGAGCCACCCCGGCCGGGCCACTACCCCTTGCTGGGCGGCGCGCGGCCGCATTGGCATTGATGCGCTGCAACTCTTACGGGTAAGCCCGAAAGCATCCGGTATTTCTGGGCAAGCGGCGTGCCCAAACCGCCCGGGCACGCGCCAAAAACCGCCGACTTCCCGCTGGGCCCCGTGGCACCGCGTTTGCCCAAGGGTCGCATCCGTCAACCAACAGAGGGTGCCGCTTGGGAATCACGTTGTGTCCACGATCTGCCGCATGCGTGCTGGTCACCGTCGCGGCTGCCATGTCTTTGGCAGCCTGCAGCGGCCAGTCGCGTGACACCGGTACGCAGATCGCGGCCAAGGTGAATCGCGAAGAGATCTCGGTTCACCAGGTCAACTACTTCCTGCAGCGCCAGGGCGCCGTCGCACCCGACGAGCTGGAAGCCGCGAGCCGCCAGACGCTCGAAGCCCTGGTTGACCAGGAGGTCGCGGTCCAGGCCGCGCTCGAACAGAAGCTCGACCGCGACCCGGCGGTGGTGCAGTCCCTCGAAGCTGCGCGCCGCGAGCTGCTGGCCCGCGCCTATGCCGAGCGGCTGACGCAGAGCGTCTCGCCGCCCACCCCGCAGGAGGTGAAGCAGTACTACGACAGCAAGCCCGCGCTCTTCACGCGGCGCCGGCTCTACACGCTCGTCGACACCGCGATCGACGCGACCCCCGAGCAGCAGAAGCCCATCGCCGCGCAGATGCCCACCACCCGCGGCACTGCCGACGTGGCGCTGGTGCTGCGCCAGGCCGGCCTGCGCTACGGCTCTCGCCGCACCACCATCGGCGCCGAGGCCTTGCCGATGCACGCCGTGGATGCGATGGCCGCGCTCAGCGAAGGCCAGTCGCTGCTCGTGGGTGGCCCGCGCGATGCGCACATCTACACGGTGATCGAGACGCGCCCCGCGCCGCTCAACCTGGAAGAGGCGCGCCGCGCCATCGAGAACTACCTGACAGCCGAACGCCGCCGCACCGCGCTCGAACAGCAGATCAAGGCGCTGCGCAGCAACGCCCGCATCGAATACCGCGGCCGCTTCGCACAGCCGGCATCGGCGCCGGGCACGCCTGCGGCGGCTGCGGCGTCGTCCACCCCCTCCGACAGCCCCCCGCCGGCAACGCGCTTGCGCTCGACGAACGCACGCGGCCGTTGACCACCACCACCTCCTACCCCAACAAGTGAAGGCCAGACCACTATGCCAGCCGATCTTGCTCCTTCGCGCCACCTGATGGCCCCTCTTGTGTCGATCGTCGTGTCGCTCTTGCTGGCGGCATGCGTCAACACCCCGATGCCCACCGACCCGGCGGCGACGCCGGCCGCGCAAGCCCGGGCGGCGGTGCCTCCGCCACCGCCCGAGCCTGCCCAGCGCGCGAGCGCGGGCCCCGACCGCAGCCGCGACTACGTGGTCGGCTCGGGCGACGTGCTGCGCATCAACGTCTACCAGAACGCCGACCTCTCGCTTGAGGCCCGGGTGAACGAAAGCGGGGTCATCTCGTACCCGCTGCTCGGCCAGGTCGTGGTTGGCGGTCGCTCGGTCGGCGAGATCGAGCAGGCCATCGCCGACGGGCTGAAGAAAGGCAACTTCATCAAGCAGCCGCAGGTGTCGGTGCTCGTCACGCAGGTGCGCGGCAACCAGGCCTCGGTGCTCGGCGCCGCAGGCCGGCCGGGCCGCTACCCGATCGAGGTGAAGGGCATGCGCCTGTCCGAACTGCTGGCGCTGGCCGGCGGTGTGGCGGCGGGCGGCAGCGAGATCGTCACGCTGAGCGGCATCCGCGAGGGCAAGCCCTTCCGCCAGAAGGTCGACGTGTCGCAGCTCTTCGGCGGCAACTCGGCGGCCGAAGACCCGATCGTGCTGAACGGCGACACGCTCTACGTCGACAAGCTGCCCACCGTCTACATCTACGGCGAGGTGCAGCGCCCCGGCCCGATCGCGCTCACCCCGGACATGACGCTGATGCAGGCGCTGGCCAGCGGCGGTGGGCTCACGCAGCGCGGCACCGAGCGTGGCATGAAGGTGCACCGCCGCAACGGCAGCGGCAAGGTCGAGATCGTCGAGCTGCGCATGACCGACACGCTCAGGCCGGGCGACGTGATCTATGTGCGCGAGAGCCTCTTCTGACGCCGGGGACGACGCGACATGAACTTCACGCAATTCCTGGCCATTCTCAGAGCGCGCTGGTTGACGGCGCTCGCGACCTTCCTGCTCGTGCTCGCCGCCGTGGTCGGCGTGAGCATGCTGCTGCCGCCGAAATACAAGGCGACCGCCGCGGTGCTGGTCGACATGCGCTCCAACGACCCGATCGCCGGTGTCAACAGCATGAACGGCCTGCCGATGAGCTACATCTCCACGCAGGCCGACATCATCACGAGCCCGCGTGTCGCGCAGCGGGTGGTGCGCGGCTCAAGCTCACCGAGAGCCCGCAGCTGCGCCAGCAGTGGATGGACGCGACCGACGGCGACGGCAGCTTCGAGGTGTGGCTGGCCGAAGCGCTGCAGGCCGAGCTGGACGTCAAGCCCTCGCGCGAGAGCAGCGTCATCAACGTGAGCTTCACCTCGGCCGACCCGAAGTTCAGCGCGGCGCTCGCCAACGCCTTCGTGCAGTCGTACCTCGACACCACCCTTGACCTGCGCGTCGACCCGGCCAAGCAGTACAGCAGCTTCTTCGACAGCCGCCAGAAGGAGCTGCGCGAAGCGCTGGAGAAGGCGCAGGCCAGGCTCTCGAAGTACCAGCAGGACCACGGGATCATCGCCAACGACGAGCGCTACGACGTCGAGACCGCGCGGCTGAATGAACTGTCGTCCCAGCTCGTCGCGGTCCAGGCCATCACCGCCGAGTCATCGAGTCGCGCCGCCCAGGCGAGGAGTTCCGCCACGCTCGGCGACGTCATCAACAACCCGGTGGTGCAGGGCCTGCGCTCCGACCTGAGCCGCGCCGAAGCGAAGTTCAAGGAGATGAGCGTGCGCATGGGCGAGGCGCATCCGGCGGTGATCGAGGCCAAGGCCAACATCAGCGAACTGCGTGCGCGCATCGCCGAAGAGAGCCGGCGCGTGACCGGCAGCGTCTCGACCGACAACAACATCAACCAGTCGCGCGAAGGACAGCTGCGCAGCGAGCTGGCCGCCCAACGTGCGCGGGTCCAGCAGATGAAGGCGCAGCGCGACGAAGCGATGGTGCTGCAGCGCGACGTGGAAAGCGCCCAGCGCGCCTACGACGCGGTGGCCGCGCGCCTCACGCAGTCGAGCCTGGAGAGCCAGACCAAGCTCACCAACACCGCGCTGCTCGCCGCCGCCACCCCGCCCAGCCGGCCGGCATCGCCCAACCTGATGCTGAACTCGCTGCTCGGCGTGTTCGTCGGGTTCATGTTCGCCATCGCCTTTGCGCTGCTGCGCGAGCTGCGCGACCGCCGCCTGCGCAGCGTGCACGACGCGGTGCAGGTGCTCGGCCTGCCGGTGCTGGGTCACCTGCCCGGCCCGATGAAGAAACCCCTGCTCGGCCGCCAGCGCCTGGTGATGCCGCAGCAGGTCATGGCCCGTCTGCCGCGGGTGCGACGCCAGGAGGCCGCCGCGGCAGCTGCAGGAGAGCGTTCATGAGAATCGAAGCACGCACGGAGGAGCCGCGTTTCGACGCGTCGGAGTCGATCTGGGGGGCCGATGCTGACGTCGTCGTCACCGACCGACCGATCGGCAGCATCCTCACCGAGACGAAGCGGCTGCCCGCCGGCCAGGTCGACAAGGTGCTCGAGTACCAGCGCCGCAAGGGCCTGCGCTTCGGCGAGGCGGCGGTGGCGCTCAAGCTCATCACCGAAGACGACGTGCTGTATGCGCTGTCGCAGCAGTTCCACTACCCGTACGCGCCGCACACCCGGCGCGACCTCTCCGGCGAGCTGGTGGCGGCGATGCAGCCCTTCAGCGACCAGGCCGAAGCCTTCCGGGCGCTGCGCAGCCAGCTGATGATGCGCATGTTCATGCCCGGTGCCGCGCCCCGTGCGCTGGCCATCGTGAGCCCCGAGAAAGGCGACGGCAAGACCTTCTTCGCGGCCAACCTCGCCATCGCGATGGCGCAGCTCGGCGGGCGCACGCTCCTGATCGACGCCAACCTGCGTGGCCCGCGCATCCACCAGCTCTTCTCCATCGACGAGAAGGCGGGTCTGTCGGGCGTGCTGAGCGGTCGGGTGCAGGCCAACGTGATCCACCAGATCGCCGACCTCAACACTCTCTTCGTGCTGCCAGTGGGTGTGGCGCCGCCCAACCCGCTTGAACTGGTGGAGCGGCCGGCCTTCAGCCGCCTGCTGTCGGAGCTGCTCGGCAAGTTCGACCATGTGATCGTCGACACGCCGGCCTCGCAGCGCGGGTCGGACGCCGGCGTGATCGCGGCGCGCTGCGGTGCGGCGCTCGTCATCGCGCGGCGTCACCAGAGCCGGCTGGGCGCACTGCACCAGCTCGTCAGCCGCTTGAAGGACAGCCCCGCGCAGCTCGCCGGTGTGGTCATCAACGAGTACTGAAGAGATGACAGCCCCCCAGTCGTTTCACTCCTGCCCCCAAGGGGCGCCGTCCGGCTTGGGGCGGCCCGGCGCCGGACATTGACGCGCATCATGTCTTCGCTCGGTCACGCCCGCCACCACCCCGGTGCTCTTTCGAGCACCTGGGATGAACCGCCCGAGTTCACGGCGCGCACCGCGAGCCGCGCTGTCGCGGGGGTGTTGCTCGTCGGCCTGCTGGCGCTCTACGTGCCCACGATGCTGAGGCTGATCGACCAGGTGTGGTCGACCGCCGAGCAGGGCCACGGCCCGCTGATCCTCGCGCTGTGTGCGTGGATGGCCTGGCAGCGCCGCGCCCGGCTGGCCGCGCTGCCCGACACGCCCAACCGCTGGCTGGGTGGGCCGCTGCTGCTGGCGTCGCTTGCCGCCTATGTGCTGGGCCATTCGCAGGGCATCCTCGGTCTCGAGGCCGCGTCGCAGATCGGTGTGCTGGCGGCGCTGCTGCTGTGTTTCAAGGGCTGGGCCGGTGTGCGGGTGATGGCCTTGCCGCTCGCGTTCATGGCCTTCACCGTGCCGCTGCCGGGCATCTTCGTGCAGACGATCACCATGCCGCTCAAGGTGGCCGTCTCGGCCTGCGCCGAGTGGTTGCTGCACCTCGTGGGCTACCCGGTCGGGCGCATGGGCGTGGTGCTGGTGATCGGCCAGTACCAGCTGCTGGTGGCCGACGCCTGCGCCGGGCTCAACTCGATGTTCACGCTCGAAGCGCTCGGCTTCCTGTGGATGAGCCTGCGACCGCGCAGCACCGCGGCGCGCGACGCGCTGCTCGCGCTCGTGATCCTGCCGATCTCGTTCGCGGCCAACGTGGTGCGGGTGATGGTGCTGGTGCTCGTCACCTACCACTTTGGCGATGCGGCGGGGCAGGGCTTCGCGCACGACTTCTCGGGCATCGTGCTCTTCGTCGCGGCGGTGCTGATGATGATCGTGGCCGAGTCGGTGATCCGACAGCCGGCGGCGGGGCGCGGGCCGAGCGCCGGGCCGCTCCCACGCCGGCCGGCAGTCCCCTCGGGCGAGGGCCTGTCATGAGGCAGCGTATGCCATTGCTGCGCGCGATCTGGCTCCTGGCGGCGATGCTGCTGGCGGTAGGGCTCGCGCAGGCCCTGAAGCCGGAGCGCCTGGTCGCCGACCGGCTGGCGCCGATCGACCTCAAAGCGCAGGTGCCGCAGGAGTTCTCGGGCTGGCGCATCGACCCCGACACCGCCCCCGTGCTGCCTGACCCCACGCTGCAGCAGCGCCTCGACTCGGTGTACGACCAGACCCTTGCGCGCACCTATGTGAATGCGCAGGGCGAGCGGGTGATGCTCACCATCGCCTATGGCCGCGACCAGAAGCTCTCGGAGGCGACCGCGGTGCACCGCCCCGAGTTCTGCTATGGCGCGCAGGGCTTCGACATCCGGGGCGCCGGTCTTAGCCAGGTGGCGCTGCCCGCCGGCCAGGTCAAGGTGCAGCGCCTCGTGGGCCGGCTCGGGCCGCGCGTGGAGCCCATCAGCTACTGGGTGACGCTCGCCGACGAGGCCACGCTGCCCGGCGTGGGCCGCAAGCTCGGGCAGTTGCGCCACGGCCTCGCCGGCGAAGTGGCCGACGGCATGTTGGTGCGCGTGTCGACGCTTGCCAGGCCGGGCGCCGAGATTTCGTACGCGGCGCAAGACCGCTTCCTGCACGATCTCGCGGGCGCGTTGCCCGCCGACGTGCGGCCACGCTACTTCGGGGTCTGAGCGCATGGCCGCCGTCTGGACCGACCACACGACGCACGGCACGCCGGGCGCCGCCTGGGGCCGCGCCGACGCGCCGGTGCCCGGCAGCCTGCCCGGTGCCGGCGTGAGCGACTCGACCGTCTACGCCGGCTTCCTGCTGCTGGCCGTGGTGATGCACCACTGGCTGCTGTGCCTGCTGCACAACAAGGGCATCAGCGTGTCGGTGGCACGCGTGGCGATGGCCGAGATGGTGATCTACATCGCCTGCGTGCCGCTGCTGCTGGCGCGGCTGTCGCTGCGCTCGCTGATCACGGTGTTCGCCGTGCTCGGGGCCTGCGGCCTCTTCGCGCTGCTGCGCGGCGGCTATTTCGATGCCAAGGCCGCACGCGACCTGATGATCCCGCTCGTCTTCTTCTGGGCCGGGCGCAGCTTCGGGCAGAACGGCCGCTCGCTCGACCGGCCGCTGCTGGCGATTGCCGCGGTGGTGGTGTTCATCGGCCTGGTGCAGGCGGTGATCCCCACGCTCTACAACAGCCTCTTCAACACCTTCAACTACTACGTGAGCCTGGGCGGCATCAACTCGGCCGCGGCCCAGGTGAGCGGCCAGGCCGTCACGCTCAACGGCATGCGACCCGAAGGCATCGGCCGCACGCTGCTGCCGCAGGTGCTGGGGGCGCAGCGGGTGTCTTCGGTGTTCCTGGAGCCGGTGTCGCTCGGCAACTTCGCGGTGATCCTGCTCGGCTGGGGCCTGGCCAAGCCGGGCGCGCAGTGGCGCACCTCGGCGTGGTTCATCGCCGCGGCGCTGGTGTGCATCGTGCTCGCCGATTCCCGCTTCGGCTTCTACATGACCGGCCTCCTGGTGCTGCTGCGCCTGGTGCTGCATGGCGGCGCGCACTTCATCGGCATCGTGTTCCCGGCGCTCGGTGCACTCCTGCTGCTGGCCCTCGCCACCTACATGCCGGGCGCCGGCGACAACCTCATCGGCCGCATGACGGTGAGCGGGCAGTTCCTGCTCGGCTTCGACCACCTGAGCCTGCTCGGCCTGCGCGACTTCGCCACCAACTTCGGCGACATGGGCTACGCCTATGTCTTCAGCCGCTTCAGCCTGATCGGCGCCGGGCTGATGTGGATCTGCTTTTACGCGCTGCCGCTGCACGACGAGACGGCGCGGCGCTTTCGCGCCTACATGGCCGCCTACATGACCTTGATCCTGTGCGTGAGCGGCACGTCGCTCTTCGCACTCAAGACGGCCGGCGTGATGTGGTTTGCGCTGGGGGCGCTGTCGATGCGCAAGCCTGAAGCCGAACAGGAGACCGAAATTGACATTCGCCTTGCATAGCGGAGGACCGACATGAGCTTGAAGGTGGTGCACGTGGTGCGCCAATACTTGCCGTCGCGCGGCGGGATGGAAGACGTGGTCTTCAACATCGCTCGCACGCAGCGCGACCTGCACGGCCAGTCGCCGCGCGTCATCACGCTCGATCGCGTGTTCCGCCAGCCCGAGGTGCTGCCGACCGACGAGGTGATCGAGGGCATCCCGGTGCACCGACTGGCCTACAGCGGCTCGGAGCGCTACCCGCTGTTCCCGTCGGTGCTGCACCACGTCAGCGACGCTGACGTGGTGCACGTGCATGGCATCGACTTCGCCTTCGACTACCTCTCGCTCACCCGCTTCGTGCACCGCAAGCCGCTGGTGGCCTGCACGCACGGTGGCTTCTTCCACACGAGTTTTGCGCAGCGGGCGAAGAAGATCTTCTTCCACTGCGTGACCCGCTGCACGGCGCGCGGCTACCACCGCATCCTCGCGAGCAGCGCCAACGACGGCGAGATGTTCAAGCAGGTGGTTCCGCAAGAGCGCATCCGCGTGATCGAGAACGGCGTGGACATCGACAAGTTCGCCGACGCCGCCTCGCGCACGCTCACCCAGACCATGATCTATGTGGGCCGCTGGACGGCGCACAAGGGCCTGGACCGCACGCTCGCGCTGCTGGCCATGCTGCGCCGCGCCGACCCGAACTGGCGGCTCATCATCGCCGGGCGCGAGTACGACGACATCAACCGCCACACGCTTGCGCAGATGGCCGAAGCGGCCGGCGTGACCGAGGCGGTGGTGCTGCTGCCCAACCCCGACAACGAGACGCTGCGCGCGGCGATCGGCCAGGCGAGCTACGGCGTGTGCCTGTCGAGCCACGAAGGCTTCGGCCTGGCGGCCATCGAGGCGATGAGCGCGGGGCTCGTGCCCATCCTGAGCGCCATCCCGCCCTTCGAGCGGCTGGCCGACGAGACGATGGTGCCGCTGATCGTGCCCGACGACACCGCCGAGGCCGCGGCCGCCGTGCAGGCCTTGCACCGGCGCGTGGCCGTGAGCCACAGCGTGCTGCGCGAACAGGCCCAGAAGATGGTGCAGCGCTACAGCTGGCGCAACGTGGTCGGCGCCTACGTCGAGGAGTACGAGCGCGCCGTGCAAGAAGCGAGGATGGCCGCATGAAGGTGCTGCTGGCAGCCCTCTCGCTGGTGCTGTGCGTCACCGGCGCCGCGGCGCAGACCGAGAAGGTGGGCACCTGCCTGTCCGGCAAGCCGCTGCGCGGCGTAAACATGGCCGGTGCCGAGTTCAACACCAGCAAGATGCCCGGCCAGGTGTTCAAGGACTACACCTACCCGACCGACAAGGACCTGAAGTACTTCGCCGAGCAGGGCGCCAACGTGATCCGCCTGCCCTTCCGCTGGGAGCGGGTGCAGCGCACGCTGGGCGGCCCGCTCGACGAGATGGAGGTGAAGGTCATCCGCAAGGTGGTCGAGATGGCGAGCGCGCTCGACCTCTGCGTGATCCTCGATGCGCACAACTTCGGCCAGTACGCCAAGCAGAAGCTCGGCTCGCCCGAGCTGCCGACCGACCGCTTCACCGACTTCTGGCTGCGCATGCGCGAGGCCTTCCCGGAGCCCGGCTTCGTGGCCTTCGGCCTGATGAACGAGCCGGCGCATGCCACGGCGCGCGGCGGCTGGGCACGTGCGGCGCAAGACGTGGTCACCGCGCTGCGTGACGCGGGCTCGAAGCATTTGCTCTTCGTTTCGGGTGCCGGCTGGAGCGGCGCGCACGACTGGGCGGTGAAGTGGCAGGGGTTGTCGAACGCCGACGCTTTCTCGGGCCTGAAAGATCCGCTCAAGCGCAGCGTGCTCGAAGTGCACCAGTACGCAGACAAAGATCACTCCGGCATGAAAGGCGACTGCATGGCCCCCGAGCGCATGAAGAAGCTGATGGACCGCGTGACCGACTGGGCGCGCGCGCACGGCCACCGCATGTTCCTCGGCGAATTCGGCGTGGCGCCCACGCCCGAATGCCTGGAGACGCTCAAGGCGCTGCTCGAGTCGATGCGCGACCCCGTCTGGGCCGGCTGGGCCTACTGGGCCGCCGGCGGCTGGTGGGGCCCGAAATACACCTTTGGCATTCACCCGATTCCCGGGCAGCCCGAGCGACCCCAGCTCGCGCTGCTGAGGGAGGAATGGAAACCATGACCCCCAACAACACCCACCCCCCTTCTTCGCAAATCTTGTCGCTCAACGCGGTGCGTGGCATCGCGGCCTTTCTTGTCGTTGTCTCGCACCTGCCCGAACAGGCCGGCCTGCACTTCGGCCCGATCCACGAGGGCTCGCTCGGCGTGATGGTGTTCTTCACGCTCAGTGGCTTCCTGATGGGCTACCTCTACCTCACCAAGCCGGCCAACTGGCACGAGGTGTCGCGCTACGCCATCGCGCGCTTCTCGCGCATCGCACCGCCCTACGTGATGGTGGTGCTGGCCTCGTTCCTCATCTACACGCTGATCGACCCGAAATTCCCGTATGCGATCGGCACGCACAACTTCCTGCGCCACATCCTGTTCTCGGGCAACGTGAGCGTGTTCTGGAGCATCCCGCCGGAGGTGCAGTTCTATGCGCTCTTCATCGGCTTCTGGTGGGCGCTCAAGCGTGCGCAGTCGGGCCGCACGCTCGCGCTCGTGGTCGTGATGGTGCTGGCGGTGGCGGCGATCTGCGTGCGCGACAAGGTGCCGGGCACCTTTGCGATCTCGAAGCTGCACTACTTCCTGCTCGGCTCGATGCTCGGTGGGCTGCACCACTGGCTGCGCACGGTGCCCATCAGCACGCGCGCGCTCACCGTGCTGCAGGTGCTGCTGCTGGGGGCGCTCGGCCTCTTCATGCTGGAGGTGATCCACCTGCCCGAGAAGTACTGGCACGACCTTGCGCCGGCGCTCATCGCCGGGCTGGTGGTGTTTGCCTTCTCGCATGACCGCACGCCGATCGACATGGCCTTCATGGCCAAGCCCTTCCAGTGGCTCGGCGACTGGAGCTTCTCCATCTACCTGATCCACGTGCCGCTCATCTATGTCTTCGTGAAGGCGGGCTGGATGAAGGAGGGCGGATTGCTCGCCGTGCTGTGCGTGGCGGCAGCCATCGCCGGCTGCGCGCTCTTCAGCATCTTCATCGAGCGCCCGGCGTGTGCCGCCACCAAGCGCGGCCTCAACGCCTGGCTCAAACGCATCGAGGCGGCCGCGCGGCCGCGCCTCGTTGCACCTCAGATCACCCCCGACCGGACCCGCCCATGACGCTTTCGTATGACACCCGTCCCCTGGTGAACGACCCGCAGGCCTGGGACGGCCTGCGCCATGCCCTGCAGTCGCTGCAGGCGCGCAAGCCGGCCCGCCTGCTCTACGTGCCCAACGAAGGCAACGCCGGCGATGCGCTCATCGCCGCCGGCAGCTGGCAGTTCTTCGACGACATGGGCCTTGCGCCGGTCTATGCGAAGGTGCGCGACATCCGCGCCGGCGATGCGCTCATCTACGCCGGCGGCGGCAACCTCGTGCCCGAGTATGCGAGCTGCTCGCGCTTCCTCGAGCGCTGCCTGGAGGTCGACGTCGACTCGGTGCTCGTGCTGCCGCACACTATCCGCGGCCACGAGGCACTGCTGGCTCGGCTCGACCGGCGCTTCACGCTGGTGTGCCGCGACCAGGCCTCGGTGGCGCGGGTGCAGGCCACCGGCACCGGCGCGCAGGTGCTGTACGCACCCGACATGGCGCTCTACATCGACGTGCCGCGGCTCTTCGCGCAATGCGAGCGGTACCGGGGCCTCGCCTTCTGGGCCCGCATGGCCCACCATGACCGGCTCGCGCCCTACCTGCGCTGGCGCCTGGCGCTCCTGCGCCGCGCGCCACCCGCGCACCTGCACCTGGACGTGATCCGCGTCGACGCCGAAGCGATCGCGGCGCTGCCCGGCGACAAGCGCTGGGACATGTCAAACCTGTACGGCTCCAAGTTCCGCCTGCGCGAAGAGAGCGATCTGGTCACGCGCGACTTCCTGCGCTTCTTCGGCCAGCTGGTCGCGGTGCGCACCAACCGGCTGCACGCGGGCGTGGCCGCCGCGCTGATGGGCTGCGAGGTCACCTACCTCGACAACTCGTACGGGAAGATCGGCGCCGTCTACGACGCCTGGCTGAGCCACCTGCCGCAGATCAGTTTCGACCGCACGCCTTCGGCGGGCCGCCCGGCGTCGGCCGGCCTGGCCGGCGCGGCGGTGCAGGGGGCCGGTGCATGAAGTTCTCGCTCATCATGGGCACGCTGGGGCGGCGTGACGAGGTGGGCGAATTCCTCGCCTCGCTGCAGCGCCAGGACCACCGCGACTTCGAGCTGCTCATCGTCGACCAGAACCCCGACGAACGGCTGGCGCCGCTGATCGAAGAGTACCGCCGGCACTTCCGCATCCTGCGCTACCGCAGCGCCCCCGGCCTCTCGCGGGCGCGCAACGTCGGCCTGCGCTACGCGACCGGTGACGTGATCGCCTTCCCCGACGACGACTGCTGGTACCCCGACGGCCTGCTGTCGTACGTGGCGCGGCGCCTGCAGGCACAGCCTTCGCTCGATGGCCTGACCGGCCGCTTCGTCGATGCGCAGGGCCGCTCCGAAGGCCGCTGGTTGCCACGCACGCAGCTGCTCAACCGCTTCTCGGTGTGGCGCGGTGCGATCTCGTTCAGCATCTTCCTGCGCCGCCGCCTGGTCGAGCGCATCGGCGAGTTCGACGAAGACCTGGGCGTGGGGGCGGGCACCCCCTGGGGCGCGGGCGAAGAGACCGAGTTCATGCTGCGCGGCCTGCAGGCCGGTGGGCGCGTCGAATTCGACCGCGACCTGGTGCTGCACCACCCGGTGAAGACCGCCGACTACGGCGAGGCGGCCATCGAGCGCCAGTGCCGCTACGAAGCCGGCTTCGGCCGTGTGATCCGCCGCGGCGGCTTTCCTGGTTGGTACTTCCCGTGGGTGTGCGGCCGCACGCTTGCCGGCTCGCTGCTCGCGCTTGCCAGCGGCCAGCGCGCGCAGGCGCGCTTCAAGTGGCACAGCCTGCTGGCGCGCGTGCGCGGCTGGCGCAGCGGCCAGCAGCAGACCGGCACCGCCTATCCATCGTCCACCAACGCATGAGGACTCCATGAGCATGCTCAACCCGACCTTGCAAGCGCCCAAGCTGCCGCAGACGCTGCGCATCGGACCGTTTCGCGTCAAGTCGTTCGGCGCGCAGGCGCTGGCCGGCCAGATCTACCGCCAGCTGGCGCTCGGCCGGCGCACCGAAAGCTTTTTTCGCCAACACCAACTTCGTCGTCACCTGCCAGGGCTTCGCGGCACGCTTCGACGACCCGGCGATCACCGTCGTCAACGACGGCATCGGCATGGACCTTGCGGCGCGGCTGATGCACGGCCAGCGTTTCCAGGAGAACTTGAACGGCACCGACTTCATCCCGCGCCTGCTCGGTGGCAGCCCGTTGCCGCTGCGGGTGTTCCTCTTCGGTGCACGGCCCGAGGTGGTGCGCGAGGCCTCGCGCACCGTGGAACACCGCTTCGGCCACCAGGTGGTCGGTGCGATGGCGGGTTACGGTGTGGAAGACGAGCTGGTCTGCGAACGCATCCGCACGGCCCAGCCCGACGTGGTGCTGGTCGCGCTGGGCAACCCGCTGCAGGAGCAGTGGATCCTCGACCACGCGAAGCAGCTGCCGCCGGCGCTCTACGTCGGCGTGGGCGCCTTGTTCGACTTCCTCGCCGAGCGTGCGGTGCGTGCGCCGGTGTGGATGCGCAAGCTGCACCTGGAGTGGCTGTTCCGGCTGCTGCAGGAGCCCAAGCGGCTGTGGAAGCGCTACACCGTGGATGCCGTCAAGTTCTTCCGGATCTGCCGCCGTGCCAGTGCTTGAGGTCAGATGAAACTGGCATCGAAATCGGCGTGGTCGATCCTGGACAACCTGGTCCAGCAGGTGCTGTCGTTCGTCATCTTCCTCGTCCTCGCGCGCTGGCTGTCGCCGCACGAGTTCGGGCTGCTGGCGATCGCGCACCTGATGGTGCTCTTCACCCGCATGTCGCTGCTGGATTCGCTGGCGATGCCGGTGGTGCGATCGCCCGAGGCCGACGACCGCATGTTCCATTGGTTGTTCACCGTCTGCACGCTGGTGTCGGTGTTCGTGGCCGCGGCGATGGTGATGCTGGCGTGGCCGATGGCACGTTTCTTCGACGCGCCCGACCTCACGCTGGTGCTGGTGGGCATGAGCCTGTCGGTGGTGCTCTTCGGATTGGGGCGGGCGCACGATGCCCGGTTGCTGCGCGACGGCAACTTCCGGCTGATGGCGATCCGGTCGCTCGTGTCGGTGTCGACCGGCGGCATCGTGGCGCTGTGGCTCGCTGCCCGCGGTCATGGGGCGATGGCGCTCGTGGCGCAGCAGGTGGTGATGGGTCTGGTGGCGTTTCTCGTCGCCCTCGTCGCCGAGTGGCGGGTCTGGCGCCCGCGCTGGTGCTGGTCTGGCGATCTGCTGCGCGAGCATGCCGGCGAGACGCGCCGCATTGGCCTCAACGCCTGCGTCAACTACGCCAACAACAACGGCGACGCGGCGCTCGTGAGCGTGCTGCTCGGCCCGTACGCCACCGGCCTGTACAACCTCGCCAAGCGTGTGCTGTCGGCGGGCTACCTGGTGGTGGGCGCGTCGCTCAGCCGCGTGGGCGTGAGCCTTTTCGTGCAGCGCCAGGGCGATCCCGTGGCACTTGCGCAGGCGTACCGCCGCATGCTCGGCTGGACGCTGCTGCTGCTCGCGCCGGCCTACGCGCTGGTGTCGCTCGCGGCCGAGCCGCTGGTGGTGCTGGCTTTCGGCGAGCGCTGGCGCGAGAGTGCGCCGCTCTTCGGCTGGCTGTCGGTGGCCTACGTGGCGCAGTCGGCCTTCTGGCTGGGGCAGAACCTCTCGTTCGCCACGCGCCACAGCGCCCGCGTGCTGAAGCTCTCGACACTGCAGCTCGGTGTCTCGGCGGCCCTCGCGGCCGCCTTCTCGCCCTGGGGCATGCAGGGCATCGCGGCCGGCGTGGCCCTTGGCAGCGTGGCCGGCTGCCTGCTGATGCAGTGGGCGGTGCAGCGGCAGCTCGCGATGTCCAGCCTGTCGTTCATGCGGACCACGCTGCCCGCCACACTCGGCACCGCCACCGTGGCGGCGCTGCTGTGGGGCTTGCCGCATGCCGGCTTCGACGCCGACCGCTTGCAGACTCTGTTCACCAACCAGAAGGACTCTCTCTCCACATGGCAAAAGCAATGATCCTCGCCGCGGGCCAGGGCACCCGCGTCCGCCCGCTCACCAAGAACATGCCCAAGCCGATGGTGCCCATCCTCGGCAAGCCGGTGCTCGAGTACCTGATCGAGCACCTGGCGCGCTACGGCATCAAGGAAATCATGATCAACGTGGCCTTCAACCACTGGAAGATCGAGAACCACTTCGGCGACGGCAGCCGCTGGGGCGTGCAGATCGGCTACTCGTACGAAGGTGTGCGCGAGAACGGCGAGGTGGTGCCGCGGCCGCTGGGCTCGGCCGGCGGCATGAAGAAGATCCAGGACTTCTCGGGCTTCTTCGACGAGACCACCCTCGTGCTGTGCGGCGACGCGCTGGTCGACCTCGACCTCAACGCCGCGCTCTTCGAGCACAAGCAGAAGGGGGCGCTTGCGAGCGTGGTGGCCCTCGAAGTCAAGCCCGAGGAGGTGCAGAACTACGGCATCGTCAGCGCCGACCCGAGCGGGCGTGTGATCGAGTTCCAGGAGAAGCCCTCGCCGGAGGTGGCCAAGAGCCGGCTCGCGTCGACCGGCATCTACATCTTCGAGCCGGCCGCGCTCGACCTGGTGCCGAGCGGGCGCTCGTTCGACATCGGCAGCGACCTCTTTCCGCTGATGGCCAAGGAAGGCAAGCCGTTCTACGTGCAGAGCCGCTTCTTCAACTGGATCGACATCGGCCGCGTGAGCGACTACTGGAGCGTGCTGCAGCGGGTGCTGATGGGCGAGGTGGCCGAGATGGAGATGCCCGGCAAGGAAGTGCGCCCCGGCGTGTGGGTGGGCCTCAACACCCGCATCCCGTGGGACAAGGTGCAGATCACCGGGCCGGTGTACCTCGGCTCCAGCGTGTGCGTGGAGCCGGGCGTGAAGATCGAAGGCCCGACCTGGATCGGCACCGGCAGCCACCTGAAGCGCGGCTGCGAGGTCAAGCGCAGCGTGCTCTTCGAGTACACCCGCATCTCGTCCGAGCAGGTGTTCGACGAGATGATCGTCGCGCCCCAGTACTGCGTGGACCGCAAGGGCAACACGCACTACATCGGCGACGACGAGACCCGCCGCCGCTGGGGTGATGCACGCGGCGACAGCTGCGCGACCTGATGACGACCCCTCGGCCGGCGGGTACGCCGACCGATCCCCCGAGGGGAACGTAGGCCGCGGCTCCATGCCCACCTGCGCGGGCATGGACGGCCGGAGTGCGAGCCGCGTCTCGCGGCTCGCGGGGGCCGGCTTGGGGCGGCCCGGCGCTCGGCCCGCCGCTCAGGCGGTGATCTTCAGTCCCACAATCCCCGCGACGATCAGCGCCACACAGCCCAGGCGGGCTGCGGTCGCGGGCTCCTGAAACAGCACGATGCCGAGCGCGACGGTGCCCACCGCGCCGATGCCCGTCCAGACGGCGTAGGCGGTGCCCACCGGCAACGTGCGCATCGACCAGCCGAGCAGCACCACGCTGATCACCATCGCGGTGACAGTGCCCACGCTCGGCCACAGGCGCGAGAAGCCATCGGTGTATTTGAGCCCGATGGCCCAAGCGACCTCGAAGAGGCCTGCGATGAAAAGAATGACCCAGGCCATGACGACCCTTTCGCTGGAGATGGGGGGTCGTCCCCGGTTGGAAGCGCCCGGGTCAGGTCGTCCTGAAGGGCAGCCCGAGTTTAGGCCGCTCAGAAAAAAGGCCCGGCGTGCCGGGCCTTTTCGCGTAGCGAGATCCGATCGGAATTCGCTCACATCTTGCGGCGGCGCCCCACGAAGGCCAGTGCCCCCAGGCCTGCGAGCAGCATCGCGTAGGTGCCCGGCTCGGGCACGGGCGTGACCTGCACGTTCTGCAGCTGCATGCCGAAGTTCGGGCCGGGCACGCCGCGCAGCGCGAAGAGCAAAGCGCCGTCGCCCCCCGCCTCGGTGGTGAAGGAGTAGGCGTTCCAGCCCGACGAACTCGAGACGTCGCTCAGCAGGCCGCGCGTCGAGGGGCCTTCGAGGGTGTCGAAAAGAAAGCCGAAGCTCAGGGTCCTGTCGGCGTTACCGGCAAACTTTTCCGCCTGGTATTCGAAGCTGACGGTGTAGAAGCCCGAGGCCAGGTCCTCGAACTTCTCGAGGCAGAAACGCTGGCCGAGGCCGCTCTTCAGGGGGTCGTCGCAGCTGTTCAGCACCGCATGGGCGGTGCCGACGCTGCCGAAGGAAAGCACGGCGGTGGCAAGGCCGGCGAGAAGTTTCTTGTTCATGGGGTACTCCTGTGGTCACGTCGAATACGGTGGCCCGTGCAGCTCATGAGGCCTGCTGCTGCAAGGCAATCTGCGCTCCGCCTTGGTGCCGTGGTCTTTCTCATCGCTCAACGAATGGCGAATTCGGCGTTGCAGCCTGCGACGGTGGCCTTGTAGGGCGTGCTGAGCGCGGCGTCGCCGCCGACGGTCCGCTTCTCGTGGGTCACCTGGCAGATGAGCGAGAGCGCGTCGAAGGGCGTGTAGCTCATCGCCAGGCCGCCGATGACGGTGGTGTCGGTGCCGGTGGCGGTGGCGATGCCGCCGTTGGCAAAGCTGTTGTCGAGCTTGCGGCGCGCGTAGCTCACGCGCGGCGTGAACGACACCTTGGCGGTGGCGGCCCAGGTGAGGGCGAGCGAGGCGGTGTCGGCGGCGCGGCTGTCGCTGGTCTCGCCGCCGGTGAGGGTGGAGTCGAAGTCGGCCTGGCCGACGCTGCGGTCGTGCGTGAGGTCGAGGTCGGTCGTGAGCTTGCCGGTGGGACGCCAGACCCAGCCGAGCGCGCCCGTCCAGCCGCGGCTGTTGCGCGGGCCTTGCGAGGTGTGGCGTTCGCGCGTGGCGCTCACGCGCGAGTTCAGCACGCTCGCGCCGCTGGCGTTGTAGTTGGTGATGAAGTCGACGTCGTCGCGGGTGAACTCGTCTGGCACGGGTGCGATGCCGGGGTACTTGCCCTCGCTGCGGCGCACGCCCACGCGGGTGGTCAGCGCACTGCTCGGGCGGTAGCGCACGCCGGCGTTGATGGAGGTCTGGCGCAGGTCGCGGTCGTCGACATCGACACCGCGGTAGTCGTTCTCGCTCGCCGTCACGCCGGCCTCGAACGACCACAGCGTCACCAGGCCCAGGCGCGCCTGGAAGCCGAGCGCGGTGCTGCGCACCTGGTTGCGTTCGAGCGAGAGCGTGCCGTTGATGGTGTCGCGGTAGAGGCTTTGCCGCTGCTGTGCGCTGAGGATGCCCGACAGGCGGCCGATGGTCTCCCAGTCCCAACGCGCGTTGGCGTTGTAGTCGGTGTTGTTCATGTGCTCGTTCTTGTTGTAGCGGTTCGCGTTCGCCTGCAGGTCGGCAAAGAAGTGCTGGCGGCCGAGTGACTTGTCGAGGCCGATGTGCACGCCGCTCGACCAGATGCGGTCGCGCCGTTCGAGATCGCTGCCCTCGGGGGCGCGGAAGAGGTTGCTCTCGCCGGTGAGCCCCTGGCGGATGCCGAAGACGAAGGGCGAAGGCTCCTCGGTCGGGCTGCCGGTGCTGCCGGGCAGGGCCGGGGGCTGCGAGGGCGGGGCGCTGTTGGGCGTGGTGGGCACCGGTGCCGTCGGGGTGACGGAGGGGTTGGGGTTGTCTTGCGCGAGCGCGAGGGTGCAGGGAAAGGTGCTGATCAATCCCATCAGCAGGGGCAGGGTGGTGGTTCTCATGTTTGGTGTGGCGCCGTGGTGGGTGGAGGGGATCGATCGGTGGGGGTACCTCAGTAGGCGTTGCGATCGAAGAAGAGCACGCGCACCGTGCGCGCGATGATCTTGAGGTCGAGGGCGAGCGACCAGTTGCGCAGGTACTCCAGGTCGTACTGCACCCGCGCGGCCATCTTCTCGACGGTGTCGGTCTCGCCACGAAAGCCGTTGACCTGCGCCCAGCCGGTGATGCCCGGGCGCACCTTGTGGCGCAGCATGTAGGCCTGCACGATCTTTCGGTATTCCTCGTTGTGGGCCACCGCGTGGGGCCGCGGGCCGACGAGGCTCATCGTGCCGAGCAGCACGTTGAAGAGCTGCGGCAACTCGTCGAGCGAGGTCTTGCGGATGAAGGCGCCGAAGGGTGTGATGCGCGGGTCGTTGCGGGTGGCCTGCTGCACCACCGGGCCGTTGTCCTGCGTGCGCATCGAGCGGAACTTGAAGACCAGGATCTCCTTGCCGTCGAGGCCGGTGCGCCTCTGCTTGAAGATGACCGGCCCCGGCGAGCTGAGCTTCACGCCGATGGCCAGCGCCAGCAGCACCGGCGAGATCAGCACGAGGATGATCGACGACAGCACCACGTCGGTCACGCGCTTGACGAGGTGGTTGGTGCCGGTGATGGGCGACTCCAGCAGGCTCACCACGGGAATGCCTTCCACGTCCTGCAGCTGGCCCTGGATCACGTTGACGCCGGCGAAGTCGGGCACGTAGTGCACCGAGGTCGTGGTGTCCTGCAGACGGCTGATGAGCTCCATCACCCGCGGTTGCGCCACGAGCGGCAGCGTGATGTAGACGTTGTGGATGCCGTGGCGCTTCACGTGCTCGACCACGTCTTCCACACGGCCGAGCAGCTTGCCCGCGGCGCCGTCGTGCACGCGGTCGTTGCCGCGGTCGTCGAAGTAGCCCACCATCTCGTGCACGCAGCCGGTGTGGGCGCCGAGCGCCTGCGCGATGCGCACGCCGTTCTCGCCCGCCCCGACCACCACGGCGCGGCGCCGGTACTCGGGACGTTCGCTCACGCGACGCAGCCAGCGGCAGCTCGTGGTCACCATCACCCACTGCATGGCGGGGGTGAAGAAGGCCCACCACAGCAGCACGTCGGGCGAGAAGAAGTGGAAGCTGTCGGTGGCGTAGCCGAAGAGCATCAGGATCGACAGCACCGCGACCCAGTGGCTCACGATGTTGATGCCGGCGCGCAACGGGTCCTGTTTGCAGCGGTCGACGCCGGGGAAGGTCAGCACCAGCACCAGCATCCCGAGGATGAGCTCGGGACGGTCGATCGGCTCGTCGAACCACGCGGCCGCCAGGCCCAGCGTGAGCAGCGTGGCGAGCGGCTCGGCCACCGCGGCGACGAAGGTGTGGATGGATGGCGGCGCCACCGGAAACAGCCGCACCGGCGGCACGCTCGCGATGGTGGCGGTGTTCAGGTGCACGCCTGCGGTTGGACGTTGAACTGCGTTGTCCAAGATCGGCATGTCTGACATGGAGCTTTCCCCTTTGACCGGTTAATCGTTCCGGTCGCGAGCCGCTGCGTGGGGCGGGCGCGTGTGCCTGGTTTCGCACCTCTGCGCAACGGGCTCGGACCCTGCGCGACTTTTGGCAACCTGCGTGCCGCGCGAGGGGAGCGCGCGGGGGGTGTCTTGGTGTGAACAGGCCCTAGCGTGGGCTCAGCGCGGTGTGTAGCGCCACCACTCGGTGCGCAGGTCTTCTTCGACGGTGCCGATCAGCAGGCCTGCGTCGCCGCATTCGAGCTGCGCGAGCTGCAGCGCGGCGTGCGTGTCGCGGCAGAGCACGTAACGCGCATCGCCTTGCCAGCCGAGGTGCTGGCTGAGGGCGGCGAGCGTCTGGCTCGGCTGGCTTTGCATGAAGGTGAAGGGAAGCGGCAGGCCTTGGCGCGCCTGCTCGGCGACGAGCCGCGTGGCGCCCATCGGGCCGTGCACGCCCACCACGCGCAGCAGCGCGCCACCGTGGAGCTGGTCTTCCTGCGCGGCATCGAGGCACAGGCGCGCGCCGTGCAGCGCGAGTTCGGCCCAGGCGCCGATGCGGCGCGGGCGGGTGCCGAGTCGGCGTGCGAGCTGGTCGCGCCAATCGGCCGGCAGCGGGTCGAGCACGACGTGGCTCTTGAGCACCAACGACCTCATGCCTGCGTGTCCTCCAGCACCACCGCCGTGTGGCCACCACCGAAGCCGAGGATGCTCGCCAGCACATGACGGGCACGTGACGGTGGCTTGTCGGCGAGAGGGGCGTGCAGCGCGGGGTCTGGCGCGTGGCCGGGGCGCGGCCACGCGCCGCATTCGAGGCAGGCGGTGAGCAGCGCGAGTTCGGCGATGCCCGCCGCGCCGAGGGTGTGGCCGATGGCGGCCTTGAACGAGACGAGCGGCGGCAGCGGGTCGAACACACGACGAAGGGCGCGGGCCTCAGTGGCATCGCTCGCGGCGCCACCCGCGGCCTGCGGTTTGACGAGGTCGATGTCGGCGGCGGTGATGCCGCTGTCGGCCAGCGCCTGGTGGCACATGTCGATCACCGCGCTTTCGATCGTGCCGGCGGGGTCGCGGCCGTCGACCACGTTGGCGCCGCCGGCCAGGCGCCAGCGCGAGGGCTGCGCGGACAGCTGCAAGGCGGCCACCGCCTCGCCCAGCACCAGGCCGTTGCGCCCGGCGCCATAGGGCAGGGCGCCGGTGGGGCTCAGGAGCTGCATGCCGGCGAAGCCGCCGACGGTGAGGGTGTTGCGCAGTTCGAGTCCGAGCACGAGGGCCTCGGCCACCACGCCGTGGCGCACCAGCGTGCGGGCGCTCAAGAGCGCTTTCAGGCCCGAGGTGCAGGCGGTCGAGACCGTGTAGACCGGGCCCTGCCAGCCGAGCCAGCCGGCCACGGTGTCGGCGAAATGCTGGTGGTCGTGGTCGAAGTCGTGGGTGGTCTCCAGCAGGCCGATGTCGAGCGAGGACGACGCGATGAAGAGCGCGCCCTGGCGGTCGGCACCCGCGGCGGCGCGTTCGACGAGGCGGCGGCTGCGTGCGGTCCAGTCGCTGTCGTCGTCATCGATGGTGTAGCAGGGCCAGGCCGAGCCGTCGGCGAGCGTGACCGTCTTCGGCACCACCGGGGCGGCCAGCGCCTGCATCGCGCTGTCGAGGTCGGGCCCCAGCGCCGAGGCGAGCGCCCGGCCGGTGAGGTAGGCCTCGTTCATGCCTTGAGGTGCTGCCGCAGGTGCTCGGCCAGGTGCGCGATGGAGCTGAGCGCACGGCGCGTGTCCTTGCTGTCGGGCATGCGCACGCCGTAGCGCTGCTGGATGGCCATCGAGATCTGCAGCGCATCGAGCGAGTCGAGCGCGAGGCGGGCGTCGGGGCCGAAGAGCACTTCGTCGTCGGTGAGGCCGCCCTCGGGCTCGGCCTTCTCGGCAGCTTCGAGCACCAGGGTCTTGAGGTCGGCGATCAGGGTGGACATTTATCGGGGCGAACGTTGGAACGAACGTTGAAAGAGCGCGAGCGCGATGCCGAACATCAGCGCGGCGAAAAGCGACAGGCGCACGAGCTGCGGCGCGGTGCTGGCGATGTCGCCACCGCGCAGCACGACGTTGAGCAGGGCTTCCAGGCCCCAGTTCATCGGCGACCACTCGGCCAGGCGCTGCATCGACTGCGGCATCACGAACTTGGGCACCATGATGCCGCCGATGGCGGCCATCAGCACGTTGAGGATCGGGCCCACGGCGGCGGCTTGTGCATGCGTGCGCACCGTGCAGGCGATGGCGAGCGCCATGCTGACGGCGGCCACGCTGATGGCGGCGAGCGCGAGCAGCAGCGCCGGCCAGTTCACCTGCGCGAGCGTGAGAGCATCGCCGCCGAGCGAGGGCATGAGCCACACGCCGACCGCGAGCATCAGCGCAGCCTGCACGGCGTTCACGCCGAGGTAGGGCAGACCCTTGGAGGCGAGCAGCGCACTGCTCGAGACGCCGAGGCTGTGCAGCCGCGCCAGCGTGCCGCTCGTGCGCTCCTCGACCACCAGGCCGGCCAGCGAGGCGACGACGAAGAACATGCCGAAGACAAGCCATGCCGGCACGTTCTGCTGCACGGCGCTCGGGCGCGGGCCGGTGCTGCCGGCACGTTCGGTCTGCACGATGCGCAGCATCGAGGCATCGGGTGCGGGCTTGGGGGCGTTGTTCTGGGCCAGCGCGGCGCGGGCCTTCAGTTCGCCCGCGGTGCCGGCGAGTTCGGCCTGCAGGGTGTTGAGCAGGTTGCCGTCGAGGCCGGGCTCGGCCAGCAGGCGGATGTGCGGCTGCGTGGGCAGCGACGCCTCTTCCAGCTCTTGCGACAGGCCGGGTTGGAGCACCAGCACGTATTTCAGGCGGCCTTCGCGCAGCTGCTGCTCCCAGTCGGCCGGCAGCGCTTGCGCGGGGCCGTGGGCACGCTCCCAGTTCCTGGCCAGGGCGCGCGACAGCGGCCCGGTGTCTTGCGCCTGCACGGCATAGGCGAGGCTTCTCTGCGGCGGGCTGTAGTAGTCCTTCAGCGCCAGCGACATGATGATGATGAAGAGCACCGGCAGCAGGAAGAGCGCGGCCAGGCTGTGCGGGTCGCGGATGAGGGCGAGCAGCTCTTTCTTGATGAGGGCTGGAAGCATCAATCCCTCAGCGAGCGTCGGGTGAGCGACATGAAGAGCTGCTCCAGGTTGCCGCGGCCGAATTCGGCGGAGTGCACGGTGGCGCCGGCGGCATCGAGCGCGGCCAGTACCTCGGCCGGGCGGCTCTTCAAGCGCAGGCTCACGCGCGGGCCTGCGCTGCTGTCGAGCACGGCGCCGTGCTTCGCCAGCAGGGCGAGCAGGCTTTCGCGGGGCAGGCCATCGGCGGCAAGCACCAGCACGGGCTCGTGCTGGGCCAGCAGCTCGTCGAGCGAGCCCGCGCAGAGCATGCGCCCGTGATCGAGGATCACCACGCGGTCGGCGATGGCCTCGATCTCCTCCATGTAGTGCGAGGTGTAGATCACCGCTGCACCCTTCCGGGCCAGCGACCGGATGGCTTCCAGGATGAAGGCACGCGACTGCGGGTCGACGCCAACGGTGGGCTCGTCGAAGAGCAGCAGCTCGGGCTCGGGCAGCAGGGCGATCGCGAGGTTGAGCCGGCGCTTCAGGCCGCCCGAGAGTTTCTCGGCGCGGGTGTGTTCGTAGCGCTCGAGCTGCGCGAACGCCAGGCATGCGGCGATGCGTTCGTCGCGCCTTGCACCGCTCAGGCGGCCCGCCGCGGCGAAGCAGGCGAGGTTCTCGGCCACCGTCAGCATCGGATAGAAGGCGTACTCCTGGGGCGCGACGGCAATGCGGGTGGGGGTGGCACTGCGCACGTCGGACAGCGGCGCGCCGTCGACGAGGATCTGCCCCTGTTGCACCGGCAGGAGGCCGGCGAGGTGCGAGATGAGCGTGGTCTTGCCGGCGCCGTTGGGGCCGAGCAGGCCCAGCACGTGGCCGCGCTGGGCGGTGAGCGACACATCCTCCAGGGCGGCCGAGTCAGCGCGGGGGTAGCGATAGCCGAGGTGCTCGATCGACAGCATGGGGCGGGATTGTCGCCTCAGCTGCCGTCACTTCACCGCGGCCTGCAGCTCTTTGAAAAAGGCCTCTTCCTGGTCGGCCTGCTGGCGCAGCAGCGCCGCAATGGTCGACGGGTTCACCGGCTCGCGGCCCTTGATCATGCGGGCGGCCTTCAGTGCCATCGCGCGCCAGCCGTCGCCGATGGCGATGAGCCGCTCGGAAAACTGCGCGAGCACCGGGCGCTCGGCGAGTTGCGCCGCCTCTTGCAGGAAGGCCGCGTAGATGAAGCGGAAGCCGGCGCCCCCGGTGCCGATCTCTTCCTGCATGCGCACGATCTGGCCGATGAAGTCGGCGCTGTGTTTTTCGCCCGCAGGGAGTTTGTCGACATGCTTGGCGAGCCAGCGCATGCCGCGCACGCCGGCGATGGGCACGGGCGGCAGCATCGCGCGGCAGTTCTTGCGGATGGCGACGCGCACGGCCTCGGGGGTGATGTTCTTCTGCGGGATGGCCTTCGGGTAGTACAGCAGGCCTTTCGGCGCCAGGGCCCCCTTGGCGAAACGGGCGCGCTGCAGGTCGGCGCTGGCGCAGCGCTGTGGGTGCTCGAACACCGGGTCGCTGATCAGGTACTCGTCGCCTTCCTTGCCGTAGACCAAGAGGTTGTGCGCATTGAAGTGGAAGCGCATGTCGGGCGGGAAGTACGGCAGCCAGTAGACCGAGGTCTGCAGGCCGACGATCTGGCCTTGCGCGAGCAGGTCGTCGAGCCGTTTGGCGCCGGCCTGCGGCGAGCGGAAGGTCTCGAAGCGGAATCGCGTGGCCAGCGGCGCCAGCAGGCCCTTGATGATGGCGCGCGGCAGCGAACGGTAGGCGATCAACGGCAGGCCGTTGATCTTGATGAAGGGCAGGTAGGCGAAGGCGAGGCCGCCCGAGAGGCCGAAGGCCAGGCTCTCCGTGACCGGCACGCCGTGGTGGCGCAGCAGGTTGGAGATGACGCCGCTCTCGCAATGTGCGGCGTGGTGGTGCTGGAAGGTGGCGGCGTGGGAGTTCATGACGACCCCTCGTCCGACCGATACGTCGGCCGATCCCCCGAGGGGATGGCGGGCCGGCTTGGGAGCGGCCCGGCGCTCGGCCCGCTCTCGCTGTTCAAGGTTGTCTTGGTCATGGCAGCTTGCGGATCTCGGCGACCGTGAGGCCCAGCGCATCGGCATAGCGCTGCAGGTGTTTGTCGGTCAGCGTGGCGAAGATGTCGGGGCGCAGGTGGCGCTTCACGCGCCATTGCCAGTAGCCGCTGGTCTGCGACAGCAGCGGCACGTCCATGCGGCGGGCGCACATCCAGTATTCGAGCGGCGAGGCCGCGCCGGCCTGCACGCGCTGGCGGGCTGCTTCGGCGAGCGCCTGCAGTGTGTCGACGGCGTTGCTGGTGACGATCTCTTCGGCTTCCCAGCCCTTGCTGGGGGCGATCACGATGCGGCCGCTGGCGTCGCGCGCATAGACGGCCTTGCGGTGGCCGCCGAGCGTGGCGTTGCCTTCCTGCGGGACGTTGTCGAGGTCCATCAGACCTCCCGCCGGGCCGCCCCAAGGGAGGCCGGCGCCCCTTGGGGGCAGGAGTGAAACGACTGGGGGGCCAACATCAGACGGCTGTCAGATGGATGAAACCGGTGGAGAAACGGCCGCTTTCCGGGATGTACATCAGGAGCTTCTGCCCCTTCTGGATGCGGCCCGAGCGGAACAGCTCGTCGAGCATGATGTATGGCGAGGCCGAGCCGGTGTTGCCCTTGGTCACGAGGTTGCTGAACCAGCGCTCGCGCGGGATCGGCAGGCCGGCTTCGGCGATCGCCTGTTCGACCGGGCCGCTGAAGAAGGCCGACGAGACGTGCGGCAGGAACCAGTCGATCTCGCTTGCGACCAGTCGGCGCTTGTCGACGATCTCGGCCAGCGGCTCGCGCACCGTGGCGCGGATGACGTGCTCGTTGAGCAGGCGCACGTCTTGTTTGACCGCGAAGATCGACTTGGCCTGCCAGTCACCGTTGGTGAAGCGCAGCCAGCCGCGCAGCGAGCCGTCGTCGTTCTTGTCGGCGCCGGCGTACATGCAGACCGGCAGCTCGTGGGCGGCCGACGAGAGTTCGATCCAGTCGACGCGCAGCGAGAGCGGGCCGCTCGGGGCCGTCTCGAGCAGCACGGCGCCGGCGCCGTCGGACAGCATCCAGCGCAGGAAGTCTTTTTCGAAGGCGATCTCGGGGCGCTCTTCGAGCTGCTGCAGCTTGTGCTCGACCTCGGGGTCGAAGTTGCGCGCCAGCATGATGGGCGAGGCCAGCTCGGAACCGGTGGCGACCGCACGTTTGGATTCACCCGCCTTGATCGACAGCCAGGCGTGCTTGAACGCCGCCGCACCTGACAGGCAGATGCCGGCGCACGACACCGCTTCGAGCCGCGGCCAGCCGAGCTCGCCGTGCACCATCACCGCATGGTTGGGCATCAGCTGGTCGGGCAGCGAGGTGCCGGTGGCCAGCGTGTCGACACGGCCGATGTCGCCCATCGCCCGGATGGCGTTGGCCGTCAACTGGGCGTTGGTCATCGCCGGCTCGCCGGTGGCGCGGTCGATGGCGTAGTGGCGCGACTGGATGCCGTTGCTGCGCAGCACCAGCCGGCGTGCCCGCGAGGGCTTGCCGCCGACCATGCCGAGCACGGATTCGATCTCGTCGTTGGAAACGGGCTCGAAGGGCAGGAACGCGCCAGTGCGCGTCAGAAAAACATCAATCCCCATACAAGTGGCTGCGTTCCGTGGATGAGCCAGAGGGCTCTTCAAACTGGGTCTTGATTTTAGAGAGCCACCCTCCCATGAAGGGTCGCAGAAGCGTCTGCAGGAGGATGCTGGTGGGCACTACCGTGATGATCATCACGATCAGGAAGGTGACGTAGATCGCGAGCAGCGGCACGCGCTGCGGTGCCCCCGGCTTGCCTGCGGCCATCAGCAGTTTTCCCCAGATGTGGAAGCTGCGCGAGGCGGCCTTTTCGCTGAAGTAGAGGCGCGGGTCGACGGTCACTGCACCCATGCCGCCCAGCAGCGGCTGCGTGCTTTTTTCACGATCGGCATGCAGCGAATCGACCAGTGCCTTGCCGAAGCGGCGGGCACTCTGGATCTGCGCGTCGTTGAGGCCTGCGTCGGGCATGCCCCAGAAGCCCTTGCGGCTGCCGCTGAGCACCCACTTGGGCGTGGTGAAGAAGGTGGCGAGTGTGGGGCCGGGGTCGACGTAGACCACGTTGTCGAGCAGGCGTGCGCCGGCATCGGCCAACAGGCCCTTGAGCTTCTCGTGCGCCATCAGCCACATGTTGCGGCAGGCGATCAGCGTGACCACGGGTTTGCCGGCAAGGAGCTTCCGGGCCACCGGGTGCTGCAGGAAGGCGGTGACGGGCTGCGAGGGGGCCAGGAACCACACCTGGTAGGGCAGCACGATGAGGTCGAAGTCTTCATCGCCGGTCAGGGACAGCGGCTTCAGCTCGGGGCCTTTGAGGTGGTACGACTCGGGGAAGGCGTCGAGGAAGGGAAAGAAGCTCCAGGGAAAGGGGAAGGGCTTGCGCGTTTCGATCGTCTCGATGTGCAGCGAGACACCGGGGTCCTCGCGCAGGGGCTTGAGGAAGCTGTCGGTCAGCGTGTTGAGTTGTCCGCTCTGCGAATAGCGCAGCACCAGGACCTTCTTGACGGTGTTCACCACAAAGCCATGAGAAGAAAACGGGATTCCCTATGGTAGGCGAGCAAGCACCTACTGCAGCTCCCGAAAACGCAGGAAATCAGGCAGTTTGTGGTGCCGGCGTGGTACGGCTGCGCCACCACCCCTCGGCGCTGTAGAGGGCGAGCGCCAGCCAGATCAGCGCAAACCCCATCAGCCGTTCGGCCGAGAAGGGTTCGTGGAAAAGCCACAGCCCGAGCGCCAGCTGGATGGTCGGGCCGATGTACTGCAGGAGGCCGAGCGTGGTGAGCGAGATCTGCCGCGCCCCGGCCGCGAAGAGCAGCAGCGGGATGGCGGTGATGGGGCCGGCGGCGATCAGCCAGAAGTTGGTCGACGCGTCGGGTGCAGGGAAGACGCTCGTGCCCTGGCCCATCCACAGGCCGAGCACGGCGAGGGCGATCGGGGCGAGGAGCAGCGTTTCCAGCGTCAGGCCTTCCAGCGCGCCGAGCGATGCGACCTTGCGCAAGAGCCCGTAGGCGCCGAAGCTGGCGGCGAGCGCGAGCGCGATCCACGGCAGGTGGCCGGCCAGGATGGTGAGCCACAGCACGCCGGCCGCGGCGATGCCGAGCGCCACCCACTGCGCCCGGCGCAGCCGCTCGTGCAGCACGGTGTAGCCCAGCAGCACGTTCACCAGCGGGTTGATGAAGTAGCCGAGGCTCGCGTCGATCACGTGGCCGTTGTTGACCGCCCAGATGTACACCAGCCAGTTGGCCGACAGCAGCACGGCGCTGGCCACGAACGCCAGCAGCACCTTGGGGCTGCGCAGCACCGGCTTGACCCAGGCCCACTGGCGCCGCAGCGCCAGCACCACCAGCACGAAGACCAGCGACCACACGATGCGGTGGACGAGGATCTCGCCCGAGGGCACCGTCGCGATCTGGCGGAAGTACAGCGGGAAGATGCCCCACAGCGCGAAGGCGAGGGCGGCGTACAGGGCTCCGATGGGCATGAAGGAAGGCGCGAAAGGGCGGCCGAGGCGGGACGCGGATTCTCCCAGCCCTTGTGCCGGTGTGCTCTCGGGTGGTCATTCGCGGCGGGCGGCGGCATCATCGGCACCGTGGCCCATCTCGTCTTCACCCAGCAGCTCAAGCGTTTCACCGAGGTGCCCGAGGTGGACACTCCCGCCCCCACCTTGCGCGAGGCCTTGCAGGCGGCGTTTGCGATCAACCCGCGGCTGCAGGGCTATGTGCTCGACGACCAGGGCCACCTGCGGCCCAATGTGGTGGTGTTCATCGACGGCCAGCGCAGCCGCGACCGGCGCACGCTTGGCGATGTGTTGAAGCCCGAGAGCCGGGTTCATGTGCTGCAGGCCCTGTCAGGAGGATGACGAGATGACGGCAACCAGGGCCTGGGCGGCCACACGCAAGGGATTGTTCGAGCTGCGGCGCTCGGCCAGGGGCTGGGGCGTCGCGCGGGTGAGCTTCCTGGCCGAGCCGGTGTCGATGGTGTTGCCGCCCGTCGGGGGCAGCGGCCGCATGCTGGCCGCGCTCAACCTTGGCCACTTCGGCGTGAAGGTGCACGCGAGCGACGACGCGGGTGCCACCTGGCGCGAGGTCGACGCGCCCACCTACCCGCCGCAGCCCGAGGGCGGGAAAGACGCCGAGGGGCCGGCCTGGAAGCTGGTGCAGATCTGGTCGATGGAGGCCCTCCACGGCGCCATCTGGGCCGGCACGCTACCGGGCGGACTTTTCAAGAGCACCGACGGCGGTGAACACTGGGAACTGGTCGATTCGCTCTGGTCGCGGCCCGAGCGGCTGGGCTGGTTCGGCGGCGGCTACGACGTGCCGGGCATCCATTCCATCCTTCCGCACCCCACAAGGCCGGGCGAATTGCTGCTGGGCATCAGCTGTGGCGGCGTGTGGGGCAGCCGCGAAGGCAGCACGCAATGGGAACTGCAGGCCAAGGGCATGCGCGCCGACTTTATGCCGCCCGAGCAGGCCGACGACGAGAACACGCAGGACCCGCACCTCATCGCCTTGTGCGACGCGGTGCCCACGAGCGTCTGGTGCCAGCACCACAACGGCATCTTCCGCTCGACCGATGGCTCGCGGAGCTGGCAGGAGGTGAAGCCGCCGATCGCGAACTTCGGCTTCGCGGTGGCGGTTCATCCGCGTGAACCCGACACCGCCTGGTTCGCCCCGGCGGTGAAAGACGAGAAGCGCGTGCCGGTCGATGGCGCCCTCTTCGTGCACCGCACGCGCGACGGCGGCAAGAGCTTCGAGGCGCTGCGCACCGGCCTGCCGCAGCAGGACTGCTACGACCTCGTCTACCGCCACGGCCTGGTGGTCGACGGCACCGGCCGCTCGCTCTTGATGGGCAGCACCACCGGCAACCTGTGGGCGAGCGACGACGCCGGCGATAGCTGGACCGAGGTCGCAGGCCACCTGCCGCCGATCCACGCGCTGCGCTTCGGCTGAAGCCCGGGTAAATCTGCCCCCTGCATCGCGGGGCGACACCCTGTGCGCGGGAATGACAACCCCCGCATGTGATGTCGAAATGGCAGCACCGTGCGCCGGAGTACCGCCATGCCCATCACCATCGCCGTTGGAGCCCGTTCCCTCTTCGTCACCGCCATCGCCTGGCTGTTCATCCTGCTCGGCGTGGTGGCCAGTGTCTCGGCGCTGCTGCAGAACGCGATGCTCGCCTCGCTGCTGCCCCTGCCGGCGCAGGCCGGGTTGACGGGGTGGCTGGTGGCCAAGCTGCCGTGGGTGACCGGCGCCTGCCTGCTGCTCTCGGTCGCCACGCTGGCCTCGGCAATCGGCCTGCTGCTGCGGCTCGACTGGGCGCGGCGCACCTTCATCGGCTTGCTCGTCGTGGCCATCGTCGCCAACCTGCTGGGCCTGTGGCTGCAGCAGGAGCTGATGCAGGCGATCGTCGACCACGCGCTCAGCAGCGCCGCGCTGCCGCCCAAGGCGGCGGGGGTGTTCGGCGGCTTCGTGACCGCGGCGCGGGTGATGGCGGTGGTGGTGACGCTGGGCGCTTGCGGGCTCCTGGCGTGGATCATTCGCCGGCTGATGTCGGCGTCCGTCCGGCAGGAGTTCGCCTGAGCTAGGGCCTGTTCACACTAAATGAGCACCCACGCCGGGGCCTGAAGGCGTGGGCGGCAAGGCGCAGCGGAGGCCGTGTCCTATGGCACACAACGACGCTGCAACACCGCCGCACGCGCCTTCAGGCCCCGGCCCTCCGGGTGATCTCAGCAAAAGCCCGCCCACAGCGTTGCAAATGCTCGCTGTAGCAAGTGCTACAGCTGCGCTTTGCGCCTCGTTGGCGGGCTTTTGTTGAGTCACGTGGGTGCTCATTTAGTGTGAACAGGCCCTAACTCAGCTCGCCGTCGACGTAGTACCAGCGTCCCTCTTCACGCACGAAGCGGCTTTTCTCCTGCAAGCGGTGAGCACGCCCGCCGAGCTTGCTGCGGGCGACGAACTCGACGGTCGCATGGTCGGCGTCCTGCACCTCGTGCATCTTCACGTCAAGGCCGAGCCAGCGCAGACCGGGTGGATTGGGCTCAATGGCTGCGGGCCGTGTGCTCGGGTGCCAGGTCACTGACAAGTAGTCGATGAGATCGCGCACATAAGCGGTGTAGCGCGAGCGCATCAAGGCTTCGGCGTCCGGTGCTGGCAAGCCCGCGTGGAAACGGCCGCAGCAGTCTTCGTATCGGCGAGTGCTGCCGCAGTCGCAGGTCATGTCAGTTCCTTCTGCCAGGTCTCGCCCACGAGGTCGTGGCCGAAGCTGTGGTGCGGTTCGCTTGCCGTCATCGTGTAGCCCGCCTTCTGGTAGATGCCACGCGCTGCGGTCAAGAGGCTGTTGGTCCACAGCACGATGCGCCGGTAGCCGGCCATGCGCGCGAAACGTTCGCATTCGTGCACCAGCCGGTGGCCGAGGCCCAGGCCGCGGGCGGTGGGTTCGACCAGCAGCATGCGCAGCTGCGCCACGCCGGGCAGCGGTGCCTGGGTCGTCTCGTCGCGCGCCTGCACGAGGAAGACGCAGCCGATGTTGTGCCCGTCGCGCTCGGCGATCCAGCAGGTT
Organism: Rhizobacter sp. J219; assembly: GCF_024700055.1. Lineage (GTDB taxonomy): Bacteria > Pseudomonadota > Gammaproteobacteria > Burkholderiales > Burkholderiaceae_C > Rhizobacter. The sequence goes on from NZ_JAJOND010000001.1 coordinate 5,431,322, forward strand.
TCGCGGGTGGGGTCGAAATGGTCGATGAAGTCGGCGGCGAGGCGTGCGACCAAGGCTTCGAAGCGCATGTCCCAGCGGTACTCCTGCGCGTAGAGCGCACCATGACGCGAGACGACCCAGCCCATGTCGCCCGCCCGGTGCGGCCGCAGCAGATAGGGCGCGTGGCCCTGGCGCGGTGCGTCGTCGCCCAGCAGCTGCTGCAGCGTGCCCATCGCCTGCAGCAGCTGCTGCTGGTGCGCTTCGGGCAGAGGGGTGAGCAGCGCGGCGATCTGCTCGCGCGAGCGCTGGTCGAGCGGGGCGAAGGCAGCGCGGCCGGCGGGCGTGAGGCTCAGCTGCGTCTGGCGGGCGTCGGTGGGCGAGCGGGTGCTGTCGATCAGGCCCTGCTCCTTCAGGCGGCGCAGCAGGCGGCTCAGGTAGCCGGCGTCGAGGTCGAGCGTGCGGGCCAGATCGGTGGCGGTGGTGTGCTCATGGTGGGCCAGTTCCCACAGCAGGCGCGACTCGGCCAGCGAGTAGGGCGAGCCGAGCAGGGTGTCGTTCAGCACCCCGATGCGATGGGTGTAGAAGCGGTTGAAGGCGCGGATGGCTTCGAGCCGGTCGGGGGCGGGCTGGGGCGAAGGCATGGGCGGATTGTCGGCAGATGATTGACAAAAGCAAGCAATCATTTGCCTGAATCGAGGCCTGGAGCGGTCAGGGGTTTGCGCAAAACACTGTATGAAAATACAGTTATCTCATGAACTCGCCCCAGCTCACCGATGCACCTCTCGCCAGTGGCCCGGTCGCCCTGCCACGGCCGGCGCTGGCCCCCGAGGAGCTGCACCCTCAGCTGTGGCGCGCCCACCAGCTCGGTCGCAATGTCGAGCGGCCCATTTCCAGTGGCTTCGAACGGCTCGATGCCGAGCTGCCCGGCGGCGGCTGGCCGCGTCGGGCCTTGACCGAGCTGCTGCTGTCACATGCCGGCATCGGCGAGGTGCGCCTGCTGGCCGCGTGCCTCGCCTCTGTGCAGCAGGCGGGCCGGCTGGTGATGCTGTTCGATCCACCGGCGGCGGTGTCGGCGCCTGCCCTCGGCGAGCTGGGGCTGGACGTGGGCCAGCTGCTCGTGATCCAGACCCATCTGCAACTGCACGCCGGCGCCGACCGCCTGTGGGCGCTGGAGCAGGCTTTGAAGAGCGGCCACGTGGGCGCGGTCGTCGCGTGGTTGCCACCGCGGGTGCGCGCCGACCGTGTGCGTCGCCTGCAGCTCGCCGCCCATGTGCACGATGGCCCGGCTTTCGTCTTCCGAGAGCCGGCGGTGCAGGGCCACGCGAGCGCGGCGCCGCTGCGGCTGGCGCTGCACCCGGCCGGGGCCGACCAGCTCGCGTTGAGGGTGCTCAAGCGGCGCGGGCCGCCCCTGCTCGCGCCGCTGCACCTGGCGCTGCCGCCTGTGTTGTCGGCCGCTGCAGCGCGCCGTGCGCAGTTCGGACAAGACGCCCCCGAGGAGGCCCTCGCGAGCCTGCGCGCGGCCGCCTTCATCAACCTCGCTTGAGCGTCATGAGGCCTGGCGATGTTGTGGGTCGGTCTGCACCTGCCGCTGCTGTCGCTGGAAACCTTTTCGGCGAGCCTGCCACCGGCCCCCGAGCACCCGCCGATCGCCCTGGTGGACGCGCACCACATCGTCGGCGCCGATGCCTCCGCCCAGGCGCTTGGCGTGAGCGTGGGCATGAAGCGCGCCACGGCGCTGTCGCTCGCACCGCACCTGCTGCTGGGGCAGGCCGACGCATGGCGTGACGCGCAGGCCCTGCAGGCCGTGGCCCATGCCGCGCTCGCCTTCACGCCGATGGTGTGCCTGCCGGCCCCCGACGGGGTGCTGCTCGACGTGCAGTCCAGCTTGCGGTACTTCGGCGGGCTGGCGGCGCTGCTGCGCCGGCTGAGAGACGCGCTGGCGCCGTTCGGCCATCGGGTGCAGCTCGTGAGTGCGCCCACGCCGCACGGCGCGGCCTTGCTGGCGCGCCTGCACGACGGGCTGCATTGCCCGGATCGCCATGCGCTGCAGCAGGCCCTGGAAGAAGCGCCGCTCGCCGTGCTGGCCACGGCCGTGCCGCACGAAGAGGCCTTGCTCGGCATGGGCCTGCGCTGCCTGGGCGAGCTGCGCCAGCTGCCGCGGGCTGGCGTGGCGCGGCGCTTCGGCAAGGGCCTGCTCGACGAAATGGACCGCGCCTTCGGCGACCGGCCCGACCCGCGCGAGCCGCTCGTGCTGCCCCCCACGTTCCGCAGCGAACTCGAAAGCTTCTTCGCCCGTGCCGACACCACCGAGCAGCTGCTGCATGGCGCGCAGAGGCTCCTGCTGCGGCTGGTGGCCTGGCTGTCGGCCCAGCATGCCTTCGTCACCCGCTTTCGGTTGCTGATGAAGCACGAGGCTCGCTGGCGTGTCGATGACGGAGGGGGCCGCAGCGCCCCCTTCACCACGCTCGAGATCGCGCTGGCCGAGCCCTCGCGCGACGTGGCGCACATGCTCACGCTCCTGCGCGAGCGCCTGGCGCATGTGCAGCTGCCGGCGCCCACGCTCGAGCTGGTCATCGAGTCCGACGACATCGTGCGCCGGCCGCCGCCGAATGCCGAGCTCTTCCCCACGCCGCAGAGCGAGCGCGCCGGCCTCGTGCAATTGATCGAGCGCCTGCAGGCGCGCCTCGGGCGCGAGCAGGTGCAGTGCCTGGTGCCGGTGGCCGACCACCGCCCCGAGCGTGCGACGCAGGTGGTGCCGGCCGAACCGCGGCTGATGAAGCGGGCCCAAGGTGCGACAGCCGATGCCACCCACTCCTTGCGAGACCCGCTCACCCGCCCGCTGTGGCTGCTGCCCGAGCCGCAAGCCCTGCAGGAGCGGCAGTCGCATCCCCTGCTCGACGGCCACTTGGTGCAGCTGCTGGCCGGCCCCGAGCGCATCGAGACGGGCTGGTGGGACGGCGGCCTCACCGAGCGCGACTACTTCATCGGCCAGACCCGCGAAGGTGCGCTGGTGTGGGTGTATCGCATGCGCCCACAGCATCTGCCTTCAAGTCGGGCGCCCGGGTGGTTTCTTCACGGGCGTTTTGCCTGAATTTCCCTCCCGGCGCCGGCTCAAGTTCACCCCTCGTGCGCCGATAGATTCCAGACGATGCGCCCTGCATCGCTTGCATTCGATTCGAAATGAAGATCGACAACTTGACACTGCGCTCTCGCCTGGTGATCGGCTTCGTGCCCCTGCTGCTGATCCTCGCGGTCAACACCCTGTGGGCGGCATCGCTGGCCGCGGGCAGCGCCCGCTACTGGATCGCCGCGATGGGCGTGGCCGCAGTCGCCTTCGGCATCGTCCTCGCGTGGTGGCTCGTGCGCAGCGTGGTCGCTCCCGTGCGCGAAGCGCTCGATGCCGCACGCCAGATCATGTCGGGCGACCTGACGCTCACCTGCGCCAGCACCCGCCGCGACGAGTTCGGCCAGTTGATGCAGGCGCTCGACGGACTGAAGGACTGCCTCTTCAAGGTGGTGAGCGAGGTGCGCACCGGTACCACCACGGTGGCCAGCACCTCGTCGCAGATCAACCGCGACAACACCTCCCTGTCCGAGCGCACCACGACGCAGACCGACTCGTTGCAGCAGACAGCCGCGTCGATGGAAGAGATCACCGCCACCGTCAAGCAGAACGCCGGCAACGCCGAGCAGGCCAACAAGCTCGTGCTCGAAGCCTCGGGCCATGCGGTCAAGGGCGGCGAGGTGGTGAACCAGGTCGTGACCACCATGGGCTCGATCAAGGAAAGCTCGCGCCGCATCGCCGACATCATCGGCGTGATCGACGGCATCGCCTTCCAGACCAACATCCTCGCGCTCAACGCTGCGGTGGAAGCGGCGCGGGCCGGCGAGCAGGGCCGCGGCTTCGCGGTGGTGGCGGCCGAAGTGCGCACGCTCGCCCAGCGCTCGGCGACCGCGGCGAAAGAGATCAAGTCGCTGATCGGCGATTCGGTCGACAAGGTCGAGACCGGCAGCCGCCTCGTCGACGATGCCGGCCGTGCGATGACCGAGATCGTGTCGTCGGTGAAGCACGTGGCCGATCTCATGCAGGAGATGGCCGGTTCGAGCCACGAGCAGAGCCAGGGCATCCAGTCGGTCAACCAGGCCATCGCCGAGATCGACGGCATGGTCCAGCAGAACGCCAAGCTGGTGAAGGACGCGACGCAGACCGCCGCCACGCTCAACGAGCAGGCCGTGGGTCTCTTGAAATCAGTGGCTGGCTACAACCTCGGCACGCGCGAGCATGGCAGCGCCGAAGAAGCCGAAGCGCTGGTCAAGGCGGGTTTGGCCTTTTTCAAGGCCCATGGCAAAGACGCGCTGCTGGCCGAGATCAACAAGCTCGGCAAGGGCCAGTTCATCGACCGCGATCTCTACCTGATGGCCATCAACATCGATGACTACAAGTTCTACGCCCACGGCAACAACCCGCGCACGCTCGGTGCCGGCCCCGTCAGCAAGGATGTCGACGGCAAGTTCTTCGTGAAGGAGATGGCCGACCTCGCGCGCAGCGGCGGGCAGGCCTGGGTCGACTACAAGTGGGCCCACCCGGTGACCAACGAGATCCGGCTCAAGTCCTCGTACGTCGAGCGTGCCGGTGACCTGGCGGTGGCCTGCGGCATCTACAAGAGCTGAAGCGCAAAGTCGCTGGCGCTCAGCCCTTGCGCCCGCCGCCGAAGATCAGCAGCGCCGCACCGCCCACGATGGCGGCCACGCCGGCCCACACCGGCACGTTGACCGACTCCTTCTCTTTCACCGAGAACTCGATCGGGCCGAGCTTCACGTCGTGCGTGTTCTTCGTGTAGCTGAAGCCGCCGTAGACCAGCGCCAGCACGCCCGCGGCGATCAGAAACGCGCCTAGCAGTTTGAGGGGTGTCATGCGTGGAGTCTCCTGTGTTCATCCGTCATGCGGGCGATTCTGCCCGCGGGTCATCATCGGTCAGCCCAGCCACACGGCGCGCACCCCGGTGGTGACGGCCGCTGCGGCGAGCCATGCGCCGACGCGCTTGAGCAGGGCCGTGTCCACCGCGCCCGGCGCGCTGGCCGCAGGACGCGCGAACCCCACCACGAACGCATGCGCCGGCAGCGCGATGACGAGCAAGGTGGCGATGACGAGCTCGATGCCGCCGGCACTGCCCGGCCCGCCGTAGCGTGCCCACAAGAGCGGCCATGCGATGGCGGCGACGATGCCGGCGAGGCCGGCGGTCAGGGGTGTGGGGGTGATCTTCACGAGGGTGAGCTTTCGGCAGCGATGTGGGCCGCATGATGCCACTCGGCGAGCGATGGCCCGTTCATGAAAAAGCGACCGGGGACGCACCCCTACAATCGCGCACCCCCCGATGGACCAGACACTTTGAAAACGACCTCGAAAGCAGTTCGCGCCGGCAAGAATCTTTTGCCCAAGGAAGACAAGAAAGAAGACGTGGCCGTGGTGGTGAGCCCGCCCGTGCCGACGGAGAAGATCAAGATGATGAAGACGGTGCTCGTCGCGTCCTACGGATGGCCGACCGCCGACATGCAGCCATCACGCCGGCAGATGGCCCGCCGCTGAGCGTCGGGGTGGCGCCGGCGTCATCGCGGGCGTAAGCTGCAGGGCCGGCCGGGCACACCGTTGCCCGCCAGATGGCCATCGTCGGGCCGGACTGAGCGAAAGGACTTCCCATGTTGTCCGACTCGTCTGTGACCACCATGCTCCCCGTCAAGGACATGGCCCGCGCACGCTCCTTCTACGAAGGCTGTCTCGGCCTCAAACCCGGCGGCCTGCGCCCTGACGGCAAGTTCGTGTACGTGGTCGGTGGCAGCACCCTCGCACTGTTCCCGAAACCGGAAGGCACCAAAGCCGACCACACCGCCATCAGCTTTCGCGTCGACGACATCAACGCCAGCATCGAGGCGTTGAAGCGAAAAGGGGTGGCTTTCGAAGACTACGACTTCCCCGGCCTGAAGACCGTCAACCACGTGTGCGTGCTCGGTGCCGAGAAGGCAGCGTGGTTCAAAGACAGTGAAGGCAACTACCTGTGCATCCATGAGGACATGGCGCAGGAGTAGGGCACGAAGTTCAATAGGTTCAGGCGCGAGTACAACAACGAGCGCCCTCACAAGGCCTTGGAGATGCGCAGGCCGCGCAAGCAATGGATCAACGTGACCAGCGCGCTCATCGACGAGCACGTCGGTCTTGAAGAGATCGGCGACGGGATCAGTGACCTACTCGCGCACAGGACCGCACTTCGGCTCCGGGCTTGGAATGGTGGTGCACTTCTCGAACGCTTCTGGCTTTGTAGCGCCTCTTGTTGTTCGGTATGGGCCGAAGCACTCCAGGCTTTCGTTGTACAGGCGTCGCCAGGTGTCGCAGTCAGTCGAGTCTGTAACCCCTTGAGCGGGGCGTTTTCCTGGGGTCGGGAGGGAGGCGGCAGATGCGGGCTGACTTGCCTGCTTGCTTAGACGCTGTTTCGCAGCCTCTTCGGCAAGTGCCTTCTCTTTGGCTGCGATGTCTTGCGCTTCCTTGCGCTGCTCAGGCGTGACTTCGGACCTGCTGGAGTCGATGCGTGTGGCCGACTTTTTGTACTTCTCAGGGACGGAATCCGAGATATGTGTGCGACCGTTTTCATCCACCCAGCGGTAGATCACCGTCGCTTGCGCAGCCTGCGTGACCAGAAGCAGCGCGGCGAGGAGGAGGTTGTGAACCGCAGGTGAGGGAGATCTCATGGGTACCGTCCTCCTGATAGGTGACACAGTAGTCCGGGTTGATAGGTAACACACCGATGGACGATGGGGGCTCTGGAAGGAGCACCCGATGCCTTGGAAAGAGACCTCAACGATGGATGCGAAGGTGGCATTTATTCTGGACTGGAACAGCCAGAAGTACCAGATGACGGAGCTGTGCGCGCGGTACGGCGTGAGCCGCAAGACGGCCTACAAGTGGGTGAAGCGGTACCTGGAGCATGGACCGGACGGGCTGTGGGAACGCAGCCATGCGCCGCAGAGATCAGCGAACCGCACGTCCGACGAAGTGGAGCAGGCGATCGTGCAATGCAGGCTGAGGCACCCGAGCTGGGGGCCGAAGAAGCTGCTGTGGACGCTGGAGAGGAGGCAGCCGCAGCTGGAGCTACCCAGCCGCACGACGGTGGCCGAGATACTCAAGCGCAACGACCTGGTGCTGGCCAAGAAGAGGCCGCGACCGGTGGGGCACCCCGGGCGGCCGAGCATGGTGGTGAACAAGCCCAACGACTGCTGGAGCATGGACTTCAAAGGGCAGTTCAGGACGGGAGACGGCGTGTACTGCTACCCGCTGACGGTGACGGACAACCACAGCCGCTACCTGCTGGCATGCCAGGGTCTGCCCGGCACGCTGCTGGAGCCTACGCAGGCGATGCTGACGAAGGTGTTCAAGGAGTACGGGCTGCCCAGCCGGCTGCGCAGCGACAACGGGGTACCGTTTGCGGCGTACACGCTGGGCAGGTTGAGCCGGCTGTCGGTGTGGCTGCTCAAGCTGGGGGTGATGCCCGAGCTGATTGAGCCTGGCAAGCCGCAGCAGAACGGCCGGCACGAGAGGATGCACCGCACGCTCAAGGACGAGACGCTCAAGCCGCCGGGGGCCAATGCGAGAGTGCAGCAGAGGAAGTTCAACGTCTGGCGACGCGAGTTCAACGAAGACAGGCCCCACGAAGCGCACGATGGGCTGACGCCGCACGATGTTCACGTACCTTCGAGCAGGCGCATGCCCAGCAAGCTGCTGGCGCCCGAATACCCCGATCGCTTCGAGGTGCGCTACGTCAGCGCCAACGGCGGCATTCGTTGGTACAAGAAATGGGTCAACGTCAGCAGCGTACTGATCGGCGAATACGTGGGTCTTGAAGAAGTCGATGACGGCCAATGGGACGTGTACTTCGCCAACTACAGGCTTGGAAGACTCAATGAACGCTTCATGCGCATCGAAGATGCCTTCGGCAAAATGAAACGCCGCGTGTAACCCATCACCCCGGACTATCTGTCACCCAGGAACTTGTGCCGATAAAGTGGACACACGGTTGTTAGGCTTGCGTTAGTTCGAAGGACACCGGATTCATACGAGGCAACGACGTATGAATGCGGGTGTGGTTGTAGAAGGCGAAGTAAGTGCGCAGAGTCTGCCGCAACTGCTCGTCTGTGTCGAACCTCTTGCCATGGATGTATTCGCTCTTGAGCGAATGGAAGAACGACTCCATGTGCGCGTTGTCATTCATCTGACCCGGCCGGTTCATGCTTTGGGTGAAGCCCTTGCGTCTCATGATGGCGCGATAGGCATGCGCCGCGTACTCGATGCCGCGATCGCTGTGGAACACCAGACCAGGGCCCGGATTGCGCTTGCTCAGCGCCTGGAACAGCGCGGCACGCGTGAGCCTGACGTCGCGCGTCGTATCCAGGCTCCAACCCAGGATGCGGCGTGAGAACTTGTCCATCACCACGGCCAGGTAGCGCCATTGGCCGCGAACCTGCAGGTAAGTAACATCGCCCACCCAGACCTGGTCCGGGCGCACCAGCTCGATCTCTCGTTCCGAGTTCGGGATGCTCCTGAAGAAGCGCCGCTTGCCGGCCTTGGAGCGCCCCTGCTGTCCAGCGTATTTGCCTGTGATGTGGGCGCTGCGCATGAGGCGAGCCACACGGCGCTGGCCGATGCGTTGGCCTTGCTCGACCAGCACGTCGCGAACGCGTGGGCTGCCGTAGGTGTGCAAGCTCTTCGAATGGATCTGCACGATGCGCGGGGTCAGCTGCTCATCTTCGAGCTGGCGCGGCCCGGGCTCACGCGAGCACCAGGCGTAGAAGCCCGAACGGGTGACGTTGAAGTGGTCGCACATCACCGCGACCGGCCAGGCTTGCCGGTTTGCTTCGATGAAGGCGAAGACTTCGCCTTTAGTTCTGAGGCAAACCGGATAGCTTTTTTTAAGATGTCGTGCTCCATCTGAAGCCGCTTGTACTTGTGCTCCAGCTCGCGCAGGCGCTGCAGCTCGCCCACAGCGGACACATCAATGGGCGCCAGTTTGCCCTTGAGCACCCCGTCACGCACCTGCTTGCGCCACTTGGACAGCATGAACGGGTGAATGCACAGCGACTGCGCCACGTCTTTGACCAGCACCCCAGGCTGGTGACTCATCTGTACGGCCTTGAGCTTGAACTCAAGCTCGTACCGGGGGACCTTCTGCGGCCCGGGTGTTCCCATAGCGACTCTCTCCGTTAGGTTTGAGTGTCAACTAAACCGGAACAAGCTCCGACGTCCTCTCGATGGAAGGGTTAGGCGGCGCGCATGGCACAGCCCGGAACTGCATTTTGCGTTGGGTGGCGCTATCGGCAAGCAAATGCGCCTCACCAGCACGTGCTGCGAAGCAGCGGGTGCTCGCACGGCCTGCTTTGCCTGGCGCGACTGCGCGAGGCCGGAGTAGGGTGCACTTGCCACCGGGCTACGAGGCTAGTGAGTATCGGGTTCACTAAAGATCTGGTGGGCGACGTGTGACAGTTCAAACTGATTGCAGCCTCGGGTATCTATACCGCCGCGTTCGTTTGGTGCTTCGAATTCCCAACCGTCTTCGACATCAGACCAGTAGACGATCTTGCCTTCGTGTTCAGCCATCACAAAGACGACTTCACCGGGTGAATCTTGAATCGGAACTGCTCTTGGCGGAATAGCAATGGCCTCGAAACGCAAGCGAAGACTGTGAGGAAGCTTCTCAAGCGCTTCTTCGAAAAGAGCCTCGACTTCCTCTTTCGTTGACGGAGTCCACGGTTTCATGCGACGCCTAACGTTTGACATGAGAGGCGGGCCTCGGCTTGCCGGGGCACGTCCTCTCGATGGAAGGGTTGGGCATCACCGGCGCGGCGTGACCCAGCCTTATGCAGCCTCTGCGTGAAGGCGAACGCCAAGCGCACGAGCTACCTTCAGGACGGTTGCGAAGCTCGGGTTTCCGTTTTCGCTGAGAGCCTTGTAAAGACTCTCTCGACTCAAACCTGCATCGCGTGCGACTTGAGTCATGCCTTTGGCGCGAGCGATATCGCCCAATGCTCTGGCAATACCCGCGGCATCGTCAGGAGCCTCAACGAACCAAGCATCAAGGTAGGCCGCCATTTCTTCGGGCGTGCGCAGCTGTTCTGCTACGTCGTATGCGAGAGTCTTCGTCTTCGGGGTTGCCTTAGCTTTTGCCATCTCGGTACTCCTAGAGGTTTCGGGCAAGCGCAATAGCCGCCTTGATGTCTTGTGCTTGACTGGACTTGTCTCCACCAGCGAGAAGGACGATGAGTTCACCATTCCTCTCGGTGTAGTAAACCCGGTAGCCAGGCCCTACGTCGATCTTCAGCTCGGAGACACCATCAGTCAGGTTTCGATGTTGGCCAGGATTGCCATGAGCGAGCCGATCGACCCTGACCTGAATGCGTGCCCGAGTGGTGCGATCTTTGAGCCCATTGATCCAATCTCGGTAGACCTCAGTGATCTGAATGCGCATACCGAAATGTAGTCTACAGGATACGCTTGGTCAACCTCTGGATTTCAGTGATGCCCAACGTTTGACATGAGAGGCGGCGACCGGCTTGCCGGGCGACGTCCTCTCGATGGAAGGGTTGAGCATCGCGCGTGGCATGGCTATTGGCCTCACCAAGCGCGGACACCCAGCATTCTCTTTGGGAACCTGCGCGGACTTAGCCAAGCGTCGCGTTCTTCTTTGCAGCCGCTCAGGCGCTGGAACTCGCGCAGGCCCAGCGCTGCCTTCCACGGCAGCGCCCAACCTCTGACTACTGAAGCGGCGCGAAGCGCCAACCACCAACCGACTTTCACCGGCCGTTCGATGGCATCGCACGGGTGCCGAAGCGTGGCAGTCCCTTCCGTCTTCTCGCCAGGAGCTCCGACGTGACGCCAGAACGACCTTCTTGCTTGTGGGCCAGGGCACAACGGCAAAGTGGACGGAGCCTTGGCACAACGAAGCGCCCGATGACCTTGCACCTGTGAACCGAACCTGAATTTGAGGCGCTGACCGAAGGCTCATAAGCAGCAAGAACTCTCAGGACCTACTCGTGATGCTCAACGTTTGACATGAGAGGCGGCGCCCGGCTTGCCGGGTGACGTCCTCTCGATGGAAGGGTTGGGCGGCACTGGTGGAACAAGCACGGCCCTCGCGGACGAAGACTCTACTGACGACAAGCAGCCCGAGCAATGGGCGAACGGCCTGCCTAAAAGCGAGCGCGCTGCTTGACAGACCAACCGGGGGAATGAGCAAGCCCATGCGCCCATGAACTGCCACGAATTGCCGGCCTTGAGCGAAGGCACGAACGCGCATGGCACCGACCTTCTTTTTTCACGGGCAAGACCGGAGGCACAGAAGGGAAGGGCACGGACTTGCCCAGGAAAGACTTGAGCGAGGGCACGGCAACTCACGGCCTGGACTCAAGCGAGGGTGGCGACTACAGCCGCACGGTGCAAGGGGAGGGAAATGGTGGGCTGCAGCCGACGCCAAGCCAGTGCACACCAGCTCGGCTCTGACATGCATGGCAGTTTCATAGTGCCGCCCAACGTTTGAGATAACCGGCATGACCCGGCTTGCCGGGGCATGTCCGGTTGATTGAAGGGTTAGGCGTCTCGGTGCACATGTGCTCGGCTTAGACGAGTGGCGATCTATGGAAAAAGCCAAGGATGCAGAAGGACAACGCCAAAGTGCGCGCAACAGAAGTAGAGCGCACAGACCAGAGCCGTATAGATAAGAACCTGAAGTTCCGATTTGAGTGGGTGGTCTGGTGGTATCTCAGGAAAGCCGCGCGTGATGTGAAGAGAAAACGCAACCCATGTGACTATTGTGATGAATAGCACGCCGATCGTTGCTGCGACGTACTTCAGTTCATGGACCCAGAACAGAGCGGGACGCTCACTCCGCCTAAGTAGAACTGTCTTGTAGATTTCCTGCTGTTCGCTGATTTCGAACTCAAGCTCTATGACGCCAGATCTGACCTCGTTCTTGAAATCACGCAGAGCCGAAAGTCCGACTGAAAAAGTGAGAACAGTAAGGAACAGCGCGGCCAACAGTGCTTTGAGTACAGGGCTGGTTTGATGCTCCGGCTGAAGGCGTACTTGCGCTTGGGTCTCAGCCTTGAGTTTCCGAAACCGCCCAGACGGCAAGTGAGTAGGCCGCCACTGAGCCTCCTTGCCGAAATCAGCGTCGCAGTTCCAACACGCTCTAGCCTTGAGGCTTTGCGGATCAAGCTTGGCGTTGCAGTTGGGGCAATACGGCATTCAGGGCGGTCTCAAGCTTGAAGCGCAACACCAGCGATGTGGTTGAGCTGGAGTTGATCGAAGACTTCGTTGGGGGTGAGGAAGCCGAGGATAGCGCGAGGCCTGTTGTTCAGGGAGTTCTCGATGGCGGTGAGCTGAGCCTGAGTGACGGTGCTCAGATCCATGCCTTTGGGCAGGTACTCGCGGATGAGGCCATTGGCGTTTTCGTTGGATCCGCGCTGCCATGGGCTGTGCGGGTCACAGAAGAAGATGTCCATGTGCAGCCGCTTGGCCAGCGTTTCGTGCTGAGCCATCTCGCTGCCTTGGTCATAGGTGAGGGTCTTGCGCAGGCTGGGCGGCAAGCGACGTAGCCGCTTGGTGAAGCCCTCGAGCACAGAAGTGGAGCCGAAGTCATCGAGCTTGACCAGCATGACGCGACGACTGATGCGCTCCACGAGGGTGCCGATGGCAGAGGCGTTGCGAGCGCCCTTCATGAGATCGCCCTCCCAGTGCCCAGGCGTGATGCGGGCGGCGACCTCGGGCGGGCGCAGGGCGATGGAAGTCATATTGGGCAAGGTGGTTCGCTTGGAGCCTCGGGCTCGGGGCATGCGGCCAGCCCGGCTCCTGCGAAGCATCTTGATCAGCTCCGTGCGCAATGTGCCACGAGGCTGGGCGTAGATGGCGCAATAGATGGTCTCGTGGGAGACGTAGTCAGGGTGTTTCATGATCTTGAGCCTGCCGGCGATCTGCTGCGGAGACAGGCGCAGGCGCATGCCGGCCTTGACCAAGCGCCACAGGCGACTACTCCCAGAGGGGCACAGCTTGCGGCGCAGCCGGCCAGCTCGCTTGCGAGCGGCGACACAGGCACGCTGGCCGAAGAGTGCGACGTAGCGATCGAATCCGTAGACCTTGGCACGCTTGACCTCGCGAGAGACGGTGGACGGGCTGACGCCCAATACTCTAGCGGCGGAGCGCTGGCTGTGGCCCAGGATGAGCAGGGCGTCTAGAGCAAGCCGATTGGCTTCTGTGAGATGGCTGTATTGAGTTCCCATGTGCAGCACCTTAAGGTACGGGTGTTGCACTTCAAATCTGAGACTGCCCTGCAGCCTAACGTTGGAGATGAGGCGCAGACACCGGCGGCACGGCGCAGGCAAAAGCGCCAGAGCGTTGTACGCCGGTGGCTGTCGCCTCGATTGACTGGTTAGGCCGCATTGTTGGCATGACTCGATTGATGGGGTCGGTGCGGGAGACTAGATAGCTGCCTACTCTGCACAGCGTATCTCTGGAAGAGAGGCTACTCGCTGCAACCCTCTTTGAGAAAGGACAGCTGAACCTCGGGTTGCGCTCTCGCAAGCAACTCACGGCGGAACTGCTCGACCTTGGCTGGCGGTGTTGTAGTGCAGGTGAGGATAAGAACATAGCCTGCCTTTACACGAACGACTTCATCTACTGCTGTCGTTGCAAGCTCCGACTTAATTGCGCCCACTTGATACGACTTCGGGAGGATGCGTACTTCGACGCTTGGTGCCTTACTGCACCCCACAAGCGCAAGCAGAGCAACTGCGGAGACTTTCCAGGTGATTCGCATATGCGGCCTAACGTTTGACATGAGAGGCGGCGCCCGGCTTGCCGGGTGACGTCCTCTCGATGGAAGGGTTAGACGCCGCCGCTCGCACGATGGACCTCGGTGCTTCGCTGACGAGCCTGAACCTCAAAGTGGTTGTACCAGTACGGACTGCGGCCATGAAGTAGCTGCCCAAGGCCTGAAAGCCCGTAGGCAAGGAAGAAGACCGGGCCCCAGCGCTCGTATTGCTCAACGTGGACTCGCTCATGTGGGCCGATACGGAAAAGCTCTTCTTCGCTGACAGCCAGGATGACCTGGCCGAAAACAATGCCACGAAAGGGCAACGAACGAGCAAGCTTGCCGCAACTGGCTTGACTCTGGCGATAGGTGACTTCCAGTGCGCCCTGACGCCAAGCTGCCTTGCCACCGAGTGCCAAAGGAATGGTTGCCAGTAGCAGGCCGATCGCGGAGCACGGTGCAGCCCAAAGCATCTTTGCGACGACGAGCCAGGGCATTCAGCGGCGTCTAACGTTTGACATGAGAGGCCCGACCCGGCTTGCCGGGGCGGGTCCTCTCGATGGAAGGGTTAGGCGGCGCTATTCGCACAGCCCGGACTTGCATTTTGCGTTGGGTGGCGCCGCTGGCAAGCAAACGTACCTCACCAGCACGTGCTACGAAGCAGCGGGTGCTCGCACGGCCTGCTTTGCCTGGCGCGACAGCGCGAGGCTGATGCGCGACTACTGGCTTGCCTCTCGATGAGAGGGTTACGTGCGGTTCTCATTGCTTGCGTCAGGCTCTACCCCGGGAGCCAGCTCGTAGTGACCTTCCGTAAGCCGGGTGCGAGCTTCTTCAATCTGTTCTTGATACGTGGGCTGAAATGGGGCAACCAGAGCCTTATCTAGCTGACCAGAAATGCGCATGAACGCTACGAACTCAGCGTTGTTTTGCATACGGAATAGATTTGTTTCGTGGAAGCGTGCAAAGAACTCAAACAGAACGAGTGCCTCATCGTCTGACAGGTTGATGTTTATGCCGTTTGACATGGCGATGTGATGACAAGTGCTGGTCGACCGACGCTTCTTGTGGCGACGCCTAACGTTTGACATGGCGATGTGATGACAAGTGCTGGTCGACCGACGCTTCTTGTGGCGACGCCTAACGTTTGACATGAGAGGCGGCGCCCGGCTTGCCGGGCGACGTCCTCTCGATGGAAGGGTTGGGCGTCATGTTGCGCATGGCACTCTCACTCTACAGCCGCGCCTCTTTCGGCCAGGAGAGCACGAAGAATTGAGCGATGGCAGCGTGCTTCGACTTCGCAGTAGCAACCGATTGAGAAGTCGCTGCTGTGAGAAAGCTTGGCCAGCAATTCAAGCAAATGGCTCGCTTCTGGCGCAGACATTTCGGTCTTGTACTTCTTGGTGAACTTGGCCCACTCGGCCGCGTTTTCTGCCTGCTGACCAAGCTTCATCGTTTCGACGCTGGGCGCGAGGTTTGGAAACCATACGTCATACCAGTTCTGTGAGGAGAACTCAGTCTTCGGGACTCCGCGGGGAGGGCGACGGACGGTGCCAATGCGGATGCCTTCACCCTGGATGCGCGCGCTACCTAACCGAACTACGCGAACCACCATGGTTGATCCCTGGTCTAGTGACGCTCAACGTGTGACATGAGAGGCGCTGACCGGCTTGCCGGGCAGCGTCCTCTCGATGGAAGGGTTAGGCGTCGGGTTCACTGCTTTCCGATGATTGGCTGAAGATTCTTGCGCGCGCCTTCTTCGAGAAACGCGACACAAAAGTAGGCTTGGCGTGGGATTTCGAACGTTGCCGCTCCAACTTGAAACGAACACCCATCAAGCAAATGCGATCTGGCTAGGAGCTTCAGCCCATAGGTTGTTGAAGTCGCCAAGCCAGAAAGATGCTGCCCGACTCGCCCTCGTACTTGCATGTGCTTGCCCAAGTAGAAGGGTACAAACTCTCCATTTTTCACCTTGATAAGGTGCTTCTTTGCGCGGGATGGATAGGCGCGTGCCGTGGCACCAGGATTGTTTGGTGCCCGTACTGCTCCCCATTGCTGAATGAACTTTGTTAGCTCAACTTCAGTGCGGAAAGGAAACTTCACTTCGATGTAGTAGAGGCCAGGGCCATTCTTAATGTGTTCGAACGCAGCCTCTTTAGCCACCTCAAAAGGGGTTAGCGAGTCTCGGAGCGCCTGACACACCAAGCGAATTGATTCGGGCGTGGAAAGGGTTGCGGCATGAGCTGCCGCGACAGACATAAGCTTCTCGATTTGTCGCATAGCTGATTACGACGCCTAACGTTTGACATGAGAGGCGGCGCCCGGCTTGCCGGGTGACGTCCTCTCGATGGAAGGGTTAGGCGCCGCCATCGCCAGGAAGTATGTCGAAGTGAAGGACATCTTCTCGAACTCCGAGCTTCGTGTAGAGGCTGATCGCCGGATCGTCGCCATGATCTGCCTGAACGAAGATGACGTAGGCGCCTAGGGTTTTGGCCAACTTCTTGAGTTCTTGAATCATTGCTGTCGCAATGCCTTGGCGGCGATGGCTTTCTAGTACAGCCAGATCGTAGATGTAGATCTCTGAGCGAGCCTGCTCGAACTTGGGAAGTACATATGCCGCGAGACCGCCGATGACCTTTGCTTCAGAAAGCGCTGCAACAGCGATGAAAGTCGGGCTTGAGAGCAGCTCCTTGAGATAGGTGTCCGTTGGCTGCTGCTGGGTGTACGTCGGCTTGTCTTCGAAGGCCTCGCCAAATGCGGCAAGCATTTCCCGCATTGTTTGAATGTCAGAGCTGCCAAGGGCTCGAACGCTATAAGTCTCTGATTTCATTTCCGAAGCGCTCAGCGGCGCCTAACGTTTGACATGAGAGGCTCGCCCCGGCTTGCCGGGGCGAGTCCTCTCGATGGAAGGGTTGGGCGTCATGCATCGCGAGGGAGGCATATGCTTTTCGCGCCTAGCTCTAGAAGTCTAGGAAGCTTTGACGCTTTCAAGAAGTTCTTATCGGAGGTTATGAACACATCATTTCCATGGTGGATGTGGCACCACATGGTGTGAACGTCGCAGGTGCGGTTGAGCCAAGTGCGAAAGACAGCGGAATTGTCTTTCTCGGCAGCAATGTCGATGACCTTTGCATCGCCAAAAAGAACTTCTTCAATCTGCCTCGCCAGGCCAACCATTTCTTCGTTGGCCCAGATGCAGCGGTCCCAAAAGGTGACGTCCCATATGAGCATGGGACTCAAGCGGGGAAGCTGCGCAATTCCGGCTTGTAGAAGAAGTTCCTCAAAGAGGTCGTATCGATCAGGCTGTATTCCGCGTTGCCTCATCTCTGAGGCGCCGATCTCAACGACGTAGGCTTCGTAGAGCCCTGATGCGATAGCGGCTCTCAACGGCGCAACCTCAGCGGAATCGTTCGCCAAGTCGATGATGACGTTGTGATCCAGAGTGGCCTTCATGACGCCCAACGTTTGAGATGAGAGGCGGCGCCCGGCTTGCCGGGTGACGTCCTCTCGATTGAAGGGTTAGGCGCTCCAGTTATACGGCAGGGCCTTGGCTGACTCGACCCAGGCTTGAAGCCTGAAGTTTTGGCGCTCGAATTCCTCCAGGAACGCGCCGAAATCTGGGGCAACCAAGGAGAACTTTGGTGAGGACCGAGAAACGTAGTGGATGCTTCCGTTCTCTGGAGAAAACGAATAGAAATTCCCGAGGTCATCTTGTGCGAAGAATACGTGACCCTTGAGTTGACCCCGATCGATGGTCTTGAACCATTCCTTCCTAAGACTGAACTCTTCATTGAAGTCTCCGTATCCGGCCTGTAGCAACCAAGTTTTCAGGTCTGATGGCAAGGTGCATTTCACTTCTTGCTCGACGTTGGCGATGTCTTGCTCAGACACGGCGGCATACGGTTCGAACATTGGCTTCGACCCGAACAATCGCTTCCGCTTGGCGGAAAGAATGCGATTGGTGAGTGTTTGCATTGTTCAGAGCGCCTAACGTTTGACATGAGAGGCATGACCCGGCTTGCCGGGGCATGTCCTCTCGATGGAAGGGTTAGGCCGCACTCGCATCACTTGCAGGCCCCTTAAAGTTTATGGAGAGGATTTTCTTGCCTGTGGAGTCCCGAGTGGCAACCGCCATTGCATCCTTGCCTTCCACTATGGCCTTTCCCCAGGAGACCTCAACATTCCCGATGCGACCATGCCGGAGATCGAAGCGGCCAATCTCGACGGAGCATGGACCGACCATCCGAATCTTCGTCACTAGACGCAGCATCGTTGGTTCCAGCTTTTTCATGAACAGAGCGCCGGGTGTTCCTTGGGCGGGCGGCGTCCACTCAAGCTCAAAGAACTTGTGCTCATCTGTGGCATTCTCAGTGAGATGCTGTCGCGGATAGTCTGCCGCGAGCAAAAGTTCAACGAGTTGGCGTAACGAGCCAAGCTCTGAGCCGTCATGCTTGTAGAGAAGATTGTCCGGAAAGGTGGTTACCAAGTCCGGCATAAGACCGTCATCTAAGCCGGTAGTGACCGTCACTTTCGTAGGAGTGACTCTCACTGATTTCAGCCAAAGAGAACTGCTCGGACTAAGCCGTTCTTTGAGGGCTGCTTCATCAAGCTCTTCAAGCGTGAACGTGTCGATGCCGTACGTCTTGGCTACGGCAAGTGCTTCAGGGGAAAAGCCGGAACGAGATGCCAGCATGAGAGCATTTGTGTCTAGCCTCTCGTGCTTTGCTTTCATCTGCTCTACCCACTGCACGTCGGCGATACGCTTGTGATCTCGGCACTCGATACAGATCCGAACCTGGTGCCCGCCGACAGACCCTTCAATAGCGACGTCTACTTCTCGCAGAGTCTTTGTTTGGCGATCTCTAAGAAGCTTTGACTCCACGACTTTCGCCCCATCCGCCAAGTTGCAACGGACGAGATAGATGAGCCTTTGAAAGTCGTTCGATCGCTTTGGCATTCGCAAAGGAATTGTGCGGCCTAACGTACTACATGAGAGGCATGCCCCGGCTTGCCGGGGCATGTCCTCTCGATGGGAAAGTTAGGCTGGCAGCCACACAGAGCGGTGGTGGAGCCGAGGAAAGCCGATGCCGCAGGCATGGGCGCTGGTGCTGTATTTGAGCCGTGCATGGCAGGGCGCCCGAACTGGGCTTCTTTCCCAGTCCGGTGGGTGGCAAGTTGATCTAGAACTGGCCTCATATCGCGACTTACAACCTGTCTTTTCGCAAGGACTCAGAAAGTTTGTCGCGCCACAGACGCATGTAGCCAATGCCGCAGAGAACCGATACGAAGATTAAAACGCCAGCGAGCCAAACGGGAAAGGCTGGCCAGACAAATATTAGTAGGCCGACGACGGCGGCTAAGCCAGGACCAAGAACAAACAGTGCCCCCATGCTTGCCTTTAGCGCAGTGACTCTCTCTTTGAGGTGCAGGAGCATACGAAAGCCTAACGTTTGACATGAGAGGCCCGACCCGGCTTGCCGGGGTGGGTCCTCTCGATGGAATAGTTGGGCATCGCGCGTGACATGGCTACTGGCCTCGCCAAGCGCGGACAGCCCGCATTCTCTTGGGGAACCTGCGCGGACTTAGCCAAGCGTCGCGTTCGTCTTGGCAACCGTGCAGGCGTTGGGATGTGCACAGGCCCAGCGCTGCCTTCCGCGGCAGCGCCCAACTTCTGACCATTGAAGCGGCGCGAAGCGCCAACCACTGAGTGGCTTCCACCGGCCGTTCGATGGCATCGCACGGGTGCCGAAGCGTGGCAGTCGCTTCCGTCTTTTCGCCAGGTGCTCCGACGTGACGCCAGAACGACCTTCTTGCCTGTAGGCCAGGGCACGACAGCAAAGTGGACTGAGCCTTGGCACACCGAAGCGCCCGATGACTTTGCGCATGTGAACCGAACCTGAATTTGAAGTGCTGACCGAAGGCTCATAAGCAGCAAGAACTCGCAGGACTACTCGTGATGCTCAACGTTTGACATGAGAGGCCCGGCCCGGCTTGCCGGGGCGGGTCCTCTCGATGGAAGGGTTAGGCA
The DNA here is from genome assembly GCF_024700055.1 of Rhizobacter sp. J219. Lineage (GTDB taxonomy): Bacteria > Pseudomonadota > Gammaproteobacteria > Burkholderiales > Burkholderiaceae_C > Rhizobacter. The sequence continues at coordinate 5,451,170 of NZ_JAJOND010000001.1, forward strand.
TCGCTGATGTTGGATTGCATGTCTCTCTCCCACCCTTTTTGCCATTGCATTGCATCTGGCTGAGAGAACCAACCCTGGATGTATGCGGCGATTTCGCCGGACTCTGGATGATCAGAGTTCTCAATGAATTTGATGGACTCATTCAGACCGGCGCCTACGAAGAACTCAGCACCCATTGAGGAGCCGACATCCATATTGAGGTACTTGGCTTGCCACAACGCGGGAATGTCTTCTGGATTCCCAAGACGGTACAGCAAGAACGCACAACGATAGATTCCTTCGTAGTAGTCACCGTCATCCTCGGCTGTTCTTTCCCAGAGTGCATTGCGGTACTCGACTTCCTTCTGGAAGGCTGCCCGAATTAGGGACGCGACAGGGATAAGTTGCTCACTCAGGAGCAGCTTGTAGAGCGCCTGTCGTTCTGCTGGGTCCGCAACAACAGCCTGAACCTCGGATGAGGCCAATACTGAAGACTGCTTGAACTCCTGGAGTACTTGCTTGGCGCGCATGGCGATGCCTAACGTTTGACATGAGAGGCGGCGCAAGGGCGTAGCCCTTGTGACGTCCTCTCGATGGAAGGGTTAGACGCCACCATGTTGCACCGGGCCACCGTGACTCTTCCAGTGCTCGATGCCACCCTCCAGGAAGGCGGCTCGTAAACCGATCTGCTGTAGCCGCGACACCACCCCTTGGCTTACTTGATGACCGTGCACGCAATAGACCACTATCTGGCCGTCAGTCGGAAGCTCACTTGCCCACGACTCGACTGATTCTGGAAGGCGGCGCAACGAGCCTGGGATCGTGGCTGGACTATCAGCGAATGCCTGCTGTCGACGGACGTCGATCACGATTGGGGGCGCTGGACTCGCCAGGAGTTCACGCAAGTTTTCTACCGAAACAGAATTGGGCATCGTCGCCTCCTTGCCTTGGGTCTGCTCAAACTGCGCGCCCGAATTGTGCGCGATGGGCGTTCCGCAAGTCAGCTCCGCCTCTAGTGGCGTCTAACGTTTGACATGAGAGGCGGCGAAAGGGCGCAGCCCTTTTGACGTCCTCTCGATGGAAGGGTTAGGCATCGCTGCTCGCACCGCACGGCCCCTTGTCGCAGTGACGCCGTGCGCGCCTCTCTGCTACCAGTTGATCATTTCAGAAGAGGCAATATAAATGGCTTCCAAGCCAACATAAATGCCGCTCCGCAAGCAACCGCAACTACGAAGCCCCAGTAGAAGCGCTTCTCGGATGACGAATATTTTTTGTAGGCTTCCTTGTCACCCAGTCTCACCATTTTTCTCCCGATAGAAAGGTTAGGCCGCACGCACCCGCGCCCCGACTACGCGTGCGGAAGTATCTACTTGAACTTGTCGTGATTAACAAGGTGAAAGGTCGGCACCGTGGAGGGTGGGTCTGTAGCCAAGAGCCTCGATGATTTTCGCTGATGCTGCGATGTACTCCAGCGCACGCATCCGGGCGGTCTCAAGCTTGAAGCGCAACACCAGCGATGTGGTTGAGCTGGAGTTGATCGAAGACTTCGTTGGGGGTGAGGAAGCCGAGGATAGCGCGAGGCCTGTTGTTCAGGGAGTTCTCGATGGCGGTGAGCTGAGCCTGAGTGACGGTGCTCAGATCCATGCCTTTGGGCAGGTACTCGCGGATGAGGCCATTGGCGTTTTCGTTGGATCCGCGCTGCCATGGGCTGTGCGGGTCACAGAAGAAGATGTCCATGTGCAGCCGCTTGGCCAGCGTTTCGTGCTGAGCCATCTCGCTGCCTTGGTCATAGGTGAGGGTCTTGCGCAGGCTGGGCGGCAAGCGACGTAGCCGCTTGGTGAAGCCCTCGAGCACAGAAGTGGAGCCGAAGTCATCGAGCTTGACCAGCATGACGCGACGACTGATGCGCTCCACGAGGGTGCCGATGGCAGAGGCGTTGCGAGCGCCCTTCATGAGATCGCCCTCCCAGTGCCCAGGCGTGATGCGGGCGGCGACCTCGGGCGGGCGCAGGGCGATGGAAGTCATATTGGGCAAGGTGGTTCGCTTGGAGCCTCGGGCTCGGGGCATGCGGCCAGCCCGGCTCCTGCGAAGCATCTTGATCAGCTCCGTGCGCAATGTGCCACGAGGCTGGGCGTAGATGGCGCAATAGATGGTCTCGTGGGAGACGTAGTCAGGGTGTTTCATGATCTTGAGCCTGCCGGCGATCTGCTGCGGAGACAGGCGCAGGCGCATGCCGGCCTTGACCAAGCGCCACAGGCGACTACTCCCAGAGGGGCACAGCTTGCGGCGCAGCCGGCCAGCTCGCTTGCGAGCGGCGACACAGGCACGCTGGCCGAAGAGTGCGACGTAGCGATCGAATCCGTAGACCTTGGCACGCTTGACCTCGCGAGAGACGGTGGACGGGCTGACGCCCAATACTCTAGCGGCGGAGCGCTGGCTGTGGCCCAGGATGAGCAGGGCGTCTAGAGCAAGCCGATTGGCTTCTGTGAGATGGCTGTATTGAGTTCCCATGTGCAGCACCTTAAGGTACGGGTGTTGCACTTCAAATCTGAGACTGCCCCGATGCCTAACGTTTGACATGAGAGGCGGCATAAGGGCGCAGCCCTTGTGACGTCCTCTCGATGGAAGGGTTAGGCCCCGACGCGCAGCTCAAGGGGACACCCTTACGCGGGTGAGATCGCGGCACGTGTCCAAGTTCTCAGCACTGAGATACCACGCTATTCGCCTAACTAGCCGTTCGCGAAGAGCGCGAGCCTCTGCGACGGAAGTCTCAGGATAACGACCGACAGATATTTCCTGGTCTAAGGCTCGACGGTGAAAATCAATAATTGATGGAGCGGAACAGAGCTTGTTTGTGGCCGCTTCAAGCAGTGCCCTGTCGCTTCCAGCCCAGCTAGCGCGCTGCAAGCCGCTAGCTCGATCTAGGATTTCTGAGTAGATGACGTGCAGCTCCATGAAGGCCAAGTATTCGCTCGGGTTCGGGATGGGTGACATGTCTGCCGGGATGACGTAGCGCGGAACGAAGGCGACGAGAGCCTCTTGAAGTTGTTGCCGCTGTGCAGGAGACGCTGCGTGGAGGATTGAGAATGAGTTCCTCAACAGGCGTTGAGGGTCGAGTGATGGCTGTTTGTCGGTTGCTGCCGGAGGAGCGCCAACACGTTTTGCCTCTATGCTGATGGCTGCGATGTACTCGCTGAGCGAATCCGCCGAATTCGCAGGAAAGCTGATGCACGATGTGAGTAGCACCAGAGCTGACAGCTTTGACAAACACATGACGATCTGCATTCGGGGTCTAACGTTTGACATGAGAGGCTCGACCCGGCTTGCCGGGGCGAGTCCTCTCGATGGAAGGGTTAGAGCGCATCCGCACCGATGCGCTACTTCGATTTCGTCTTTCGGAGAACTTGACCATCTAGGCTTCCCCTCGCGCCGCAATGCTCGTGGCACTCATTCGGGGTAAGGACTACCGTATGAATTTTTGGCGGCGAATGGATAAGAAGCCACTCGCATTTGGACTCGTCGTTGTACACCCGCACTCTGTCAACACCATTCCACGTTCCGTAACCCTCAAAGGTGCAGATGTGCCCGTTCGTGAAGGAGAAGTCGGCCGCTACAACAATCTGCTTGCTTAGTGACTCTTGCCCGCTTGATAGCCTCAGAGAGTCCATAGCGTTCCCGCAATCGCTCCAATCACCCTTTGGCGAGAGAAAGCAAATGCGTTTGGTTGCTTGATATTCCCCAAGGAGAGAACTGGGGAGCTTCGTGGGCTGTGCAAAGCCTGCTGAGGAAAGCGCGATAGACGCGAGAGCAAGGAGGCGAGTGACTGTCGACATTGATGCGCTCTAACGTTTGACATGAGAGGCCCGACCCGGCTTGCCGGGGCGGGTCCTCTCGATGGAAGGGTTAGGCGGCTGGCTTAGCAACGAAAGCCTGCTTTGCATGCCGGTTAAACCCTGCTGACTCATAGAACCTGGAAGTGGCCTCGTCTTTGCGGCCGGTGAGAAGCATGACTTTGTAGCAGCCAACCGACCAGGCGTGTGAGAGCGCATGAGCCAGGATTGCCTTGCCATAGCCTTGATTTCGATGGCTTGCGTGAGTGACGACATTTTCGATGACGCCATATGGCCGGCAGCTGCGCGTGAGGTTCGGAATGACCGTAAGGGTGCAGCTTGCGACAAGCTCGTTGCCTACATAGCCGCCGTAGTACCTGTATCGAGGATTGGCATGCAGTTCTTGCCAGACGGCCTGTACCTCTTCTTGCGGCGGTAGCGATTCATCTGCTCGATGCAAGTGCGAATAGAGCGCCAACAGCTGAGTGAGTTCGTTCGCCTGAATCAGTCGGATCTTCACTCGTGAGCCGCCTAACGTTTGACATGAGAGGCTTGGCCCGGCTTGCCGGGACAAGTCCTCTCGATGGAAGGGTTAGGCCTCATTCCGCAGATGTTGTGAAGCAGCCACCGCTGGTCGCCTTTGCGCAGGCGTCGGCGCTCATCCAAAGGACTCCACTCCACTCAATCGGATTCATCGATCGCTCGCGGTTGTAGAAAACTGCTGATCCGTCGGCTAGTAGCCACCCCTGCAGTCGAACGCCAGCAGATGGACGTCGCTGGTAGCCAGTGGGGGGGCCGAGGCGCTGAACCAGAGTGTGCCGCATTGCTTTGTGGTGCCACCATGGAACGAGAATGCTTGCGGACCACAAGCGACCATTCAAGAAGAAGAATGAAGCTCCCATTGCAGGGGCGTCGTTGTGACGATCAATGTCAGTAAAGCAACTCCGTTCTCCCAAGTACTCTCCTGGGCGATTCGCGTAACACCGGAAACGATTGTTCGGAAATGCTCTGACGAGATCGGATTCGCTTGCGATTTGGCTAAGTGACTGCGGTTCGAAGTCAAGATTGGGTCTCGACTCGAGAAGATACATCCGGTGCTCGCGCACGTGTTCTGGATACGCGATTGACAGATAGGCGTATGCCGCCGATACCACGATCAGCAGCGCGAGGATCCATGTGCCAATTGACTGCCTGCTCATTGCTTCCTCGATGAGGCCTAACGTTTGACATGAGGGGCGGCCAAGGGCGCTAGCCCTTGGACGTCCCCCTCGATGGAAGGGTTAGGCATCGAGGCGCCTACGGGGAGCTACTAGCGCTCAACGATTTGCACGGTGGGATCTAGCCTGAGGATGACTCTAGGGTCAGGTGCTCTGGTGGCTCGGTTTATCACGTACTCCCTCTGACTTGAATCCACAACTGTGATGCGCATTCCGGTTATTGGGCCGACGTCCAGCGGCAAGGCGAAGGTAAGCAAGCCGCTTCGGGGTTTCGCCTTTTCGATTGGTACTTGAATGGAGCTAGTGAGAAGGCTCTTGTCGCTCGGAAAGATGACACCTATCGCCCGTGCATTTGATCGGTAAAAAAGCGCTTTTGGATCGAACTCGAGTTCAAGGCCATTTTCATGACGTCGATAGTCTGGACGCCATATTGTTGGCTGCCATGCCCCACCAACTTGCACTTCAAGTAGGTAGTCAACGGGAGTGACTACAGCATCTCGTTGATTTTCTAGCGTGACGAACACGCTAACCGCTTGCACCGTCTTTCTACTTCCTACTCCTTCGTCTCTCGTCCCAACGGAGACAAAAAGTATGCTCCCCGTGAGAAGCGGCTTCGCGTTTTCGTGCTGGTAGTAAGCCGCGATGGCAGACGAGCACAGAGCGACGATTACTGGTGCAAGAACTGCTGTAACCAGTGTGGCCCAAAGTTCCTTTTTCAAGCGGATCTCCTCCCACAAATATTGATTCCGCCATCGCTATAGAGATGGCTCGGCAGAATTCGATGCCTAACGTTTGACATGAGAGGCGGCGCAAGGGCGTAGCCCTTGTGACGTCCTCTCGATGGAAGGGTTAGGCAGCGCCCGCACCGGCCGGCCTGCTTATCTCGAAGAAGAAAGGGATTCGAATTGATTTCGACTCGGGCACTGAGCCTAGCTCTACTGTCGCAAAAGAATCTCGCATGGTGTCTTCTCCGATGTACTTGGCAAAGATCACAAAAGAAGACCCTGAACGAACTCGTTCAGGTGGTCGATTACTGTTGAGACTTCTGTCAAAAGTCTCTCGAGAGCTTCGTCTGGCTTGAGTGGTGAGATCTCTTCGATCAGTGCCTTTGTCATGAGGTACTCGGCGAAGTAGTACAACGAGTTCCCATTCGTCTCGTGTAGGTAAACAGCTAGATCATCGGGGAGCGCTTCGTCAGGAATAGCCGTTTTGGCATGTTCCAACGAGTAGTGAAATCCGAAGTTGTTGCGAACAACATTCACAGCGTTCTTTCGCCCGAAGTAGCCTTTGAGAAAGACAAGCGATTCAGTGGCGGAGGCCTCGAGATCCCGTTCGTACTCTTTGGCGAGCTTGGTTTTAAAGAAGCCGCGCTGCATCGCTTCCCAAGCCTCGTTCAGCTTTCCGGCTAGTGGGCGAACAAGAATGAACGTTTGCGCTGCCTCCGCATGTGCGAGCCAAGTCGGCTCCGGGCTGAATCGTGTGCTCATAAAGGCCAGCTTGTTCAGCGCGTTGATTTCGTTCAACGCGTGAGCCAGGACGACAACCAGGGCACGTTCAACTTCCGGGATTGAACGAAGCTGGCTTACCGAGAAGCGCATGCGTCGTAGTCTCATAGCGATGCCTAACGTTTGACATGAGAGGCCCGACCCGGCTTGCCGGGGCGGGTCCTCTCGATGGAATAGTTGGGCATCGCGCGTGGCATGGCTACCGGCCTCGCCAAGCGCGGACAGACTGCATTTTCTTTGGGAATGTGCGCGGACTTTGCCAAACGTCGCGTTCCTCTCGCCAGCCGTTCAGGCGCTGGAGCGTGCACAGGCCCAGCGCTGCCTTCCACGGCAGCGCCCAACCTCTGACTACTGAAGCGGCGCGAAGCGCCAACCACCAACTGACTTCCACCGGTCGTTCGATGGCATCGCACGGGTGCCGAAGCGTGGCAGTCGCTTCCGTCTTCTCGCCAGGCGCTCCGACGTAACGCCAGAACGACCTTCTTGCTTGTGGGCCAGGGCACCACGGCAAAGTGGACTGAGCCTTGGCACAACGAAGCGCCCGATGACCTTGCACCTGTGAACCGAACCCGAATTTGAGGCGCTGACCGAAGGCTCATAAGCATCAAGAACTCTCAGGACCTACTCGTGATGCTCAACGTTTGAGATGAGAGGCTTGACCCGGCTTGCCGGGGCAAGGGAACTTGTGCCGATAAAGTGGACACACGGTTGTTAGGCTTGCGTGAGTTCGAAGGACACCGGATTCATTCGGCTGAGCGACGTATGAATGCGGCTGTGGTTGTAGAACGAGATGTAGGTTCTAAGAGTCTGCCGCAACTGCTCGTCGGTGTCGAACCTCTTGCCATGGATGTATTCGCTCTTGAGCGAGTGGAAGAACGACTCCACGTGCGCGTTGTCATTCATCTGCCCAGGCCGGTTCATGCTCTGGGTGAAGCCCTGGCGCCGCATGATGGCGCGGTAGGCATGCGCGGCGTACTCGATGCCTCGATCGCTGTGGAACACCAGGCCTGGGCCCGGGTTGCGCTTGCGCAGTGCTTGGAACAGCGCGGCACGGGTGAGCGTGACGTCGCGTGTCGTATCCAGACTCCAGCCCAGGATGCGGCGTGAGAACTTGTCCATCACCACGGCCAGGTAGCGCCATTGGCCGCGCACCTGCAGGTAGGTGACATCACCCACCCAGACCTGGTCGGGTCGCACCAGCTCGATCTCGCGTTCAGAGTTCGCAATGCTCCTGAAGAAGCGCCGCTGCCCGGCCTTGGAGCGCCCCTGCTGGCCCGCGTACTTGCCCGCGATGTGGGCGCTGCGCATGAGGCGAGCCACACGGCGCTGGCCAATGCACTGGCCTTGCTCGACCAGCACGTCGCGAACGCGCGGGCTGCCATAGGTGTGCAAGCTCTTCGAATGGATCTGCACGATGCGCTGTGTCAGGCGCTCATCCTCGAGCTGGCGCGGCCCGGGCTCGCGCGAGCGCCAAGCATAGAAACCCGCGCGCGTGACGTTGAAGTGGTCGCACATCACCGCGACCGGCCAGGCTTGCCGGTTTGCTTCGATGAAGGCGAAGACTTCGCCTTTAGTTCCGAGGCAAACCGGATAGCTTTTTTTAGGATGTCGTGCTCCATCTGAAGCCGCTTGTACTTGTGCTCCAGTTCGCGCAAGCGCTGCAGCTCGCCCACGGCGGCCACATCAATGGGGGCCAGCTTGCCCTTGAGCACCCCGTCACGCACCTGCTTGCGCCACTTGGACAGCATGAACGGGTGGATGCACAGCGACTGCGCCACGTCCTTGACCAGCACCCCAGGCTGGTTGCTCATCTGTACGGCCTTGAGCTTGAACTCAAGCTCGTACCGGGGGACCTTCTGCGGTCCGGGTGTTCCCATAGTGACTCTCTCCAGTTAGGTTGGAGTGTCAACTAAACCGGAACAAGCTCCCAAGTCCTCTCGATTGAAGGGTTAGGCATTCAGGCGCTCCAGGCGATATGCCATTTCTTCTGCCACTTCTTGATTGCTAGAAGCCGAGAACTCTTTGATGAGAGCGATGGACTCCGGTGTGTTGATGTCTCCGAGAGCATGGCTAAACCACTTTGCGATGACACCAGGCTCAGAACACGTGTACTCAAGCATGTGGAAGCCCTCAGCAAGCACATGCCGAATGTACGGAACGCTGGAGGGGCTGCGAAGCTTTTGGATCTCTCTTGTCACCTCTTGATGAAGTTCGTGCCCAGGCGTCACAAGAAGGTTGTTGAGGACGTCAGCCTTTTCTTCAGGCTCTTTGATTGCTCGCGTGAGATCAAGCAAGGCATATGTTGATTGCCAGTTGCCGCTTTCAATGGCTGCAGCCATATCGTGCAGGATTCTTTGTTTGGTCGTGGCGTGGGAAGGACTCATCTTCGGAATGCCTAACGTTTGACATGAGAGGCGGCGCCCGGCTTGCCGGGCGACGTCCTCTCGATGGAAGGGTTAGGCCGCCGCGCGCAGCAGGCCTTGGACCTACTCGGGAAAGACAAAAGAGTGCGTGACACTGTACTTGTCCCCGCGGGCGACAAACTGCCACTGGCGAACGGCCTTGGCTACTGAATTCGAGAGCGAGGAATGGGCTGACTTCAGGATCTTGATGTCTTCAAGTTGCCCGGTTTCGCTGATTGATAGCTCAACGGAAACCTCACCAAAGATGTGATTGCGCCTTGCGTAGCTTGGGTACTCGGGTGGAACGGCGTTCTTTGCCGGGCAACTGACCGCGGCTTGATCGGTGGCTGCCACCGACGAGGCATCGGGTGATGCCGGAGGCGAAATGTGGGTCTTTGACCTGCAACTCAGCATCTGTGTCTGGGCAGGAGACTCGGTGCCGACCAGAATGAGCACGCTTGCCAGTACGAGGATTCTGAACATCGGCGGCCTAACGTTTGACATGAGAGGCCCGACCCGGCTTGCCGGGGCGGGTCCTCTCGATGGAAGGGTTGAGCATCGCGCGTGGCATGGCTATTGGCCTCGCCAGACGCGGACAGCCTGCATTCTCTTTGGGAACGTGCGCGGACTTTGCCAAACGTCGCGTTCGTCTTGCTCGCCGTTCAGGCGCTGGAGCGTGCACAGGCCCAGCGCTGCCTTCCACGGCAGCGCCCAACCTCTGACCGTTGAAGCGGCGCGAAGCGCCAACCACCAACCGACTTCCACCGGCCGTTCGATGGCATCGCACGGGTGCCGAAGCGCGGCAGTCGTTTCCATCTTCTCGCCAGGCGCTCCGACGTGACACCAGAACGACCTTCTTGCTTGTGGGCCAGGGCACGACGGCAAAGTGGACTGAGCCTTGGCACACCGAAGCGCCCGATAACCTTGCACCTGTGAACCGAACCTGAATTTGAGGCGCTGATCGAAGGCTCATAAGCAGCAAGAACTCTCAGGACCTACTCGTGATGCTCAACGTTTGACATGAGAGGCGGCGCCCGGCTTGCCGGGTGACGTCCTCTCGATGGAAGGGTTAGGCGGCGCGCACGGCACAGCCCGGAACTGCATTTTGCGTTGGGTGACGCTGCGGAGAAGCAAACAGACCTCACCAGCAGGTGCTGCGCAGCAGCGGGCGCTTGCACGGACTGCTTTGCTTTGCCTGGCGCTACTGCGCGAGGCTGACGGTGTGATGACCACAAGGCCTTTGGGTGTGAGCATCACTCGGATGCTTCTCGCAGCGGCGGCCTTGGTTGGCCTCGAATCTTTGTCCAGTACTCGTCGTGAACATCAGCGTCTACGACAGGGGCGACGTTTGTTGGGTACAGGCTGTCTTGCCCGTCTTTCCTAGGGCCAGATATCCAGTACTCATCTCCGGACTCGACTTCGAAGTAGTTTGACTTGAAGCCACTTCCCTTGAGGCTTTGGAAGGACTTGCCTGCGTAGTACAGCGTAGCTCCGGTCTTGGAGAAGGAGACGCGGCCAATGCGTGCTGGGCCCGTAAGCCCACCAGCTTTTGACTCGATGTACATGATGCGACTCTTCATGCGACGCCTAACGTTTGACATGAGAGGCCCGACCCGGCTTGCCGGGGCGGGTCCTCTCGATGGAAGGGTTAGGCATACGGCTGCCCTCAGACCGATTTCTTACGCTAGTGGTACTGAACGACACTGGCTGAGGTGGCGCACGAGACGCAGTAGAAGACATAAATCATTCCAACATCAGCAAACATGTAGTCCTGTTCACCCGCTTTCCGGGAGTTTGGATTCTCACGAGACTCCATCTCAAAGGAGTCAATCTGAGCGACGAAGGTCATTGCTGATTTGCACTCAGGGCACTTCTGCCACTCTTCACTTTGAATCCAGTCCGGTGTACCCCCGAATTTGGTTTTGAGCCCGTCGTTGGCGGGATCATCTGGATCAGCAATCGCATGTTCACCTGGCGAGCAAGGAGTGATCTGAACTTTGTACTCCCGCAGTGGAGCGGGCTTGATCGGTCTTGGTCTCTTCGATGCCATGGGGCCTCCTTCGGATGCCTAACGTTTGACATGAGAGGCGACACACGGCTTGCCGTGTGGCGTCCTCTCGATGGAAGGGTTGGGCGTCATTGGTGGAAGTGACCGGATTTTTGCTAGCCACCCGTGACGGTGAGGTTGGCTTCGCCGCCGGTAAGCCGAAACGAGCCCGACTCTGCCGGCAATGTGTGGTGCTTGTTGCCGTTGCGATCTACCAGCGCAAACCCTCCAGAGGACTTGATCACCCGACCTGCGTTTGCACCGCCGCGAGTTGCGGTGTTTTGGGAATCGCAGTTTGGGCAGAGCAGGCGGAGATTCGAAGGCCTGTTGTCGGTATTCACTCCGTTCGCGTGCTCAAGGATTAGCTGAAGAGGAGAACCGTTCCAGATCAGCGGTTCAGAGAAGTAGGCGCAGATCGGGTTGTCGCACCTTTGAGGTAGCGGTGGGTCTTGTGCCGCGCGCCATGCAAGGTATTGGGCCTTTGCTACGCCATTGTTCCGTTTGCCTCCGTGATAACGGAGCGCATAGAACCGGGCCTTCTGTGATCGGAGCTTTGGCATAGCTACGCAGACGGTCGTAATGACGCCCAACCCGATATGTACGTCAATTTGACAAGTTGCATGTAGCCACAAGTGGCTAGGTGCACCCATTTGTGGATAGATGTGGAATCCATATCCATCCACTTTTAAAAATTGGCCGAAGCGTACCAAAAGGGGCAGTGGGGCAGGTCGCGGGAGTGCTCGGTAGACCCTGGCGACGCCTAACGTTTGACATGAGAGGCCCGACCCGGCTTGCCGGGGCGGGTCCTCTCGATGGAAGGGTTGAGCATCGCGCGTGGCATGGCTATTGGCCTCGCCAGACGCGGACAGCCTGCATTCTCTTTGGGAACGTGCGCGGACTTTGCCAAACGTCGCGTTCGTCTTGCTCGCCGTTCAGGCGCTGGAGCGTGCACAGGCCCAGCGCTGCCTTCCACGGCAGCGCCCAACCTCTGACCGTTGAAGCGGCGCGAAGCGCCAACCACCAACCGACTTCCACCGGCCGTTCGATGGCATCGCACGGGTGCCGAAGCGCGGCAGTCGTTTCCATCTTCTCGCCAGGCGCTCCGACGTGACACCAGAACGACCTTCTTGCTTGTGGGCCAGGGCACGACGGCAAAGTGGACTGAGCCTTGGCACACCGAAGCGCCCGATAACCTTGCACCTGTGAACCGAACCTGAATTTGAGGCGCTGATCGAAGGCTCATAAGCAGCAAGAACTCTCAGGACCTACTCGTGATGCTCAACGTTTGACATGAGAGGCATGACCCGGCTTGCCGGGGCATGTCCTCTCGATGGAAGGGTTAGAGCGCATTTTTCACCTAGCCAAGCAGCGCGAGGTAGAAGTATGAAACGAGGGCGGCGGCTAGAAGCGCTAGACCCACATAGATCATTGCTTGCCTAATGATTCGATACCAACCTTCGTTGTTGCGCGTGTCGTAGTGGTCCACTATGACTGAGAGTAAAAGTATTGCGCCGACGATGACGGCGCTGGCTAGCAGCCAAGCTGGCCTGTCATACAGAACCAAGCGACCACCGCCACCTTTTCTTGTTGCGATTTCCAGCTTGTTGTTCAGGAAACCGGAAATGCCGTAGGCAAGCAAGAGTGCAGCTAGGACGAGGGAGTAGAGACGAAGAGCAAACGGAATCTCATTCGGCTTCCAGTTGCTTTTGGCGTCTTGCTGAGACTCTGACTGACTCTTCTTCGACTTGCCCATGTCTCGGCGTCGTTTGGCGACTAATGCGCTCTAACGTTTGACATGAGAGGCGGCGCCCGGCTTGCCGGGCGACGTCCTCTCGATGGAAGGGTTAGGCGGCGCGGTTTGCATGGGCCACCTTGATGCCGAACTTTGCTCGAATTTCGCTAAGCGGCACATCGAGGAACTGCTGATGCTCGACCCAAGGCCAGCGCTGCTTTTGCCGACTGCAGCGCCAAAGCGTGCGAACGATCAGGTAGGGCGCCGACAGCAGGGCTAAAACCGTGCTACCCGGCGGTAGCTTTGTGTAGATGTCCAGAGTTTCGTGATGCGTGTAGCCACGAAGAACCGACAGACCACCCGTTGTACCCATAAGGCTTGAAAGCTTTACTATGGCTTCATCTGGCATCGTGGTGCCACAGCCGTACAAGACATGAACGATGTCATGTGAGCGGAAGAACTGCTTGGCCTCGGGTGAAAGCAGATCGTCGTCTCGCTTGAGCAGCGGGTTGGCCGCAAAGTACTCAACCAATCCTTCTGCCAGAGTTTGCGAACTGCTCTGTGATTCGAAGCGGTGCCTTGCCTTGACCATGATGCGGCCCTACTGGATGGCGACGCCTAACGTTTGACATGAGAGGCGGCGCAAGGGCGTAGCCCTTGTGACGTCCTCTCGATGGAAGGGTTAGGCGCTTGGTGGCAGATGCTCATGGACAAAGGCAATGACGTGTTCGATCTTTGTGGAAAAACAAAGAGCCTTCGCCTTAAAGAACTCAATAGCTATGCCTTCAAGAAGTGGCTCCTGCGGACTGGTGACGTCGTGTATTGCCCATAGCCCTCCGCCGCTGATCCCTTTCGGGTGAGGTGGTGTCGCGTTGTTCCCTTCTTCGTTTCGACCGGCGTTCTGGTACTGCAGGGCAACATGGAACCTGGATTCCTTCTTGTACTCGGGGTAGTCACCCTGCACGTTCTTGGATGCGCCGGCATACGTAAAGCCGTATGGCGAGAAAACCTTGCTTCCGACGTGAGCTTCGCTTTCCAGTCTTATTTTTGGTCAACGGAAAGCCATGTATGCACCGCATCTGGATCTTGTGCTCGTCGTTTCTGCTTGCGATTCGGATCTGGGGAAGCGGTGGTCGCAGCTCAGATGTGAGGAAGTCAAGGGGAACAACAGCAGCCGCTATATCCAGGCTGTCTTGACCGTCTGCTGAGGACCGAACAAAGGAGAAGGGGACTTCTGTAATGTGCTTCCCGCCTATATGGATCGAGCTGCCAGCTCTCTCGATCTCGTATAGCGCGTGCGCCGCTGTTACCAGAATAGGTGTCTTGTTGACCTCAATCAGAACTGCCGTTGCATATAGGTCAGGGCGATCGGTCTCATCTGCTGCAAAGAGTGGGTATGAGTAGCTTGCAACTTCTGGATGAACCACAGCAAGGACGGATCGAATCAACTCGTCGACAGGCGGTCTATCGGGCTTCATGAAAGCGCCTAACGTTTGACATGAGAGGCGCTTGGAGGCCGTAGGCCGGAAAGCGTCCTCTCGATGGAAGGGTTAGGCGACGCCGATGCTCCGTGGACGACGCTCCTAGTTCTAGACAACTTTGTTGATGCGCTCGCGACAAACGCAACTGAGCATCGCAGTTCCGCAACCTCTTGCTTTGAGTGGAGATTCGTCATGAAACTGATTGCTTGCTTATTGCTGGCCGTGTCGGCTCTGGTGTCTGGACCTGCGTTTGCGGGAAAGGACTATGAAGGCTGGGGAAAGACGCCGCAAGAGGCCATGGATGCTGCGCTCAGTAGCGCGGCAAAGAACTCTCGTGGCGGATGCTTGTGCAAAGACTGGTCTCCCGCAAGTCTGGAGGAGCAGTGCAAGGCGTCCGAGAAGCTTGGTGGCTATACATGCAAGGCTTGTGGCTCAAACCACAAGGGAAGTTGTACTGATCGGACAGAGATTGAAAAGAAGCTTGGGATCAAGATGAAGTAATGGCTTGAGCTTGTCTTTGCGGCGCCTAACGTTTGACATGAGAGGCGGCGCCCGGCTTGCCGGGTGACGTCCTCTCGATGGAAGGGTTAGGCGCCGCCTTGCGCTTACTTGGCATGCGGACTCTCCCGCCACTGAACAAATGCTGGCCAGGCGCTATCTGTTGAGAAGGCCCGAAGAACCTCAGCGACTTGGTCACGTAGAAACCAATCGGCTTGATTCATAGGAATGCTCCCGGCGCTGAAATCAAGAATGGTTCCGTCTGGGTGTGGCGCAACTGGATTGATTTGAAATGCTCGGCGATGACCAGAGGCGTCTTTGTGCTCAAGTAGGAATAAGCCAGGCCCTCCCGCAACTTGAACGTAGGCTCCGTCTTCGCGCGTGAGAGATGCAAACGACGACTTGACGAGCCCCAACTCCCTTTGAATGCGGGCAGCATTCGGTTTTGTTATCGGCTTGCAGTGCTCTCGAACGAAGATCATCTTGCGGCGCCTAACGTTTGACATGAGAGGCTCGACCCGGCTTGCCGGGGCGAGTCCTCTCGATGGAAGGGTTAGAGGGCAGATCGTGCCTCTCAAAGAAGTGACTTGACGGACATGAAAGGGAGTGAGGGAACGAGGCCGAGGTTAACTAGAGGAAGCGATAGCCAATCGGCCAGCGATCTAGCCATTTGGCTAGCCTCTTCTTCAGAGTGAACTCCGAATAGCCTAACTACTCCCGCCCCGCAGGCTAGCTGTAGCCCATATATGTGGCTATTGCCTCTGCCAGGGGGATTCAATTCATACAGCTGTAGCTCTAAGTGCCCGCCAATGGGCTTTGAAGTGACTTCCCGACCTACTGTGCGCTTAACCAAAAGAGCGTCTTTGTTGATTTCGATCGTGCTGTCAGCGCGATCAGCTGCTTTGGATACTTCTCGCCAACCCAGCGGGGTGAGAACCAGCAGTAGAACGGCTAGCACTTGGAAGAACAGAACGCCCTGGACAAGCATCACGCACGCGACAACAAAGCCGCCCAACATGGCAAAGGTGCCGGTCGAGTAGATGAAGGCGCTTGCGTGTACTTTGATTTCCGCCACGCCTTGCTGTGGAAATGAAATTGCGGCGTTCACACTGCCCTCTAACGTTTGACATGAGCTGCATGACCCGGCTTGCCGGGGCATGTCAGCTCGATGGAAGGGTTAGCCGTCACTTGGTGAATAGCTGGCGATGCTTTCCGACTTCAGGGCCATGCATGAGAACTTCTCCTGCAGCCAAATCGCCCGCGTCATTGCCCAGTAGATTTTTACGAACCGCGATCAGAACTTGCATATCCTCTACGGGGTTCTTCTGCGTAAGGATGGCTTTCTGTAGCTGACGGTAGACGTCAGTAGGCAGCCACAAGGTAAGTTCCCATGCCAACTGATTCGCCTTTCGATAGCTTTCAGCAGGTGTGCTCTCGCTGCCAAGGCTTCGAGCCAATGACATGTACTCCGCAACACGAGCCGCTTGCTCGCGAACCCTTAGATCCCACTTGATCGACTCTAAGAACCGACCATTCTCTTTCTGCAACTGCGCTTTGAATCGCTCTGTGATCCACAGCGTGGCGAGGAACTGGAGAACAGCGAGGCTGCCGAATAGGCCTAGGAGCGTCTCAATTGTTAGGGGCTGACTCATTTGGGGTTATGTGAGTAGTGACGGCTAACGTTTGACATGAGAGGCCCGACCCGGCTTGCCGGGGCGGGTCCTCTCGATGGAAGGGTTAGGCGGCATTTTGCGGCTACTCACGACGGCGGACTACCAGCTCTTTGTAGCCGGTAGCTGGATCGTGCTCCCGCGTGAGCAACCAGTCTTTCAACGGTGCCAGCAGGACCTCTGCGGTGGTTCTAACCTCGTTGCCATAGCAGAGGTGCCCGCCGTAGACGCGACCAGATGCATCTGAGACGGATGCATGTAGATGGGCCCCAGACACGCCGAGCGTTCCTGAAAGGCTGAGGATTTCAAGCGGACCCGGAATCTCTGATTCCGCGGTTTCGCCAGCAAATCTAAGTGTGGCCATGACCAAGCTGCCGATGCCTGCGACTACAAAGGCTGATTCACTCTCTGGCATTAGGCCAACCTCTTCTAGTGAGCGCCGAAGGTCACAGCCTGGCGAGAGACGGATTGGCCGAAGTTGCATACGGTCGCTGAAGGCTACGACGAGTGGCTTCTATGCCGCCTAACGTTTGACATGAGAGGCGGCGCAAGGGCGTAGCCCTTGTGACGTCCTCTCGATGGAAGGGTTAGGCGCACGCGTGGACATAAGTCGCCTACTCCTTACCTTACGAAGATGGAAAGCATAAACAGCAGGAGCGCAATGTACTTGCTGTACTTTGAGAGGAGCTCATGAAGCTGAGTGCTGTCTTTTCGATTTGGATAGCCCAGTAGTGCGAGCGTGAGGTGAACTGCGACGAACAAGACAGCGGCCGACATCAGGACAGCTGATGAGCCATGAAGCGTGTAGGTGTGGCGCTTGCCAGGGAGATACATCTCGCCTGTAAACAAGCCGTAGAGACCATATGCGACGCAGGCTATGGCGATTGCGGCATATAAGAGCCATTGCCAGGCGGGAACAGTTTGTACGAATGGCTCGATTGGTTCTGCATGGGAATGCCAGATGCTTCCAGTGGAAAGATCTGCCTTGCAAATAGGGCAGGCAGCCACTTCTTCTTTTAGCTCGGCGTTGCACTTCGCGCAGGACGGCATCTCGGGCGCCTAACGTTTGACATGAGAGGCGGCGCCCGGCTTGCCGGGCGACGTCCTCTCGATGGAAGGGTTGGGCGGCACTGGTGGAAAAAGCACGGCCCCGACAGGCCGAGACTCTACTGACGCTGAGTACCCCGAGCAAGGAGCGAAAGGCACACCGCGAAGTGAGCGCGTTGCTGGGCTAGCTAACCGGGAAAGAGAAGCCCGACGCGCCTCGGGCCGCCGCTGAATTGCGGGCCTTGGACGAAGGCACGAAAGCGCATGGCACGGACCTTCTCTTCGACGGACAAGACCGAAGGCACAGAGGGAAGGGCACGGACTTGCCAGGGGAATACCGAGCGACCTCAAGGCTTGGACTCAAACGAGCGCGGTGATAGCCGCCGCAGAGTGAAAGGGGAGTGAACTGGAGATTGACAGGCCAGCGCACCCCAACTCGGCTCCGGCATGCGCGGCGTTCTCATAGTGCCGCCCAACGTTTGACATGAGAGGCGGCGCAAGGGCGTAGCCCTTGTGACGTCCTCTCGATGGAAGGGTTAGGCGCTTCAGTGCTTGTACTCACGGATAGCCTTTTTGATCTGATCGGGCGATAGGGACGCGCCGCTGTAAACACCGACTTTTGACGCACCGGATCCAATGCCAAGCTCCACGAAGGTGCGGTATTCGACTTGCGTGATTCCGCCTTCGATCAGCTCCATCGGGTGGATGAGAATCTCGGGTGCTCTGAGACCCCGGCGCACATTCTTGACAGCTTGTTTTAGTTGGTGCTCTGCCATCGTGAAGTCAGCAATGATCATTCGCGGTGAAGCAAATGTTTGATCTCGTGCGACCTCGATTGACGCTCCCGAATCGACGTTTTGAACGATGAACTTCGTCTTGAAGAGTTGAACGTAGATCGTGTCTGCGTAGAACATGCTGTGTCTGGGACTGGTTTGCGCAAGTGGCTCAGAAGCGCCTAACCCGATATGTACGTCAATTTGACAAGTTGCATGTAGCCACAAGTGGCTAGGTGCACCCATTTGTGGATAGATGTGGAATCCATATCCATCCACTTTTAAAACTTGGCCGAAGCGTACCAAAAGGGGCAGTAGGGCAGGTCGCGGGAGTGCTCGGTAGACCCTGGCGACGCCTAACGTTTGACATGAGAGGCCAGGCCCGGCTTGCCGGGACTGGTCCTCTCGATGGAAGGGTTAGGCATCTTGGCGCCTAGAAGCCCAACTTTGTACCAGGTAGCTGAATAGAGGCGCTAGCACCCAGAACGGAAGTACGGCGCATGCGCCTGCGAACACCCAAAGGGCCAGTACGCCAGATTGCCCACCTCCGTATGGCATAGCAGAGGCTATGGCAACTGCCGCAATCGCAGCGAGGAGTGCCGCGCCCGCCAGCAAGCGAAGTACCGTTGTTGAAATTGCTTGCCAAACCGTAAGTTCGGGTTTGCTGGCTCGCGTGTCGGATCTGTTGTGGCTTTCCTCAAGCGAGTGCCGACGTTGTTCCGCGACATCGCAATCTAGGCACACGCCTTCTTGCCGCGAAGCGTTCCATTGACCGTACCCCCGGCCGCACAGGCTGCATACTGGAGATGCTGCTGACTTTCGCAACGGGGCTGTCATTTCAAGATGCCTAACGTTTGACATGAGAGGCGGCGCCCGGCTTGCCGGGCGACGTCCTCTCGATGGAAGGGTTAGGCCGCACTGCGCGCCTCGGCCAACTGCTTGAGCTTCTTCAAGGTGACCGGCAGACCTGAATCTATCTGCTTGCCGAGCATGCGGCCGAGGATGAGCAGAAGAGGCCCCGAGAGGGTGACCCTGTGCACGACCTCAGTTCCGCCGTTTGTAGGCGCGAGCTCGTGCTCGAAGACCATGCGAAACAGTGGAATCTTTGACTCGACGGTGAATGATCGATCGCGGGTTACCTCAGTGATCCGCATCGGGACCGTATTGCCTTTGGTTGGGGTGAGCTTCCCTTTGGCACCCACCTGGAGCGGACCATCCAGGAATGCGCGTTTGGTGTCTGGGTCCCAGACGTGCCAATTGGAGACATCCTCGTAGATGTGGAACAGGACGCTGGGCGGAGCAAGTACGGTTGTCTTGTGCTCGATCTGCATGACTCGGCTCGGATGGTCTGGTCGCGGGGTGTCTACTGTGCGGCCTAACGTTTGACATGAGAGGCCCGACCCGGCTTGCCGGGGCGGGTCCTCTCGATGGAAGGGTTAGGCGTCTGTTTCATTCCTTCCATCTCGCCTCTTCGAATGAGATCTTTGGCTTGCTCACGGATGCAGCTTTTGGTGACACGAACTCCAGTCTTCGAGTGCACATGCAAGCGGCTATCCATTCGTCTTTTGGCAAATACCAAAACCAAGAAATCTTCACATTCTGGCCCTCGACCTTTGTTTCCGGCTCTACGGGTTGTTGACCGCCGCAGGTGGCGTTGACCAGGATTCTTATTACCAGGCCTTCTCTTTGCTTCGAAATCGACTCGATCTTGGTCGGTTCCCCCCAAGGAAGCTCTTTGGAACAAGCAGCCAGTTCTCGGACAGAAGTTCCATCTGCACCAATCGCCGTCGGGTGCTTCAGCTTCCATACAACTGCGGCGGTTCCAGCGAATGCGAGCAGGACGGTTGCAACCGCTATGACGACGCGTCGAGCACGCATAAGACGCCTAACGTTTGACATGAGAGGCTCGCCCCGGCTTGCCGGGGCGAGTCCTCTCGATGGAAGGGTTAGAAGTCATTCGTGACAGGGCGGCGGCCACTGCAACAGGGCGCGAAATGAGCATGCTGAAAGATCCGATCTCTTTCGCTATTGGGTCAGGCCGTACTTCTGCCTCAGATTGAGGAAGTGGTGCCCAAGAATCGAATTTGTTGCCATTTCGACGACCACCACAATGAAGGCATCAGGAACGTCAGTGCCAATCAGAACATGCTGCCAAGCGTTGGCTCCGTCACTGTAGACATAAGCTGCATTCCATTCGCGCGTATCTCTGCCTTGGAAATCTTCTGCCAGAACTGCTTCCACGTACTCCCAGATATCAACGACTTCTTCTGCGGATGAAGTTACATCGCGCATGGGTGAGGAGAACGTTTCCAGAAACTGTTCTTCTGTCAGTGGCCGGAGCTGGATTGCCATGACTTCTAACGTGATATCTACTGCACCCCAGTTTGCCAGACGCATCCCAGATCGGTTGCATGTAGCCAGGAACAGGTGCTGCATGCATCCACTTTTTAAACTCGGTCCAAGGCGACGATTCGCTTGAGGAGGCGTAGGCGGCGAGCTGTGGCGCGGGTGACCCACCACGCGTCCAGGTCCTCGTCCCAGGGGGCGCCGAGTTGGGCCAGTTGGTGGCGCTTGCTGGGTTCGTCGTGCTCTAGGCGCACCGCGACACGTTGTCCCGGTGGATGGCGTTGACGCGTCTGCACCTGCTCCACCACCAGTTCTACCGTCGTGTAGCGGATGGTGCCGTCCTTGTTGTGCCGATGGCGCACGCAGACCAGCGCCTGGCCATAGCGTTGCGACAACTTCCTCGTGCCAGGGCGATTCGGCCCCAGTTTTTTGATGACGCGAGTGCTCTGCCAAGGTGTGGGTGTGGCGGAGCTTTCCTCACGATTGCGGCTGTTCATGGTGCCGGACCTCCCTTGTTTTTGTGGCGAATCTAGAATGCTGTATAAATATACAGTCATCCGATTTGACTCTCAGCATCGAGCGATTTGCGCCAATCATCTATGTCTGCTGCCCCCCCCTCGCCCGTACCCAAGCACCCCCTCCCCCCGCTGCAGTCCCACCGCCTGCTCGACCAGCTGCGCGAACGCATCCGCTACATGCACTACAGCATCCGCACGGAGGGGGCTTACGTGCATTGGGTCGGCGCCTACATCCGTTTCCATGGCATGCGCCATCCGGCCGAGATGGCGGGGCCTGAGGTCGAAAGCTTTCTCTCCTGGCTGGCCAACGAGCGCCAAGTGGCCGCCGCCACGCACAAGCAGGCGTTGTCGGCCTTGCTCTTCCTCTACCAGAAAGTCCTCGGCCAAGACCTGCCGTGGATGAACGAGATCGGCCGCCCGAAAGACCGTGTGCGCTTGCCGGTGGTGCTGACGCACGACGAGATCTCACGCGTGCTCGGGCATCTGCCGCCGGCCCATCAGCTCATGGGGCAGCTGCTCTACGGCACCGGCATGCGCATCATGGAAGGCGTTCGCCTGCGGGTGAAAGACGTCGACTTCTCGCGCCGTGCCATCGTCGTGCGCGAAGGCAAAGGCGCCAAGGACCGCGTGGTGATGTTGCCGGCCGCGCTGATGCCCGCCTTGCGCACGCAGCTCGACGCCGCCCGCCAGCACTGGCAGCGCGACCGCGATGCCGGGCGCGGCGGGGTGCACATGCCGCATGCGCTCGCGCGCAAGTACCCGCGCGCCGCATCTTCGTGGACGTGGTTCTGGGTCTTCCCGCAAGACAAGCTGTCGGACGATCCGCGCACCGGCCTCGAGCGCCGGCACCACGTGCTGGAGCAATCGTTCCAGCGCGCCTTCAAGAAAGCCTTGGCGCAGGCCGGCATCGTCAAGCCGGCCACGCCGCACACGCTGCGCCATTCCTTCGCCACGCACCTGCTGCAAAGCGGCTACGACATCCGCACCGTGCAGGAGCTGCTGGGCCACGCCGACGTCAGCACCACCATGATCTACACCCATGTGCTCAAGGTGGGCGGCGGTGGGGTGCGCAGCCCGCTCGATGCACTGGCCGGGATGGATGTGCTGGGCATGAAGCTGGGCACGAGACAAGAGCGCACATCGCCTGCAACCACCGACGCGATCCACGAAGAAGACGACCGCCATCCCGGTGCATCCGACGCCGAAGCCCAAGGCGAGAACTGGCCGCCACGCGTGTGCATGCCGGTGGCGCAATACCTCGTGCCGGCCCGGGGCCTCGTGGCGGCTGGTGCTTGAGGGCGCGAACGACGCTCTCGGTGACGCGGTGTTCGTGTCGTGTGCGCTGAAGGATGAAGGACGCTTGCCATGTCGCTCAGCCCTTCCGCGCGCATCTCGCTGCCCGACTACGCCGAGCTTCACTGCCTCAGCAACTTCAGCTTCCTGCGCGGTGCTTCGCGCCCTGAGGAACTGGTCGAGCGGGCGATCGCCCTCGGCTACCGCGGTCTTGCGATCACCGACGAGTGTTCGCTGGCCGGCGTGGTGCGAGCCCACCATGCGGCGAAGGCGCACGACTTTCACCTGATCGTCGGCAGCGAGATGCGGCTTCACCAGCCGCAATCGGGCGAGCCGCACGCCCATCTCGTGTTGCTCGCGCAGACGATGCGCGGCTACATCAACCTCTCTCGCTGGATCACCGCTGCGCGCAACCGCGCCGAAAAAGGCCGCTACCTGGCGCACCCCGGCGACCTGGAAGGCCAGATCCCGTCCGCGCCCATGCTGGCCGGCCTGCCCGACTGCCTGGCCTTGCTCGTGCCGACAGTGCGCCAGTCGCTGCAAGAGGTGACGGCGCATGCCCATTGGCTCAAGACCTGGATGCAAGACCGCGCCTTCATCGCGATCGAGCTGCGCGATGAAGGCGGCGACGAGCGCCTGGTCGACCAGGTCCGGCAGGTCTCGCAGAGCACCGGCCTGCCCATCGTCGCCGCCGGCGGTGTGTTGATGCATGTGCGCTCGCGCAAGCCCTTGCAGGATGTGCTCACGGCCACGCGGCTCGGCCGCCCGATCGCGCAGTGCGGCCACGAGTTGGCGCCCAATGCCGAAGCGCATCTGCGAAGACGATCGCGGCTGGGGCGTTTGTACCGGGCCGAGTGGATGGTGCGCAGTGTCGAGCTGGCGCAGGCGTGCAAGTTCAAGCTCAGCGAGCTGGAATACAAGTACCCGCAGGAACTCGTGCCCCCGGGGCACACCGCGACCAGCTACTTGCGCAGGCTCACGTTCAAGGGGGCCCGCAAGCGCTACCCCAAGGGGGTGCCCCCCAATACCTGCTTCAGATCAAGACCGAGCTGCGGCTGATCCGGAAGAAGGACTACGAGCGCTACTTCCTCACCGTGGCCGACATCGTCGGCTGGGCGCGCGAGCAGGGCATCCTGTGCCAGGGGCGCGGCAGCGCGGCCAATTCGCTGGTGTGCTTCTGTCTCGGCGTGACCGAGGTGGACCCGGAGCGGGGTGCGCAACTGCTCTTCGGCCGCTTCATCAGCGACGAGCGCAACGAGCCGCCCGACATCGACATCGACTTCGAGCACCAGCGCCGCGAAGAGGTCATCCAGCACATCTACGCCAAGTACGGCCGCCATCGTGCCGCGCTCACGGCTGTCGTCATCCGCTACCGGCCGCGCTCGGCGCTGCGCGACGTCGGCCGCGCGCTGGGCATCGACCTGCAGCGCATCGAGGCCGTCTCGAAGAGCGTGCACTGGTTCGACCTGCGGGTGGAAGACGAGCGCCTGCGCGAGTGCGGCTTCGATCCCCGGTCGCCGATGGTGCAGCTCTGGCTCGAACTCACGCACCAGCTCATCGGCACGCCCCGTCACCTGAGCCAGCACCCTGGGGGTTTCGTCATCGCCTCCGAGGAGATCGCGCGATGGGTGCCGGTCGAGAACGCCGCGATGGAAGGGCGCAGCGTCATCCAGTGGGAGAAAGACGACCTCGAATCGCTGGGCCTGATGAAGGTCGACATCCTCGCGCTCGGCATGCTGAGCGCGCTCAGGCGCTCGCTCGAATTCCTGGCCCGCAAGCTCGGCCGCCCGGTGCAGATGCACCAGCTGCCCGAAGGGCCCGACGACCCCACCTGGGACATGATCTGCGCCGCCGACACGGTCGGCGTGTTCCAGATCGAGAGCCGCGCGCAGATGAGCATGCTGCCGCGCCTCAAGCCGCGCGTGTACTACGACCTGGTGGTCGAGGTGGCCATCGTGCGGCCCGGGCCCATCCAGGGCGGCATGGTCCACCCCTACCTGAAAAACCGCCAGCTGCCCGACGACCAGATCGAGTACCCCGGCAAGCTCAGGCAGGCGCTGGGCCGCACGAAAGGCGTGCCCATCTTCCAGGAGCAGGTGATGCAGATCGCGATGCTCGCGGCCGACTTCACCGCCGGCGAGGCCGACCAGCTGCGCCGTGCCATGGCGGCGTGGAAGCGCGACGGCGACCTCGGGCCCTTCCATGACCGGCTCGTCGGCCGCATGGTGAAGAACGGCTACGACAAGGAATTCGCCGAACGCATCTTCCAGCAGATCCAGGGCTTCGGCGAATACGGGTTCCCCGAGAGCCATGCCGCCGGCTTTGCGCTGCTGGCCTATGCCAGCAGCTGGCTCAAGTGCCACCACCCCGATGCCTTTCTCGCCGGGCTGCTCAACAGCCAGCCGATGGGCTTCTATGCGCCGGCGCAGCTGGTGCGCGATGCACGCGCGCATGGGGTCGAGGTGCGCGAGGTCGACGTGAACCTCAGCGCCTGGGAGGCCTCGCTCGAAGGCCTGCCGCTGTCGGTGGACGGGCAGGGCGACGCGTTCGACGCGCCCCTGTGGCCGGTGCGCCTGGGCCTCAACAACGTGTCGGGCCTGTCGGCCGATGCGGCCGAGCGCATCTTCACCGCCCGCGTCAACGCGCCTTTTGCGAGTGTCGAAGACCTGGCCCGGCGCGCAGGGCTCAACGCACACGAACTCAAGGCCCTGGCGCACGCCAACGCCTTGAAGCCGCTCGCCGGCCATCGGCACCAGGCGGCGTGGGCCGTGGCCGGCATCGACACCCGCCCCACCACGCTGCTGCGTGCCACGCGTGTGCACGAAACGCCGGCCTTGCTGGCCGCGCCGGCCGAGTTCGACGACATGCGGGCCGACTACCAGTCGGTCGGGCTCACCCTGGGACGCCATCCGCTGGCGATGCTGCGCGAGCAATTGCGGGTGTTCAAGGTCGAGACCGCCGCCACCTTGCGCGGCTACCCGAGCGGGCGCCTGGCGCGTGCAAGCGGCATCGTCACCCACCGCCAGCGGCCGCCCACGGCCAAGGGCACCATGTTCATCACGCTCGAAGACGAAACCGGCGCCATCAACATCGTCGTCTGGCCGCAGGTGGTCGAGACGCAGCGACAGCCGCTGCTCGCCTCACGCCTGATGACGGTCTATGGCCAATGGCAACGCGAGGGCGACGACAGGTTCGCGGTGATGCACCTGGTGGCCGTCAAGGTGATCGACCACACGCACCTGCTGGCCGGGCTCGACAGCCGCAGCCGGGATTTCAAGTGAGGAAAAAGAGGGGGCCGCTCACGCCATCTCTGGCGTGCCCACCTGCGAAGGCTTGCGGCCTTTCGAGCCACGGCCGCTGCGGGGCGGCATGGTCATCTCGAGCGTGGCGTCGCGGCGCGGTGCGATCTCGGCGCCGCGCAGCACGTGCTTGAGCTCGCGCGCACCGCCCATCACCACGATGAGGTTGCAACCCGCCTGGCGCAGGTTGCGCGGGCTCTTGGCTTCGGGCAGCCAGAGGATCGCAGTGGCGCCCCAGGCTTCGGCCGCCTGCATCAGCGGGGCGACCGGGTCGTTCTTGAACTTCTTGCCCTGCGGGCCAACCAGCAACGGCTCGCCGATCAGCGGGTCGTTCCACTCCGCTTCCGGGAAGCCCTGGATGTCGATCACGAAGCGCACGCCGTCCGAACGGATCACCGCCACCGGGATCACGCCGCCGTTGGGCACGCTCTTGTCGAAGCGCACCGCCCACTGCGTGGGGAAGTTGATCGAGCGGCGTGCGCGGCGCAGCACGCGCAGCGGGCGTTCGCGCAGCTCGGCCACGACCATCAGCACCAACCCGATCAGCGACACCGCCGCACCCGCACCGATGAATTGCCAGCCATTGCCCCACAACACACGGGCGAACTCGAGCCCGCCCACGAAACACGCGAAGCCGAGCGTCATCTGGGCGAGCCAGGAAACGGAGGTCTTGTGGTTCATGGTGGTGGGTGGAAAGAGGGGATAACGGAAAAAGAGCCGCGATGGGTAACCGATTCTGTCGATCGTGAATAACTGAACAAGAGGCGAATTCCACACTTCATTCGAGATCGCACGAGGGAATTTCCCTCATGCGATGTGCGGGCCCACTGGCTTCGCGGCGTCTTTCCGACGACGGCCACTCGGTCTTTTGCAGCGGTATGGCGGCGTCATCCGGCAGAATCCGTGCATGAGTGCACAAGCCGTGACCCCCGAGCTGCGCCAGTGGATCATCGACCAGGCCAAGGCGGGCCGCCCGCCCGATGACGTCCTCAAATCGATGATGGCCAGCGGTTGGCAGGAAGACGTGGCGCTGGCCGCGCTGGAAGACACCTTGTCCGGTTTCCTCAAGGAACACGCCAAGGCCAACAACCTGCCCGCACCCGTGCCGGTGCCCGAGCCCGACCTGCTCGGCTCGCCGCCCTCGATCGTCGTCGACGGCCACGAGGTGCAGATCCTGATGGCCATGCGCAACCCGCGGGTCATCGTCTTCGGCAACCTGCTCTCGCATGAAGAGTGCGACCAGCTCATCGAAACTCGCCAAGCCCCGGCTCGCACGCTCCGAGACGGTCGTCACCACCACCGGCGGCAGCGAGGTCAACACTGCGCGCACGAGCGACGGCATGTTCTTCGGCCGCGGCGAGCATGGCCTGTGCGCGCGCATCGAAACGCGCATCGCCAAGCTGCTCAACTGGCCGGTCGAGAACGGCGAAGGCCTGCAGATCCTGCGCTACCGCCCGGGCGCCGAATACAAGCCGCACTACGACTACTTCGACCCCGCACAGCCCGGCACGCCCACCATCCTCAAGCGCGGCGGCCAGCGTGTGGGCACCGTCGTGACCTACCTCAACACGCCCGAGGGCGGAGGTGGCACCACCTTCCCCGACGTGCACGTCGAGGTCGCGCCGATCAAGGGCAACGCGGTCTTCTTCAGCTACGACCGCCCGCACCCGATGACGCGCACGCTGCACGGCGGCGCGCCGGTGTTGGCCGGCGAGAAGTGGGTCGCGACCAAGTGGATGCGGGAAGGGCGCTTTGAGTGACCCGGCGGCAGCCGGTGCGCTGCCGCTGGCCGGCATCCGTGTCGTCGACCTGACGCGCCTGCTGCCCGGCCCCCTGGCCACGCAGCACCTGCGCGAACTGGGCGCCGAGGTGCACAAGGTCGAAGGCCCGGCCGAGCAAGGCCAGGACGACGGGGCCCGCCACCTGGGGCGCACCGAGGCCGAGCGCTCGCGCGGCGAGCCCGGTCTGATGTTCCGCCACCTCAACGCCGGCAAGACGCTGCACCGCCTCGACCTGCGCACACCCGAGGGTGTGGCCGGCCTGCACACGCTGCTGCAGGACGCCGACGTGCTGGTCGAAGGCTTCCGGCCCGGCGTGATGGACCGCCTGGGCGTCGGCTGGACCGAGCTGCACGCGCGCTATCCGCGCCTCGTGATGTGTGCCATCAGTGGCTATGGCCAGCACAGCGCCTGGGCGCACCGCGCGGGGCACGACCTGAACTACGTCGCGATGGCCGGCGTGCTGGAGCAACTTGCCACGCACGAGGGCGAGGTCATCACGCCCAACTTCCAGATCGGCGACCTGATGGGTGGCACGCAGGCCGCGGTGCAGGGCATCCTCGCGGCGCTGCTGGGCGTGCAGCGCAGGGGGCAGGGCCGCTTCGTAGACGTGTCGATGACGCACGAGGTGCTGCGCCACCACGTGCTCGCCGGCATGGCCGTCGCGCGCACCGGCCGTGCGCCCCCGCAGGGGCGCGACTTGCTCTCGGGTGGTGCGCCGTGCTACGGCGTCTATGCCACGGCCGACGCGCGCCACCTCGCGGTGGGCGCGCTGGAGCTGCCCTTCTGGCAGCGCCTGTGCCAGACGCTCGGCGAGCCCGGCTGGGCGCAGCAGCACTGGTCGCTCGGGCAGGCGGTGGGCGGGCCCGAGGCCATCGCGCTGAGGGCCCGGCTGGTGCAGCGCTTCAAGAGCCAGCCGCTCGCGCACTGGGTGGCGCTCTTCGAGACTGTGGACTGCTGCGTGACGCCGGTGCTGCGCCTGGACGAAGCGCTCGCCCATCCGCTGAACGCCCGCTTCGCGCATTTATTTTCCTGAGCCGTCAACGAGGGCTTGCAAGGCGGCGTTGTGCCCCGGGAGCAAGACGCTCTCCACCCTTTTGCAAAGGACTACCCGTGAACAAGATCATCGCCGCCCTGGTCGCCGCCACTTTCTCGATGGGCGCTTTCGCCCAAGCCGCTTCGGCCCCCGCGCCTGCGAAGGAAGCCAAGCCGGCTGCCGCCAAGGCCGAGAAGAAGGCCAAGGCCAAGAAGGCCAAGGCTGCCAAGAAGGCGGCTTCGGCCAGCTGAGCGTCTCGTGCTCAAACAGGAAACCCGGCCAAGGCCGGGTTTTTTGTTGCCAGGGTGGGTTTGCCCGCCTGCCGCCGCGTCAGGCCCGGCGCCGTGTCGGCGGGTGCTCGGTCAGCTCGCCGGGTTGTGTCAGCGGGTTGAGGCCGGCAAACGGCCGGCTGTTGGCGATGCGCAACCACTTGCGCTGCTCCCAGGTCTGCGGCCCTTCGAGCGGCCACTGCTCGATGCGGCCTTGCAGCTCACTGCGCGGCACGCGGGTGTACGACGGCGCGCCCGGGCGCAACAGCCAGACACTGCGGCGCAGGCGGGCGGGCAGCGATGCCTTGCCCTCGGGCACCCAGTAGATGCACTGCTTCTCGGCCCAGAAGTTCAGGCGCTCGAAGTTCACCCGGCCAGCAAAGCCGGTCTCGGCGGGCAGCAGCACGTATTCGTCGGGCAGCTCGACCACGGCGTAGATCAGGTCGCCCGGCGTGTCGCCGTGGCCGCGGTAGACGAACACCACACGCTCGACCTGTGCGGCGGGGAAGCGGTCGACTTCGGTGTCGTCGCGGAAGACGACGAGATCCGGGCCCTGCCAGGTGGTGTGCCAAGGGGTGCGCATGTGACTTACTCCACGGTTACTGCAGAAAGGCTCCGTTTTTAGCGCATGCGCCGGAGTGTGGGCGACAACCTGCAAGCGGCAGGGGGCTTTTGCGCTCCGCCGGGAAACCTTTGTGACAACTGGGCCAGGCGCCGGCGGTGTCGGCTCAACTCAATAAAGCTGCCCGGACCGCAATACCCGCACGCCGGCTTCGCCCCGGGCGACCTCGCGCAGCAGCGCGCGGGCGACCTGAGGCGCCGGGATCGGCCGCACGCTGCGCGGCAGCCAGCCGAGGAGCCGGGCACCCCAAACCTCGCCTGGGCGGGCGGGCTGGCCGAGCTTCTCGCGGTCACCGACCAGCAGCGAGGGCTGCACGATGACGACGCTCTCGAAACCGAGGGCCGCCACCGCGTCCTGCATTTCGCCTTTGACGCGGTTGTAGAACACGCTCGAGCGCGCGTTTGCACCGAGCGCCGAGACAACGCCCAGGCGCGTTGCGCCGGCCTCACGGGCGGCCCGGGCGGTGTTGACCACCGCGTCGAAGTCGACTGCACGAAACGCGGCCTGCGAGCCGGCCACCTTGATCGTGGTGCCGAGTGTGATGAACACGTCGTCGACCGGCGGCAGGGCCGGGAGCCGGGCGAAGTCGACCACCCGGGTGTGCAACTTGCCCGCCGACGTCCGCTCGGGCAGCGCGCGACGCAGCAGCGCATGGACCTGCACGTACTGCGGCGAGGCCAGCAGCATCGGCAGCAGTTCCCGCCCGACGAGCCCGGTGGCGCCTGCGATCAGTGCGCTGCGGGAGGTGCCGGGCGAGGAGGCCATGGCGCTCAGCGCTTGGGTTGCGTCAGGCGCGGCTGGGGCTTGCCCGAGCCTTCGCGGCGCGGCTCCGGCCGGGGCCCTTGCGGCTTGGCGGCCGGCGCACGGCCGCCGCCCGACGGCGCGTGCCGCGGCGGGTGGCTGGACGGGCCGCTCGTGCGCGCCGGGGCCTGCCCCTGCGAAGGGCCACGCGGCGCCGGTTTCTGTTCCGAGCGACCCTGGGCGGGCCGGCCACCGCCGCCGCCGTGGCCCCCGCGCGAGCTGCCGCCCCCGCCAGCATGGCGATGCCCTCCCCGCTTGACGCCTTCGCCGATCGTCATGCGGCCGAGCACGATGGGCTCGGGCTTCTCGTGCGAAGGCGGCTCGAAGCCGGGCACGATCTCCTTCGGGATCTCGCGCTTGATGAGTTTCTCGATGTCGCGCAGGAAGATGTTTTCATCCACGCACACCAGCGACACCGCCTCGCCCTGCGCGCCCGCGCGGCCGGTGCGGCCGATGCGGTGCACGTAGTCCTCAGGCACGTTGGGCAGCTCGAAGTTCACGACGTGGGGCAACTGGTCGATGTCGATGCCGCGTGCGGCGATGTCGGTTGCCACCAGCACCTGCAGGTCGCCGCTCTTGAAGTCGGCGAGTGCCTTGGTGCGCGCGCTCTGGCTCTTGTTGCCGTGGATGGCCATCGCGCTGATGTCCTGCTTCAGCAGGTATTCGACGAGGCGGTTCGCACCGTGCTTCATGCGCGTGAAGACCAGCACCTGGTGCCAGTCGTTCTCTTTGATCAGGTGCGCGAGCAGCTCTTTCTTCATCTCGCGGCCGACCGGGTGCACCTTCTGCGCGATGGCGTCGTTGGTCTGGTTGCGGCGGGCCACTTCCACCAGTGCCGGCTTGTTGAGCAGGCGGTCGGCCAGGGCCTTGATCTCGTCGCTGAAGGTGGCCGAGAAGAGCAGGCTCTGCTTCTGTTGCGGCAGGAGGGCCAGCACCTTCTTGATGTCGTGGATGAAGCCCATGTCGAGCATGCGGTCGGCTTCGTCGAGCACGAAGATCTCGATGTGGCTCAAGTCGAGCGTGCGCTGCTGCGCATGGTCGAGCAGGCGGCCGGGGGTGGCGACGAGGATGTCGACACCCTTCTTCAGCTTGTCGATCTGCGGCTGCATGCCCACGCCGCCGAACATCACCATCGAGGTCAGCTTGGTGTGCTTGCCGTAGTTGCGCACGCTTTCCTCGACCTGCGCCGCGAGTTCGCGGGTGGGGGTGAGGATCAGCGCGCGGATGGGCAGGCGGCCGCGTGCATCGCGCACCGCGGGCTTCTGCATCAGGCGGTGCAGGAGCGGCAGCGTGAAGCCGGCGGTCTTGCCGGTGCCAGTCTGTGCGCCGCCGAGGAGGTCGCCGCCTTGCAGCACGACGGGAATGGCTTGTGCCTGGATGGGGGTGGGGGTGGTGTAGCCCTGTTCGTGCACGGCACGCAGCAGCGGCTCGGCGAGGCCGAGGGAATCAAAAGACATGGGGTTCCAGAAGAACGATCGGCCTGTCGCTCGGGAAGCGAGCGCCAGTCGCAGGCAGAGGGGGAGGGGAGCGGGGCATCGCTACGAATGGCCCTGTCGCTCATGTCAGAACTGACAGCGGCGCAGTGACTGGGACTGCGACGGTGCCGGCATTCTAGCCGCGCATGTGTTTCAGGCCGGTGTCATGTGGCCTTGTGGCGACGAGGGCCGTGCCCTGATCCACACGGTGGCCATGCCCAGAAGGCCGAGCGGCACGCTCAGCCACGCGAGGTGTTGCATGCCCAACACCGTCGACATCGCACCGCCCAGCGCGGCGCCGAGCGCGGTGCTCACGTAGACCATCGAGCTGTTGAGCGAGAAGAGCAGTGGCGCCTGCGAAGGCGAGAGCACGGCCGGGCGCGTCTGCTGAGGCGCCATCATCCCGAAACGGGCGACGGTCCACAGCATGAAGGTGGCGAGCATCGAGGCGTAGTGGCCTTGCGTGTACGGCACCAGCGTCATCGTGCCGGTCATCAGCACCAACTGCGCCAAGAGCGTCTTGCGCGGACCGATGCGGTCGTTGGCCCAGCCGCCGAGCAGCGTGCCCACGACGCCGGCCACGCCGAAGAGCATGAGCGTGGCCGACAGGCGCTCACCCGACATCGGGAAGAGCGCCTGCAGCACCGGCGCGATGTACGACCACACGATGAAGATCGCCATGAAGTAGAGCGCGGTGAGCGACAGGATCCACCACGCGGCGGCGTTCTTCAGCACGCTCGGCGCTGCTGCCAAACCTCCGCCAGGCCGCGCACCGCCCGCGGCAGCCCCCGGGAACGTGGGGTGCGTGATCCTTCCGTGCCGCCGTTCGCGTCTTTCCAGGCAAGCCGCCCCGTGGTTGAGGCGGAATTCACCGCCGCATCACCCAGGAGAGACACGACATGAGCGCCAAAGCCAAGCAATTCCTCGAACAGAAACTGCGCGAGACCATCGCCGAATGCGGGGTGCCCGCCCTGGCTGCGGCCATGGTGCGCAACGGCGCCACGATGGTCAGCGCCCAGCAGGGCGTGCGCAAACTCGGCGCCTCAGGCGCGGGCAACGCCGTCCAGCCCACCGACAAGTTCAACCTCGGCTCCATCAGCAAGGTGATCACCGGCAACTTGATGGCCAAGCTCATCCAGGACGGCGTGGGCGGCCTGCAGTGGTCGAGCCGCCTGGGCGACGTGCTGCCCGAGCTGTGGGTGCTGCCGAACGCGCGGGATGGCTACAAGAACGTGACGGTCGAGCAACTGATGGTCCACACCTCGGGCATGCCCTACCAGCCGAAGCACGACGAAGGCGAGGACTGGAAGGCGTACACCGTCCTGCAGATGCACAAGGAACACCTCAAGGATCGCCGCCGCAGGTACTCGCTGGCCGCGGTGCTTGATGCGCCGAGCTTCTGGCCCCCTGGCAGCGGCTTCGAGTACGGCGGTGGCGCGATCATCGCCGCGAGCATGGCCGAGAAGAAGACCGGCCAGACCTACGAGGACCTGGTGAAGCAACACCTCTTCACGCCGCTCGGCATGACCAACTCGGGCTTCGGGGTGATGTCGCCCGGCGCGCTCGACGGCCCATGGCAGCACACCTTCAACGAAGAGACGGGCGCGGCCAGCCCCGACGGTGCCACGCACCTGCCCGGCTACAGCTGGGGTTGCCGCACGCCGGTGGGTGCGGTCTGCAGCTCGGCGGCCGACATGGCCAAGTTCATGCTGGAGCACCTGCGCAACGACCCGCAGGTCTTCACCGCGCACACACGCAGCACGATGCAGACGCACCAGGTGACGCCGCACTCGCACCACGTGCCCGGTGCCTTTGCCTCGTCGAACCCCGGCTCGGCCGAGGCCGTGATCGACCACAACGGCCACAACCATGTGAGTTATTCGCACTTGAAGCTGCACCTGCCCCAGAAGCTGGGCGTTGCGGCGATGTCGAACATCGAAGGCACGCTCGGCACGCCCGCGGTGAACGAGATGCACGAAACGATGTACGCGATGGACACCCACTGGGCCGCGCTCTTCGGCGCCGGCAGCCCCGAGCTCATCGAATGCGCCCACCCGATGCCGGCCATCACTCAGGCCGGCGCGACGTTGATGCTCTTCGCACGGCGGCATGACGGCCGCATCCTGCGCTACCGCTCCACCAACGGCGGCGTGAGCTGGCAGGCTGCGGGCGATTTCGGCGGGGCGCTGGTCAACTCGGGCCTGGGCGCCGCGGCATCGAGCAACGGGCAGACGCTCTACCTCATCGGCCGCGGGCTCGACAACAAGGCTTGGTTCACCAAGTCAACCAACGGCGGCACCACCTGGACAGGCTGGCAGTCGATCCGGGCCGGCGTCTTCGTCACCGGCGCGGCCATCGCCTGCAGCGACAACGGCCACATCGTGCACGCCGTGGGCATCGGCACCGACGGCCACATGTGGCGCACCCGCTCGCAGGATGGCGGCACCAGCTGGACCGACTGGACGCCCATCGGCCAAGGGGTGTTCACCTCGGCCCCGGCCATCGCCACCTCGGCCTCCGGCTCCACCGTGCACGTGGCGGCACGCGGCACCGACTGGCGCATGTGGCACAACCTGTCGATCAACAGCGGCAGCAGCTTCCTGCCCCACTGGCAGTCGGTGGGCAAGGGCCTCTTCACTTCAGGCCCGGCGCTGGCCACGGGGGGCGATGGCCAGCGGGTGCATGTGGTGGGCCGAGGCACCGACCGCTGCCTGTGGCGCAACCGCAGCGACGACGGCGGCAGCCACTGGCTCGCGCACTGGGACGCGGTGCGGGACGGAACCTTCACCTCGGCCCCGTCGCTTGCCTGCGACGCGGCGGGCAACAAGCTCGACCTCTACGCCTTCGGCGGCGACTTCGCCGTCTACGGTACGCACTCCGCGAACGGTGGTGACAGCTTCAACGCCTGGTCGCAGAAGGTCTCGCAGTTCTTCATCTGAGCGATACGGCGCCGGCCCAGGTGGGCCTACTTCGTCTTGGCCAGGTAGGCCTTGCCCTGCGTGCCCACCAGGTCGACGATGTCGCCGATGGCCAGGCTCACGTCGATCAGGTGCAGGCCCCAGGTGTCGACCACCTTGCCGCCCACCACCACGTCGCCGCCGATGTCGTCGGTGCGGGCGTCGGGGTTGACGGTCATCGCGAGGTAGCTGCCGTTCGCATCGCTCTTGCACTGCGTGGTGACGAGGCCGGGCAGCGCGAAGAAGGGCGTGTCGACCGAGGCCACCAGCGCCTGCCACCTGGGCGTGCCGGTGCCGGTGGCCACGCTCACGTCGGCGCGCTTGGAGAACCAGGCCTTCGGTTGTGCGGCACCGCCGGCGAGTGCCGCGGGGTTGTTGCAGGCCACGCTGTCGTTGCCCGTGGCACGGCCGAAGAGCGAGCCTTGTGGCGGCGGCGTGTTGGCGCGGAACGAGACATACGAGACCGCGCAGCCCGTCTGGCTGGCGCTGCGGCACAGCGGCGTCGACTTGAAGGCGGAGCCCACGTCCTGCCCCTTGGGCACGTTGAGGTTGGCGCCGATGGGCATCACCGAGATCAGCTGCTGGTGCACCGGCTTGCCTTCGATCTCCTTGGCCACCAGCTCGGTGATCATGCGCGAGCCCTGCGAATGGCCGATCAGCACCACGCCGCGGCCCTTGTTGTCGTGGGCGAGGTAGTGCTTCCAGGCGGCCACCACGTCGCCATAGGCCATCGCTGCATCCATCGCCATCGGCGTGGGCGTGAAGCGGCTGCGTAGCGCGGCCAGCGTGATCTGGCGGTAGAGCGGTGCGAACAGGCGGCACTGCGTGCGCAGCGGCGAGAACTGGGCGAAGGTGACGCCGATCTCCTCGGGGCCGGCGTTCATGTCGCTGTTGCCGCCGGGATCGTTCGACACCGTCGGGTAGACGTAGAAGCAGTCGATCGGCGCGTTGGCGTTGGCCACGATGGGCGGGCTCACGCTGCGCTTGCCGTCGGCGGTGATGGTGGTCACGCTCATCGGCAGCGCGCAGACATCGTTGCGGCCGGGGCGGCACAGCCACGTGTCGGGCCTGCTGTAGTCGACGCTGCCGGTCGAGACCGGTGCTGCCACCGGCTTGGGCGCTGGTGCGGCCGAGGCCGGGGTGGGGGGCCGGGGCCGGGCTGGAAGCGCAGGCAGCGAGCAGCAGAGCCGCGCTGCCGGCCAGTGCGGAGCGAACGGCGATGGGAAGGTGCAGGAAATTCATGGTCTTGGGCCGCGACGAGACGCAGATGATTTGTTAGTAGACGAACCTTCTATTATTCAGACGGACTGCGCCGATGGCACTGGGGGTGATCCCGCTGCTCGCAGGCCCCGTTCTAGTGGGCAGAGCGCCGTGGCGACGGCCTGAAAAGAAAAAGGGCCGCTCGAAGCGGCCCTTGTGCGGTTTACCAGTCGGTCACTTGCTCGTGGCCGTGGCGCCTGCCTGCTGCAACTCGGGTTTGCGCGGGCCGCTGGGTTTCTTTCCGCCCAGGAGGTTGCTGCCGTCGTCGGCCTTGCCGACCGGGTTGTTGCTGGTCGTGTTGGCGTCGGCACCCGCCGCGGGCTTGGCGGTCGCTTTCTTGGTGGGAGACTTTTTGGCCTTGGGCTGGCTGGCGGCGGCGGGCGCGGCTTTCACGTCGGCGGCTTGGACGGGCACCCAGCACGCGAACAAGGCTGCGGCCAAGGCCACACGGGGGAGTTGAGAGGCGAATGTCGAAGTCATCGGTCTTCCTTTTCAATAGGCCAGGAGGGCCAGGAGGGGCTTGAGGGAGGCTTTGGCTGCCGGCCCCGTTTCGAGCAGCTTGTCTGAGAGAACGGAAAAACTGGCGGCATCGGGTCTTGATGCCAAGGCACGTGCGTAGGCCTTGATCGACGCCTCCATCGCCTGCCTGTCGGCCAACTGCCCTGTGGCGCGCCAGCGCGCCTGGTCGTGCAGGAGGGCGACGCGCAGCCTGTCGGGGTGTTCGTCGGGCAAGGCCTGCAGCGCCAGCGCGCGGGCGTCCTCGTAGCGAGGTCGTGCCGAGACGATCCCCGAGCTGGCGTCCAGTGCCAGTGCCTGCAGCACCAAGGTGGGCAGCAGATCGAGATGCCGGTGGCCGAGCGCCTGCTGCTGAGACCTGAGGATGTCGCCGAGGGCTTGCGCTGCTGCCTGCGGCTGGCCTGCGCGCATGAGGCACTCCGCGAGAAGCGCCTTGGTGCGCGCTGCCGCGGCCGGGTCGGCGGTGGCCGCGCTTTCGTAGTCGCGCAGGTTGTCTCGCAGCAGTGGTTCGGCTTCGAGGTGGCGCCCGCGGCGCAGCAGCTGCCGTGCGATCAGGTTGCGCACCGCCTGGTACACGTGGGGCTCGGCCGAGCGCTGGGCGGCCGCGTAGGCGGTGGTGCTCACGGCGTCGCTCTCGGCGAATTCGCCGCTGTGATAGAGCGCCATCGACAGCCAGGTGCCGCTGTAGATCGTGTAGGTGTCGCCGGGCCCGTAGTGCTCGCCCATGTCGCGCGTCAGGCCTCGCAACTGGGCAGATGCTTCGCGATACTGGCCCAGCTCGACGTTCAGCTTGGCGACTTCGAACCTGATCAAGAGCGATTCGGTCTTCGACGCCTGTTGTGCCGACGCGTTGGCCAGGGCCAGCAGACGTTTGGTGTCTTGCCATTGGCCGAGCTCTCGCGCTACATCGGCGCTCTCCATCAGGGCAAGCCGGTGCAGGGTGTGGTTGTCGCCGAGTTCCCGGCGCGTCGACTCCACGGCTTCGGCGAGCTGGCGGCGGGCGTCGTCGAGGCGACCCTCCCGGCGGGCGATCTCTCCAAGTTGAATGCGTGCGTAGAGGGGGTCGGTGCCGGCCGGTTCTTTCATCGCCCGGGCGGTGACGATGATCTCTTCCAGCAGTGGTTTGGCTTCCGCCAGACGGCCCATGCGCGATTGGGCGTAGGCGAGGGCCTGAAGCACCTTGAGGTAGTCGGCCGTGTGCGTCTGGCCCGCCGAGCGCATGTGCGAGCGACTGAGGGTCAGCGCGGCAATCGCGTTGGCCATGTCGCCCGAGGACTGCAGCATCAGGCCGAGAGGGCGGGCCACCTCTGCCCGCAACGCGGGATCGGCGCCGAAGCCGGCCTCGACCCGCTGCCACCCTTTGCGCAGGACCTCCAGCACCGGCACCTGCGCCTTGCCGCTCTCGTCGGGCGACAGCTCGGTGAAGATGTCCGTCAGCACTTTCACGACGGCTTGCGTGCGCCGTGCCTCGTGCGTGGCGATCTGCCATTGCCAGGTGGTGGCCGCGATGCCCAGCACGAGCGTTGCCATCAATGCGACCAGCACCGCCACCTGTGCCCGGTTGCGTTGCGCGAACTTGCGGGCGCGGTAGCCGAAGGTGTCTGGCTGAGCGCTCACCGGCTGGTGCTCCAGGTGCCGCTGCAGGTCTTCGCGCAGCTCCTGCACCGTTGCGTAGCGCTCGGCGGGTGTCTTCTTCAGCGCCTTGGCGACGATGGTGTCGAGATCGCCGCGCAGTGCCTGCTGCAGCGAGGCGAGGCTCGCGCCGCGCGAGGCTGGCCCATCGGGCGATTCGCGCAGTGCGGCGGTGAGGCTGCGTGGGGGTTCCTCGACGATGGCGCGGGCAAGGGCCGCGACGCCGCGGGAGGTGCTCGTATATGGCCGGGCGCCGCTCAACAAGCCGAACAGCACCACGCCGAGCGCATACACATCGGTGGCGGTGGTGATCGGCTGGCCTTCAATCTGCTCGGGCGCCGCGTACTCCGGCGTCAGCCCGGCCGGTGCGGCGCGGGTGAGCTCGGTCTGCTCTGCGTCGGCGCCATCGGCCAGCAGCTTGGCCACGCCGAAGTCGAGCAGCTTCACATGGCCTTCGTCGGTGACGAGGATGTTGGCCGGCTTCAGGTCGCGGTGCACCACCAGGTGCGAGTGCGCATACGCGACCGCCTCGCACACCTGCATGAAGAGCCTGAGCCGCGCCTCGATGCCGAGCTTGCGGGCGTCGCACCAGTGGTCGATGCGTTCGCCGGGCACGTATTCGAGCACCAGGTAGCGTGTGCCGTCGGGGGCGAGGCCGGCGTCGAGCAGTTGGGCGATGTGCGGGTGCGTGAGCTTGGCGAGGAACTCGCCTTCGCGGGCGAAGCGCGCCTGCGCCTGGGCGTCGAGTCGCGTCGCGTGCAGCAGCTTCACCGCGGCCCGGCCGCTGTAGAGCCCGTCGCTGCGGGTGGCCAGCCACACCTGGCCCATGCCGCCGGCACCGATGGGCTCGCGCAGCTCCCAGGCGCCGAGGCGCGTGCCCGCGGTGTGTGACGCGGCCGGCGTGTCGCCCGGCAGCGACGCGGCCTCGGCGAGGAAATCCCGCGCCTCGGCGGCCCGGTCGGCCTCGATCATCGCGACGAGGCGTGGGTAGAGCGCCGGGTGTTCGGCCTCGATGCGGCGCAGCTCGGCATCGCGCACCGCCTCGTCGGCATCGGCCCAGCGGTCGAACAAGGCCAGCACTTCGCGCCAGGCTTGGGTGGTCGGCGCGGTGACGGTCATGTCGAGCCTCAGGCGCTGAGGTAGTCGAACAGGAAGGCGCGTGCGCGACGCCAGTCGCGTTTGAGCGTGGGCACCGACAGCTCCATCACCTCGGCGATCTCTTCCATCGTCATGCCGGCGAAGTAACGCATCTCGACCAGCTTGTGGCCACGCACGTCGACCCGCTCCAGCGCCTGCAGTGCTTCGTCGACCGACAGCGCATCGGGCTGGTTCGGCAGCTCTTCGAATGCGGCGGTGCTGAGCGTGACGTCGGCCACGCCGCCGCCGCGCTTTTGCGCTGCGCGCTCGCGCACGTGGTCGACGATCACGCTGCGCATCACGGTGCTCGCATAGGCAAAGAACTGGCGCCGGCTCCCGCCGGCCGGCCCATCGCCGCAGCGCAGCCAGGCCTCGTGGACGATGGACGACGGGTCGAGCGTGATGGGGCCTGATTTGGCGAGGTGGCTGCGCGCCAGGCGCTTGAGATCGGCGTAGAGCAGCGTGAACAGGCGATCGCGCGCCGTGGCGTCGCCCGCCTGGCTTTGCTCCAGCAACAGAGTGATCTCGCTCATGGTGCGGGCGATTCTAGGCAGGTGGGGCGGTCACCCATTCCACCCCCTCGAATCGGTGAGAGCCGTTTGCGCACCGGGCTGCGTCTGTACATGCAGGAGCCCTTGTCGGGTATCCGCTTTCCCTAAGGGAGCTTCCGCTTTTTTAGGTGTCCTTTACCAACAGGAGTGAGTGTCATGAGTGAAACAGGTGTCGGTGTGTTTGAAGGCCTTTCGGATCCGAAGCTGGATTACCTGGCCAAGCGCGTTGCGAACACGGCCCGGCTGGCGACCTATCGTGTGATCGCGAAGGCGGGCGACCCGTCGAAGGTGGTTGCGCCAGCTGACAAATCGTCGATTGAAGCGATCGTACTTTCGCGATTCCGTGCGCAGCCTGCCGTCAAGCAACAGCGGGCCGTGCAGAAGGCAAAGGCGTTCATGGCTTCGCCTCTCGCTTCACGCAAGCGCAAGTTCGGCGAACTCGCCAGCATTGACCTTCACAGTACGAAGTCCATCCACGAAATGGCGCGCACGATCCCGATTCCCGCTGGAATGCGCCTCGATGCAGCGCATCTGAAGCGCCTTGCGGCCGACCCGAGTCTTTTCATCGAAGGCTTCAAGCAGCCCGACGCTGACGGTGGATTCACCCCACAGGCAGATTTCGACAATCTCAGGCTGCGCATTCGCAAGGTGAAATGCAACGATGAAACGGATGGCTTTTTTGGCTCGGAGTCGGGTGATGACGAGATCAGCATGGGTGGCGTCAAGGTCGACGAAACAGGTGACGTCCACAAGCTGGAAGCGTTCAATGTCGGCAATAGCTTCGAAGACGGCGACTCAAAGACCTACAACCCGCCCAAGAAGTTTGCATCGTTCAATCTGCGCGAGGGAAACAAGTGGCCGAAGACCTACTACGTCTCCATGGTGCTTGCTGAGCGAGACAACGGTGGCCTGCCAAGCTATCTGAGCGATCTCTTCAAATACACCGAAGACAAGGTTTCCGAGCTGGTCGAGCAGTTTGGCGTATCAGCCTTGGGCCCTGAGCTGGGAAAGATCGCTGGGGCCATTGCAGTGGCGGCGTTTCAATCCTTGGTCGAGTTCTTCACGGAGATCTGGGAGGACGATATTTTCCCGGTGGTCACTGCCTACGCGAATATCAAGTCTTTGAACCATGTGTTCGCGAGCGGAACGCGCACAAGCTCTGAAAAGAGCAAGTGGGTCAAAGCGCATGGCGGCAAATACACCATCTATTTCGATTGGCAGGTTTACGAGGGCTGATGGTGCGCGCAGCATCGCGAAAAATCATGGATGCTGCGCGTCTTTGCCGCGCGTTCGCACGCGCCGTTGATCGACAAAGATCGACAGGGGCGCGGCACACACCCAACGTTGCCACGTTTGATCACGCCTGGTTTTCCAGCGGTGGCGGTGCGTCTTTGATCGGGCTGGTCGACGGCTCGATTGATCGGCGGTCCCCTGATCTGGTGGGGGCCGACATCGTGACGCGCGACTTTGTCGGATGTGAAGATGTTTGCGCCGACACCGCCATCCATGGCACGAACATGGCAACGCTGTTAGTGGGGCAAGGGCACCAATACCTGCAAGGGGTTGTGCCGCGTTCTCGGCTGCTGGCCGCACGCGTGGTCGGGCCCACAGACATGGCCACTCCTGCGCGCATTGCGGCTGGGATCGATTGGTTGGTTGTGGAGGGCGTCCGCCTGGTCGCTCTTCCGTTGGGGTCCGAAATCGACTCCACCATCGTTGCCTCTGCCATCGTGCGTGGCCACAAAGCGGGAGTGCGCTTTTTTGCCGCGTCTGGCAACGGCTCTGGAACCGTGCTCTTTCCCGCGCGCCACCCGTGCGTCATGGCGGTCGGCCCAGCCGATGATCGTGGCAGGCTGCTGCCTCAAGCGCGGCGCGACCCACACCTCGATCTGCTCGCACCGGGATGGCAGATCCCCGGCCTTTGACCACGAATGGGCGCGGCTCGGGCAGCGGGTCGTCGATTGCATGCGTGATGGCCACCGGGATGGCGGCGCTGCAGCTGGAGGAACGCTGATGGCTTTTCAGGGGGCGTGGGCCGGTTGTCCCGGATAATCCGCGGTTTCCGGTTCCACCAGCGAGTAGCTTCCCCATGGCCCAGTACGTCTTCACCATGAACCGCGTCGGCAAGATCGTTCCGCCGAAGCGTCAGATCCTCAAGAACATCTCGCTCAGCTTCTTCCCCGGCGCCAAGATCGGCATGCTGGGCCTGAACGGCTCGGGCAAGTCGACCCTGCTCAAGATCATGGCCGGCGTCGACAAGGACATCGAGGGCGAAGCCACCCCGATGCCCGGCATCAAGATCGGCTACCTGCCGCAGGAACCGCAGCTCAACCCCGACCAGACCGTGCGCGAGGCGGTGGAAGAGGGCATCGGCGGCGTGCTGGCCGCCAAGGCCCGCCTGGAGCAGGTCTACGCCGAATACGCCGACGAGAACGCCGACTTCGACAAGCTGGCCGCCGAGCAGGCCGGAGCCGAAGCCATCATCGCCGCCGCCGGCAGCGAAAACACCGACCTGCAGCTCGAGCTGGCCGCCGACGCGCTGCGCCTGCCGCCCTGGGACGCGAGCATCGGCAAGCTCTCCGGCGGTGAGAAGCGGCGCGTGGCCCTGTGTCGCCTGCTGCTCTCCAAGCCCGACATGCTGCTGCTCGACGAACCCACCAACCACCTCGACGCCGAATCCGTCGACTGGCTCGAGCAGTTCCTGCAGCGCTTCCCCGGCACCGTGGTGGCCATCACCCACGATCGCTACTTCCTCGACAACGCCGCCGAGTGGATTCTCGAACTCGACCGCGGATCGGGCATCCCCTGGAAGGGCAACTACTCCACCTGGCTCGACCAGAAGGAGCAACGCCTGGAGCAGGAGCAAAAGAGCGAAGACGCCCGCATGAAGGCGATGAAGAAGGAACTGGAGTGGGTGCGCCAGAACCCGAA
The DNA here is from genome assembly GCF_024700055.1 of Rhizobacter sp. J219. GTDB lineage: Bacteria > Pseudomonadota > Gammaproteobacteria > Burkholderiales > Burkholderiaceae_C > Rhizobacter. The sequence goes on from NZ_JAJOND010000001.1 coordinate 5,493,772, forward strand.
GGGCCGCCAGGCCAAGAGCAAGGCGCGTCTGGCCCGCTTCGAGGAACTTTCCGACGTCGACTACCAGAAGCGCAACGAGACCAACGAAATCTTCATCCCGGTGGGCGAGCGCCTGGGCCATGAAGTGCTCGAGTTCGAGAACGTCACCAAGAGCTTCGGCGACCGCGTGCTGATCGACAACCTGAGCTTCAAGGTGCCGGCTGGCGCCATCGTCGGCATCATCGGCCCCAACGGCGCGGGTAAATCGACGCTCTTCCGCATGATCTCGGGGCAGGAGAAGCCCGACAGCGGCACGGTGAAGATCGGCCCGACGGCCAAGCTCGCCTTCGTGGACCAGAGCCGCGAATCGCTCAGCGCCGACAAGACCGTGTGGGAAGACGTCTCGGGCGGCCTCGACAACATCGTCGTCGGCAAGTTCGTGATGCCCTCGCGTGCGTATATCGGCCGCTTCAACTTCAAGGGCAACGACCAGCAGAAGCTCGTCGGCTCGCTCTCGGGCGGTGAGCGTGGCCGCCTGCACCTGGCCAAGACCCTGGCCCAGGGCGGCAACGTGCTGATGCTCGACGAACCGTCGAACGACCTCGACGTCGAAACCCTGCGTGCGCTGGAAGACGCGCTGCTCGAATTCGCCGGCTCGGTGATGGTCATCTCGCACGACCGCTGGTTCCTCGACCGCATCGCCACCCACATCCTCGCCTGCGAAGGTGATTCGAAGTGGGTCTTCTTCGACGGCAACTACCAGGAGTACGAGGCCGACAAGAAGAAGCGCCTCGGCGAAGAAGGCGCGCGGCCCAAGCGGGTGCGCTTCAAGGCGCTCAAATAAGCAGGCGCCTTGTCGATCTGAGCGGGTTTCGTTCGTCGTAGAGGCATGAACGAAACCCAAACCCCCGCCCGAGCCGGCCCACGCGAGTGGACCGGCCTCGCTGTCATAGCCCTGCCGTGCTTCGTGTACGCGATGGACATGACGGTGCTCAACCTGGCCCTGCCGGCCATCAGCCGAGAGCTGCGGCCGACCGCGTCGCAGCTGCTGTGGATCATCGACATCTACGGCTTTCTCGTCGCCGGCTTCCTGATCACCATGGGCACGCTCGGCGACCGCATCGGGCGGCGCAAGCTGCTGCTGATCGGCGCGGTGGCCTTTGCGGCGGCCTCGCTGGTGGCGGCCTTCTCGACCAGCCCGCAGATGCTGATCGCCATGCGGGCGCTGCTGGGCCTGGCGGGTGCGACGGTCGCGCCGTCGACGATGTCCCTCATCCGCAACATGTTCCACGACGAGCACCAGCGCCAGTTCGCCATCGGTGTGTGGATCGCGAGTTTTTCGCTCGGGGCGGCGATCGGGCCGCTGGTGGGTGGCGCGCTGCTCGAGTTCTTCTGGTGGGGCTCGGTGTTTCTCGTGGCCGTGCCGGTGATGGTGCTGCTGCTTCTCGTCGGCCCGAAACTGCTGCCCGAGTACAAGGACCCGAACGCCGGCCGCATCGACCTTGCAAGCGTGGCGCTGTGCCTGGCCGCGGTGCTGCCCACCGTCTACGGCTTCAAGCAGATCGCCGAACACGGCTTTGCCGGTGCCCAAGCCGCCTGGCCGTGGCTGGCGGTGGGTGTCCTCTGCGGCGTGTTCTTCGTGCGCCGGCAGAACCGGCTCGACTACCCGCTGCTGGACATGTCGCTCTTTCGCAGCGCCGCCTTCAGCGCGGCGATCACGGCGTACGGCCTGTCGGCGCTCGCGATGTTCGGCGTGTTCATCTTCATCTCGCAGTACCTGCAACTGGTGCAGGGCCTGTCGCCGCTGCAGGCGGGCATCGCCACCGTGCCGGGCGCGCTCGGCTTCGTGGCGGGTTCGATGTTCACCCCGCGCCTGGCGCGCCATGTGGCGCCGGCGACCGTGCTCGTGTGGGGCCTGGTGGCGGCGGCCGCAGGGTTCGGGTTCATCTTCTTTTCCGGTGCGCAGCACGGCCTTGCGTGGCTGATCGTCGGCAACGTGGTGATGAGCCTCGGCATGGCACCGGTCTTCACGCTCGGCAACGAGATGATCATCACCGCCGCGCCGCCCGAGCGGGCCGGCGCGGCCTCGGCCGTGGCGGAGACGGCGGCGGAGTTCAGCGGCGCGATGGGCATCGCGTTCTTCGGCAGTCTTGGCACGTTGGTCTACCGCACCGCGCTGGCCGATCTGCTGCCGCCCGGCCTGCCGGCGGATGCGGCAGCCACCGCCGCGACGACGCTCGGGGCGGCGATGGCCGCCGCACAGGCGCTGCCCGAGGCGCTGGGCCAGGCGCTGCTGTCGGGTGCCACCGAGGCGTTCGACCGCGTGATGCAGGTCAACGCCATCATCGGCGGTGCGATCGTGCTGGCCGCGAGCGCGATGGCGGCGCGCATCCTGCGGCGACGCGAGGGCTGACGGTTCCGGACTGATGGTTCTGGGGGGATGGCGCGCTTGACGCCTCCCGGCCGCCGGCTCGACCATGCGGGCTCCCGCAGGGACACGAGGAGACGCCATGGCCACGACGCGGTCCACGAAGAAGACTCCGCAGAAAACCCAGAAGAAGGCGACAGCGAAGCCACCGCCCACGCAGCTCTTCCTGCGCGTCGCCCGGCCCGACCCGCCCGATGCGCGTGACCGGCCGTTCCGGCCGCAGGTCGGTATCGCACCGGCCGCGACGCTCTTCCCCCGGCTGGCCTGCCGGTCAAGAACCAGGGCGACACCAACGCCTGCACCGGCTTCAGCCTTGCGCTCGTGGTCGAGCACCTGCTGCGCAGCTCGGGCCGCGAGAAGACGCCGGCCATCTCGTCGTTCATGCTGTACTCGATGGCGCGCCGCTACGACGAGTTTCCAGGCTCGGTGCAGGACAAGGGCTCCAGCCTGCGCGGCGCGCTCAAGGGCTGGTTCAAGCATGGTGCCTGCCGCGAGGCCTTGTTCGACGACCTGGCCATGCCCCCGGCCAGCCAGAAGATCGAGGACGACTGGTGGTTCGACGCGGTCAAGCGCCCGCTCGGCGCCTACTACCGCATCGACACCCGCTCGCTTTCAGACATGCACGCCGCGCTCAACGAGGTGGGCATCCTCTACGCGAGCGCCGGTTGCCACGCCGGCTGGGACGACGGCCTGAAGCAGCCGCTGATGGCACGCCGCCCGACCTCGTTCAAGACCGTGTGGGAGATCCCGGTCAAGGGCGGGCAGGCCGACCACCCCGGCCATGCGTTTGCGATCGTCGGCTACAACGAACGCGGCTTCCTGATCCAGAACTCCTGGGGCCGGCGGTGGGGCTCGCACGGCTATGGCCTGCTCACCTACGACGATTGGCTGCGCAACGCGATGGACTGCTGGGTGGCGCAGCTGGGCGTGGTCACGCGCGACCACACCGAGATCTCACGCAGCATCACGCTGCGCACCGACAAGCAGGGCCGGGTGTCGCTGGCCGCCAGCGAGGTGCTGCGCAACCGCGAGATCTCGCCCTTCATCCTAAACATGGGCAACAACGGGGCGCTGAGCAACAGCGGCACCTTTCGCACCCAGCCCGATGACGTGCGCGCGCTGGTCGACGTGCACCTGGCCGAGGCGCGCAGGCGCTGGGGCCTGGACAAGGGCGTGGTCGACGTCTGCATCTACGCCCACGGCGGCCTCGTCGGTGAAAACAAGGCGGCCGAAATCGCGGCGCAGTGGATCCCCATGCTCTACGAGCGCCAGATCTTCCCGGTCTTCCTGATGTGGGAGACCGACTTCTTCTCGACGCTGCTCAACCTGATTGCCGATGCGATCAAGGAGGTGCCGCGCAGCGCCGGCTTCGGCCTCAAGGACTGGTGGAACGAGCGCCTGGAGCAGCTGGTGGCCCGACCCGGCACGCGCCTGTGGGGCGAGATGAAGCAGAACGCCGATGCGATGAGCGCCTACCGCGACGGCGTGCCTGACGACGAGCAGGCCGGCCTCGTGCTGCTGTACCGCCACTTCAAGCACGCCGCCGCCAACAAGAAGCTGCGCCTGCACGTGGTGGGCCATTCGGCCGGCAGCATCGTCTCGAGCTTCATGATCGACCGGCTGGTGCAGGAGGGCATGCATTTCGAGTCGGTGAGCTTCATGGCCCCGGCGGTGCGCATCGACACCTTCGACAAGCGTGTGCGCCCGCACCTTCAGACCGGCGCGGTCAAGCGCTACCAGCAGTTCCACCTCACCGACCGTGCCGAACAGGACGACGGCAGCTGCGGCGCCTACCGGCGTTCGCTGCTGTACCTGGTGAGCGAAGCGTTCGAGGGGGGCGCAGCACGCCGATCCTTGGCATGCAGAAGTTCTTCGACGCGTATGGTGCGGCGCTGCCCAACACGCAGGTGCACGCGGCGCCGGGGCCGGTGAGCACCGCCCAGGAGCACGGCGCGTTCGACGACGACCCGGGGACGCGCCAGCGCGTCCTCGAGTTCATCCATAACGGCTGATCAGGCGGCCTTCGGCAGCGGCTGGTCGCGCTTGAGCCGCCGCCGAGCGCGTCGATCAGCTGCGGGATCAGCTGCGACAGCTCGCCGGTGGTGATGGCCACGTCGGTGTCGAAGCCGTTGTCGTCGCCTTGGCCTGTCGCGCCGGCGCCTTCGAGTGCCACGTCGAGCAGCTTGATCTTCTTCAGCGCCAGCGCCTCGGTCAGCACGAAGGACACACGCCCGTTCCACGTCATCGCAAGCGACGTGGGCAGCTTGCCCTGCGCGATGTGCTCGCCGACCTCTTCGATGTCGAGGGTGTGGCGTGCGTAGCGCACGGTGGCCTTTTCGCTGTCGGGCTGCTTCAGCTCGCATTCGCGGTCGATGCTGAAACCGGCCGGCGCCTCGCGCGTCTTGAGCCAGTCCGACATCGCGATGGCCGGTGACATCTCGGTCTGCAGCAGCGTGAGCGTGATGCCCGATTTCTTGTCGTTCGCGAGCAGTTCCACGAGCAGCGAGACCACGCGGTCGGCCGCCTTCGTGCTGCCGGCTCCGACGACCACCAGCTGCGCACGCGGGTCGATCCACACCGTGGTCGTCGAGCGTTTCGGGAAGGCGCGCGGCAGCAGGCCGTGCACGATGTCTTCCTTCAGCTCCTTGGCCTTCTTGCCCTTGGGGCGGCGGCCGGTGTGGGCTTCGATCTTGTCGGCTCCGGCTTCGAGCTGGCTCTTGATGACCTGGCTGGGCACCGCCTTGCGCTCGACGCAGAGCTTGAGGGATGAGCTGGCCACCCACGCCTTCCATCAGCGCACTGTGCTTTTCGCCGCGGGGCTCGACCCAGCCGGCCGATTCGGGTTGCGAGGCACCACATTCGATGAAGCGGCCATTGAGCAGGCGCTTCTCGATCTCGGTGGAGGAGGGCGGCTCCCAGGAGCCGATGCGGTAGAGGAGGGCGTTCTTGAACATGGGCCGCGGATTCTAGGTGGCGGCCCTGGCTTTCCCTCGGTTCGGAAGGGCTGGAACGACAAATCGTTGACAGCCTGGTCGGCAGCTTCTATAAAACAAACATTCCGAAAACAGTAAACGTAGAACAAACGTTCTACAAGCGTTCCAACGACAGTGGTGCCGCCAACGGACGCCACGAGGAGACAACGATGACGCGTTCGGGAATCGCCACCGGCCGGCTGGCCAGGGCCGTGCTCGGCTTCACCTTGTGCGGGGCCTTGTGGGCCTCGCCGCGCCGGTGCAGGCCGACGGGCCCGGCCCGCCCAACCTCAGCTACGGCAGCAACGAGGTCTTCAGGCCGATCACCATCCTCAACAGCGACGTGTCGGGCAGCGCGCGCGGCCACGGCACGGTGCAGATGGTCAACGGCTACCTCTTCGTGCCCTTCGGCCGCGACTCAGGCGCCTCGGGCGGCGGCTTCGCGTTCTACGACATGAGCAACCTGCGTGCGCCGGTGCGGGTGTCGCAGACCAACGTGACCGCGCTGCGCGAACCGCACGGCTTCGGCTTCAGCAACAGCTACCCGGGCCGCTATGTGGTCATGCAGTCGATCGGCGGCATCCAGTTCTGGGACATCACCAACGAACGTGCGCCCAATGCTGCTGCGCGACATGACGCCGCCCTCGGCACCGCCGAGCCCGACCACACGCGCTTCGGCGCGTGGTGGGCCTTCTGGCAGGCGCCGTGCGTCTACGTGGGCGGAGCCTCGGGCAACGGCGTCTACGTGGTCGATGCCACCGACTCGCGCAACCCGACGCTGGTGCGGCAGGTCCCCACCAGCGCCCGGGGCGGCTTTCGCGTCGGGCCGGTGTTTGCCGTCGGCAACCTTGCTGATCGGTACACGCACAACGAAGGCTCGG